>JBGAHN010000181.1:0-11178 GCA_044226145.1 Labilithrix sp. | reverse complement strand
CCCCTTCGAGCGTGACGCGTTCCCGGATCACGTCGCCCATCGGCAGGAGCGCCGGGGCGTGCAGGGGCGCCATCGCCCGCGTCAGCTCGACGCGCCACCGGTCGGACCCCGCGAGCAAGCCGCTCGACGCGTGCCCGGCCAAGATCGCTTCGTAGGCGGTCTCGCGGCGCTTGCCGAGATCTTCGAACACCGAAGCTCCTCCTCCGCACGCGAGCGCGAAGGCGGCGTCCTCGGCGGCGGCCGCGAGGAGGCGATCGAGCGCGCGGGCGGGATCGGCGGGCGGGGGAGGCGCGGCGTCGTTCGTTTCGGTGACCATGCGCGAACGCTACCCGCACGTCCTCCGGGGGGGAAGTTCGGCCCGCGTGGGGCAGGGCGTCCCGTGGAGGCGCGGGCCGAAAAATCGCCCGGAATGGCCGCAAAAACACCCGAAAGTTGGCCACGAAACACGTGGTCGGGCACGTTCGCGGAGCCATGTTCGTCGGCTTTCGCACCGGGCACCGCCGTCACGTCCTTCGCGCGCTCGCCGGGGCCGCCGTCGTCGCGGGATGCGCCCTCGAGCCGACCGTCCAGAGCGGCAGCGGCAGCAACACCAGCACGACCGACACCAGCACCACGGCCGACGCCGGCATCCTCGGCGCCGACTGCGGTGTCGAGAGCGGAACCGGCGCCGTCCTCTGCCGCGCCGTCAGCACGTGCCCGAGCGTGATCGTCGACACCCAAGCGACGCCTCACTGCGGCTTCCGCATTCGCGGTTCGATCGCCGAGCTCGTCTGCGGCTGCGGCGATTCGATCTGCCCGATGGGCACCTTCACGACGTGCGACCAAGCGCAGCACCTCTTGAGCACGCAGACCGAGCTCGGCGTCTGCGCGCAAGTCGCCGAGGAGCGATGCGAGCCCGCCGGCGCCGCGAGCCCGCCGCCGGCCAGCACCGGCACCGCCGGAAACTCGAACAGCGGCCCGACGTGCGACAAGCAATGCCTGTCCGAATGCGGTGGCGGCGCCGCGTGCGCGAGCATCTGCGAGTGCAACTGACGCTTCGCTCGCTTCGCTCGTCGCGACGAGGGCTCAGACGATCTGCTTCGCGATGAGCCGCGCCTCTTCGCGCTCTTTGAGCGACTCGAGGATGATGACGGCCGTCTCTTCGATGGCTCGTCCGGTCACGTCGATGACGGACCAGCTCGGGTGCTTGGCGAAGACGTTCTGCGCGTATTCGAGCTCGGCCTTCACTTGATCCTTGAGGCCGTAGTTCGCGTCCACGCTCATGCCGAGCTGGCGCAGGCGCGCCTTGCGGATCTCGACGAGCGGCTCGAGCCCGATCGTCAGGCCGACGATGCGCTCTTGGTTCGCCTCTTCGAGCTCCGGCGGCGTGTTCACGCCGAGGACGAGCGGCAGGTTCGCGACCTTGAGCCCGCGTTGCGCGAGCAGCGTCGAGAGCGGCGTCTTCGACGTCCGGCTGACACCGACGAGCACGAGATCCGCCTTCTTGAAGTTGCGCGGTTCCTTGCCGTCGTCGCTCTTGACGGTGAACTCGACGGCCTCGATGCGCCGGAAGTACTCGTCCGACAGCGGCAGCATCCCGCTCGGCGTGTTGATCGGGTGGCGATCGAGGTAGACCGTGAGCTTGCCGATCAGCGAGCCGATGAGGTCGAGCGCTTCGACGCGGAGCTCGTAGCTGAGGGCGTGGATGTACTCGCGGAGCTCGGGGCTCACGACCGTGAACACCACGAGCGCCCCTTCGCGTGCGGCGCGCTCGAGGATCGGCCGCACGGCTTCCTTCGTACGAACGCGCGTATGGAGGCGGATGTGTGCTCCCGAGTGCGGGAACTGCAACATCGCCGCGCGAACGACCTTTTCTGCGGTTTCACCCGTCGAGTCCGACAGAACGTCGATGCGTTTCGCGTCCACGATGGGAGATCTATCACGCTTGGTTGCCGGGGTGGAAAAGGACGGGCACACCGGCCGGTGGCCTGGTCGGAATGGTCCCCGGGTGTGGATCGGCGGAGATCCCGGCGCAGTGCGTCGAACGATCCTCGCTCGACGAGGCATCGGCGAGTTGGATGGACGGCGAATCCCACGCTAGACTGAGCATGGAAGATGCACGACGGCGGAGACATCGAGCGTCGTCCGGAGTCGAGGATCACCGAACCCATGGCCAAGCGAGGAATCCTTCCCAATTTGTCCAAAGGATCGGTGCCGCCGCCGCTGCCTGCTGCGGGACGGCCGGCGATTCGGCCGGTGACGCGTCCGCCGTCGATCTCCTCGAACGCGCCGCCCGCGCCGCCTTCGAGCGCCGAGAGCCGTGCGATGGCGCTCGCGCTCGAAGACGCGGAGTCGGAGCTCCCGACGAAGATGAACGCGCTCGAGAACGTCCCGTTCCCGCTCCCGCTCGCGACTCCGAGTGAGACCGCGACCACGCTTCGACGGGCTCCGTCGATCCCGCCGGTGATCGTGTCGCGGTCGACGGCGCCGATGGTCTCGCCCGTGAACGTCGCGCCGTCGGGGCCGCCGGCGAAGCTCGCGTCCACGCCGTCGCCCTCGCGCAAGCCTCCGCCGCCGCTTCCGAAGAAGGCGGGCACGTCGCTCCCGCCGCCGCTCCGTCGTTCCAGCCGGCCTCCGCCGCCGCTCCCGGCCCGCGTGAGCTCGAACGCGGCGCAAGCGAACGCCGACGTCGTGACGTCGCTGCCGCCCCTGCCGCCCATCGCGCCGCCGCCGCTGCTCCCGCGCATCGACGAGCCGTTGCCGAAGCTCGGGAGCTTGGAGGTCTTCGGCGATCTGCCGCCGCTCGGCCTCGCGCCGATCGACGGCATGGACTTCCCGGCGGAGGAGAACACCCAGGCGCGTCCGGTCGATGACGCCCTCCTCGAGCGGACGCGCGACGACGTCACGGAGACCGCGCCGACGCGGAAGCGTCCCTCGACGCGCCCATCGACGCGACCGGGACCGATGCCGCACGCGCCGCATCCGATGTCGGCGTCGATCGACGGGACCGAGCCGACGACGCGCGCCGCTCCGATGCCGGAGACGATGGTGCGCTCGGACTTCGGCGAGCTCGGCGTGCTTCGAAAGCGAAAGAGCGATCGCGCGCCGGCCGAGGACGGTCTGTCCGAAGAGCCGTCCGGCGAGCGCGAGCGGCCCTCGCCGATCCTCTACGCGGCTCCGGTGCCTTCGTTCGACGACGTGAATCCGGAGTCGGAGTGGTCGGACGGCGGTTACGACGGCGGCGCCTTGCCCGGGTTCGCTTCGAACGATCCGACCGACTCGACGGTGACGGAGCTGCCTTCGTCGCCGTGGCCGAGCCGGCAGGCGCCGCCGGCGCCCGTGAACGGATCGGACGATCTCTCCACCGCGGCTGAGCGCGCGCCGGTTCCTCCGGGGCGGTACGCGCCGCCGAGTTGGTCGCTGTCGCCGTCGCGTCGCCCCGCTGCGGGGCCGGTGGGGCACCCTTCGTCGTTCCCGCCCGCGCACTCCGCGCCCGCGCATGCGTTGCCCGCGCATTCTGTGCCGGTGCATTCCGTCGCGGGGGCGCATCCTTCGCCGTATCCGCCGGCGCCGCCGTTGGGGTTCTCGCAGGCCGCGATCGCGTACGCGTCGTCGCCGATGTTCCAGCCGCAGGTGCCGACGGTGCTGACGCCGCCGCCACCGTCGCGGCCGATGCGTGGCATGTGGTTCGTCGCGGGCACGGCGTTCGGCGTCGCGTTCATGTTCTTCGCGACCGGCTTGTTCGGGCGCAGCTCGGCGGAGGCCGAAGCGCCCGCGCCGGTGGCTTCTCCCGCGCAAACCGTGCGTGCGCGTCCGCCCGCGCCGCGTCCTGCTCCGGCGCCGCGCGCGCCCGAAATGGCGGCTGCGCCCACGGTCGCCGCGCCGCCGTCCGTGCCGGTTTCGAGCTTGCCTCCGACGGTCCTCGCCGTCTCCGGCGTCGCTCCGAAGTCCGCGCCGCCCGCCGAAGCGCCCGCGCCCAAGGCCGAACCGGTCGCGTCGAAGTCGTCCACGTCTTCGCGTCACGCGTCGAAGTCGAGCCACACCTCGTCGTCGAGCGCCTCGAGCGAGCGTCGTTCGGGGAGCGCCGGCACGCCCGACGTCGCGTCGACGTTCGGCGACGCCCTCGGCAACGAGCCTTCGAAGTCCAAGGCGTCCGGTTCGCGCGCGAGCACCAAGCGCGCGCCCGCGGACGATCCGGACGGCCTGATGGATGGCGCGGATCCGACGGACCTCCTCGGCGCCGCGTTGAAGCCGTAGCGCTCTCACACAGCTCACACAACCGACGCTCACGCGTCGGCGGTCACGCGTCGTCGGCGATGAAATCCGAACGCGTGTAGAGTGCAACGAACGAAAGGCCGGCGGCCTCCAGGGCCTCGCGCCCGCCTTCGAGGCGATCGACGAGCGTGACGACGCCGCGCACGACGTACCCGGCCGCGCGCAATTTCTGGACGGCGGCGAGCGTCGAGCCGCCGGTCGTCGTGACGTCTTCGAGCATCGTCAGCGCCGCGCCGGGCGGCAGGTGCGCGTCGCCTTCGACGAGGCGCTTCGAGCCGTGGTCCTTGGCTTCTTTGCGGACATACACCGCGTCGAGCGGCCTTCCGCGGAGCTGGCTCGTGAGGGCGACGGCGCTGGCGAGCGGGCAGCCGCCGAGCTCCACCCCCGCGACCGCATCGCACGCCGGAAGCTTTGCGAGCGCGTCGAGCATGAGCTCTCCGACGAGCACGTGTCCCTCGGCCGACAGGACCGTCTGCTTGCAGTCGATGAAGAAGTCGCTCCCCTTGCCGGAGGCGAGCACGACCCGCTTGCGCGCGAACGAACGCTGCCGGAGGAGCTCGAGCAGCCGATCGCGGGCGTTTCGGTCCGTCATCCGCGCTTCTTCTGGAGAGCCTTCGTTCCCTTCTTCAAGACCGGAACGACGGGCGGCGGCGGCCCGGGGCGGGCGCCACGAGCCGGCGTCGTCACGCGCGCGCCGTTCGCGCCGGAGACCTTCGCGACGACCGGCGGCGGCGCCTTCGCGGGCGTCGGCTTGGCGGGCGCCGGAGCGGCCTTGGCGGGCACGGGAGCAGGCTTGGCGGGCGCCGGAGCTTGCGCCGGACGTGCCGCAGGGGCCGTTCGCGCCGGGAGGCTCGTCGACGCGCGCGCGGCGGTCGTCTTCGGACGACCCGCGGCGGCGGCGGTCTGGACGTGACCGCGCACGAGACCGCCCTGGGCGATCGCGATGCGCGGCGCGCGCAAATCCCCGACGACGCGCGCGCCGGCTTCGATGACGAGCGCTTCGTCGGCCGTGAGGTTGCCCTTCACCGCGCCGCGGACGACGATGCGGCGCGCGGCGATGTCGGCGGCGACCAAGCCGGTCGCGTCGACGAGGACTTCGCCCGAAGCTTGGACGTCGCCTTCGATGCGCCCCGCGATTTCGAGATCGCCGGTGCCGTGGACGCGTCCGCGAACGAACGTCGAGCGGCCGATGACGGTCGAGTCAGCCATGGATCCCTCACACGTCCATGTCGACGTTGCCCTTGAACTGGGCACCGTCCGCGATCGTGATGCGCGTGGCCTTCACGTTGCCGACGACGCGCGCGCCGTTCTGCAAGTCGACGCGATCGCTCGAGTGGATGTTGCCCGTCACGGCGCCCGCGACGGAGACCGGGCCGCCGGCGATGTCCGCCTCGACGACGCCGCCCTGCTCGACGCTCACGGCGTCCTTCGCGTTGAGTTTGCCGCGCAGCGTGCCCTGGACGACGACGTCGTCGTCGCTCGTGACTTCGCCTTCGATCGTGATGCCTGCGCCGATGATCGTGCTCGCCATGTCGTCCTCCGCTCGTCGTCTTCGTCCTTGCGAGGGCCCGGGCCCTTCAGCGGCGCCTTCCGCCGCTCGCGCCGCCGAGCTCCGCGGGGAGCTCGAACTCGGCGTCGAGGCGTCCGTCGAACTCGGCGCCTTCGTCGATGGCGACCGATTCGCCCCGCACGTCGCCGTGCACGCGCGCGCCGGCTTCGATGCGCACGATGCCGCGTGCGATCACGTCGCCGTCGAGCTCTCCCCCGATCACGACGGCCTGCGCGTCGACGTTCGACGTCGCGCGGGCGCCTTCTTGGATCGTCAGGTCGCCGCGAAGCGAGATGTCGCCTTCGATGCTCCCTTCGAGTGAGAGATTTCCCTCGCCGGTGACACGACCGCGTACCCGTGTCCCCCGACCGATGACCGCTCCCTGGCCGCCCGAACGGGACGAAGAGAGGGCGTCGCTGTGCGATCGCGTGGTTCGAACCATCGTGGAGGGCCTACTAGTACAGGCCGTTCGTGCTGTCACCCCAGACCGGGCGCCGCCCTGCTCCGGCGTCTCTTCGGTCTTCGGTCGACGCACGGCGGCGCCTCGCGCGCCGATCCGGGGGCTCCGCGGGCACTCCGTCGTCGGCGCGCCCACAAATGACGCGGATGTGCCGCGCGGACACCGCATTGAATTCGCTATGGTTCGTCCGATACGCTTTCGAAAGAGCGTGGGGGTACGTTCGGCGATTCGCCCGACCGGCCGCGCGTGAAGGAGGAGCTGCATGTTCGACCGTACGCGATTCGTCCGATTCTACGGCCCGACGGCGCTCGTCCTTTTCGCGTCCGCGTGCAGCTCCGGCAACGACTCGAAGTTCGGCGACACGGCGGGCACCGACATCACGGGCGGCGACGCCTCGACGCCGGGCCCGAACACGGACGACGACGGTGGCGACGGCCCCGGCCATTTCGGACCTCCGGCCGACGGCGGCGGATCGAGCCCCGAGGTGTGCGACGGCATCGACAACGACGGCGACGGCATCATCGACAACGTCGACGTGGCGGGCGACGGCGTCTGCGATTGCTTGAAAATCGCGACGCTCGGGTTCGCCGGGACGGCCGGCGTCGGCGACGTCTTCTCGACATGGCTCGATGGCAAGAGCGCGGCCGGCGCCGTCGCGCTCGAAGGTCAGACGCTGACGCCGGAGCTCATCGCCTCGTTCCAGGTCATCGTTTCGCAGAACGTCATGGAAGGGAAAGCGGGGGAGTCCGGCAAGAGCAAGGGGATCGGCCGCGCTTACGGACCGACCGAGGTCGAGGCGCTCTCCGGCTGGGTCGAGAAGGGCGGCGGGTTCATGACGCTCATCGGCTATTCCGCGAAAACCGAGGTCGTGAACGTCAACCGTCTGCTCGTGCCCTACGGGATGAGCTACGAAGCGACGCCGATCCTCGCGAAGACCGGCTCGAAGACGGTGCCCGTCACGCATTGGACGACGACGCACCCGCTCGCGAAGGACATCCTGCGCATCGGCGTCGACAACGGTTACCCCGTCCACGGCGGCGATCTCGTCGCGTGGGAGCCGGAGGAGGGGAAGTACGACGTGGGTCGCGCGACCTCGTTCGGCAAAGGCCACGTCTTCGTCTGGGGCGACGAGTGGATCACGTTCGACTCCGAGTGGAAGAACATCTCCGACTACCAAGTCGAGCGGTTCTGGTTGAACGCGCTCAAGTGGCTGAGCCCCCCGAATTTCTGCCAGGTGGCGCTCCCGCCCGTGCGTTGAGCCGGCGCCGTGAAATTCGGAGGTCCATGCGCCGAGGAACCGCTGTAGGCTCTTCGCGCTTTGAGCCGGATAGGCACGCTCGCGACTTGGCTTCTTTGCGCCGTGCCGGCCATCGGCCTCGTGGAGCTCGGCCTTCACCTCGTGCAGACGAAGCACGACGTCGTCCCGGAGTCCGATTGGCTTGCGGCGCGTGACGCCGTCGCGAAGCAGGCGACGCCGGCCGATCTCGTGCTCTTCGCGCCGTTCTGGGCGGATCCGCTCGGGCGCCGCTATTTCGGCGATCGGCTCGCGCCGCGCAGCCACGAGGCGCGCCCCGACGAGACCCGGTTCGCGCGCGTCTTCGAGGTCTCGATCCGCGGCGAGCACCGCGAAGAGCTCGCCTCGTTCCGCAAGGTCTCCGAAGAGCGCGTCGGCGCCATCACGATCGGCCTCTACGAGAACCCCGCGCCGAAGACGGTGAAGACCGACGTGTTGGATCTCGTCGGTCCCGCGCGCGCGTCGGTCGCGCTGCTGCAAGGCGACAGCGAGATCGCGTGTCCGTGGCAACACGGCGCGGGGCAGCCGGGCGGCCTCGGCGTCCCGCAAGGACCGGCGATCCCCGGCGACAAGTTCGTGTGCTCCGGCGGTGGCTACGTGGGGCTCGCCGTGCTGCACGCGTTGGATCATCGCCCGCATCTCTGCCTCTTCGCGAGCTCGCCGGGCGGATCGAGCACCTTGCGCATCCGGTTCCGCGACGTGCGGTTCGGCACGTCGGTGCATGGGCACAGCGGCGTGCAGTGGGTCACCGAGCGCATGGATCTCGGCGATCGCATCGAGCTCTCGCTGTCGGCGTTCGACCGGCCCATCGGCCAGCACGTGCACGTGCTCGGCGAGGGCTGGACGCGCTTCGAATTTCCGACGCCCGAGCTCGACGGCAAAGAAGGCGAGCTCGTGTTCGACGTCCGCGGCCGCGCCGAGCGCCAGTTCTGCTTCGAGGCCGACACGCGCTGACGCGTGCCGCGGGAGAGACGACCATGAGCGACGAGACCGTGCCCGAGAGCGCCCCCGCCGATCCCGTTTCCTCCGAGCGAGACGCCGCGCCGCCTTCCCCGCCGTCCGCGCCGTCCGCGCTCCTCGCCTTCGTGCGTCGCCACGCCGATCCGTTCATCGGTCTCGGCCTCGCGTCGGGCTACGTCGCGTGGCTGCTCGCGACCGCGCGGAGCCTCGGCTTCGCGCGCGACGAAGGCTTCTACTTCAGCGCCTCGAGCGCGTACGAGCACTGGTTCAAGCTCCTCCTCGACACGCCGAAGAAAGCCCTCGAACGCGGCACGCTCGACGGCGCGTGGTCGAACAACCACGAGCACCCGTCGCTCATGAAGAGCCTGTTCGCGATCTCGCACATGCTCTTCCACGAGAAGTGGAAGATCTTCCACGACGCGAGCACGGCCTTCCGTTTCCCGGGGATGTTGATGATGGGCCTCGCGCTCTTCGTCACGTACCTGTTCGCGGCGCGCGCCTACTCGCGCCGCGCCGGCGTCGTCGCCGCCGTCGCGCTCGGCCTCATGCCGCGCGTGTTCTACAACGCGCACCTCGCGTGCTTCGACGTCGCCATCATGGCGATGTGGACGTCCTGCGTGTACGTCTACTGGCGCGCCGAAGGCGGCGGCCAGCAGCGCGAATCGTTCCAAGGTCGCCGCCCCGACTCGTTCGGCTGGGCGATGTTCGCCGGCGTCGTCTACGGCTTGACGCTCGAGACGAAGCACAACGCGTGGATCCTCCCCGCGGTCTTCGTCCCCCACGCGCTCGTCCTGCACGGCCGCGCGATGATGCGCTCGGCGACGCGCACGAACCTCCTGCCGATCCCCGTCTCGCTCCTCGCGATGGCGACGGTCGGCCCCGCCGTCTTCCTGCTCCTGTGGCCGTGGCTCTGGCACGACACGATTCCTCGCATCCAGGAATACGTGAATTTCCACGTGCACCACGACTACTACAACATGGAATTCCTCGGCCGCACGTACTTCGGTCCGCCGTCGCCGAAGGCGTACATGCCCGTCATGATCTTCGCGACGGTCCCGACGGTGACGCTCGCGCTCTTCGCGGTCGGCGCCTTCGATCGCGTCGCGGCGCGCATCACGCGGATCGTCGATCTCGTCCGCGCGTCGTCCCACCGAGCGCTCGCGGGGATCGACGACGCCGTCGCCGGCGATCGCACCGAGACCGATCTCCTGATCTTCCTCGCGTTCGCGCTCCCGCTCGCGCCGTTCCTCTTGCCGTCGACGCCCATTTTTGGCGGCACCAAGCACTGGATCCCGGCCTACCCGTTCCTCGCGATGCTCGCGGGGCGCGGCTTCGACGTCATCGTGGCGCGCGTGCAATCGCTCTTGGAGTCACGCGCCTCGCTCGACCGAGCGAAGCTGCGTCCCTTGCCGTGGGTGCTCGGCGCGTGCGCGTTCTCCGGCGCGCTCTTCGTCACGGTGCACTCGCACCCGTTCGGTCTCTCGTCCTACGTCCCCATCGTCGGCGGGACCGCGGGCGGCGCCGATCTCGGTCTCAACCGCCAATTCTGGGGATTCACCACCGAGAGCCTCGCGCCTTATTTCGAAAAGAACACGAAGCCCGGCGACCGTGTCTATTACATGGATACGGCGCCCGCGTCGTGGGCCCAATTGATCGCCGAAAAGCGCATTCCGACGTGGCTCCGCGGCGTCTCGAGCCCCGCGTCGGCGGATTTCTCGATCGTTCATCACGAGCAACACATGAACGAAGTCGATTACAACATTTGGACCGAATACGGCTCGTCCACGCCGGATTACGTCCTCACGCACGACGGCGTCCCCATCATCACCGTCTACAAGCGCGATCGCGGAGACCGAGAGTAAGCGCCGCGAGCCATTCGCCACGCACTACCTGTCAAAGTGCGTGCGAGCGCGTGCGCGACCCTCGTGAAGTCGATCGACGCGGTAGCTTCCAGCTGCCATTGACTTCCGGACGTGCTTTCCGTTGGATCGACGGCCAATTGTGCGGGGATTAGATACAATGGAATGAAAATCATAACAATTGTCGATGTCAGGAGACATGGCATATCCGACCTCATCATCGAAGCGTGACCTCCACGCGTCCCTCCTCCAGGAGTTCCATCATGAGTCACCGCCATCTCCTCTCCATCATGGTCACGGCCCTGCTCGCGGGCACCGTGGCATGCAGCAGCGGCAATGAAGCCGGGGCCTCCTCCGATTCGGAGCAATCCGATCTCGTCGACGAGCCGAACGACCACTCACCCAAAGGGAGCGCCACGCCGGATGAGGACGGCCAACCCTCCGCAACCGAGACCGACGACATCTGTCCCGGAAATGCGAGCTACGACTTCGAGCTCAAGGGCATCGACCTGCAGGCCTGGGAAGGTCGCAACATCGGCGTCGTCGCACAGGAGTACAAGGATTCGAAGCGAAAGATCGCCGTCCGACTCAACGGTAAGATCCAGTCCGGCAACGCTACGCTCTCTTGCGACAAGTCTCTCTCCGAGACCTACGGTGGTGCACGAGTGGCCGTCTACGTCGACGTGAACGGCGACGGCAAGTGCACCCCGGACGTGGACGTGGGGGCGGACTCTCTCTACTACGGCTGGATCTCCGACGTTCGCGTCTCGGCCTTCGATCCCAACGTAACGCCTGTCGAGGT
>JBGAHN010000180.1:0-11309 GCA_044226145.1 Labilithrix sp. | reverse complement strand
GCTCGCACGAGCCCGTGCGGGTCGACACGTGCGTGGTGCTCGATCCGCGGCTCGACCGCGCCCGCGACGCCCTCGTGTCGTGGCTCGAGGGCGCGCGCGGCAAAGGTGAAGCGCGCGTGTCGCTCGGCCGCCCGGGACCGGACCGCAAGCCCGTCCTCGACTTGCGCTTCGAAGGAGCGCTCCCCGCCGAGCTCTTCGGTCGGCTCGAGCGCGCCGTCGCGACCGGTGCCCTCGACGGCGCCCGCGTCTTCGACGGCGACGTCCGCGTCCCCGCGACCATCGGCGATCCCACGTCGTGGATCGAGGGCCCCGACGGCGTCCCCCTCCGGCTCGCGCCCGGCGGCTTCTCGCAAGCGACGGAGGCCGGCAACCGCCAGCTATCGCAACGCGTCGCGAGCCTCGCCGATGAGCTCGCGCCGAACGACGCCTCCACGGTCGAGCTCTACGCCGGCGCCGGCAACCTCACGGTCTTGCTCGCCCGCGCGCGACGCGTCGTCGCCGTCGAGTCCGACGAGGAGGCGTGCGCCGCCGCGCAATCCAACCTCCGCGAGCGCGCGCTGTCCGCTCGGATCGTTCGCGCCGACGCCGCCACGCACGCCATCGACCGCGCCGCGAAGCTCGTCGTCCTCGATCCTCCCCGCGCCGGCGCCCGGGAAGTCATCGCGGCCCTCGCCGCGCGTCCCGTCCCCGCGGTGATCTACGTGTCGTGCAACCCGCCGACGCTCGGCCGCGATCTCGCGACGCTCGCGGACGCCGGCTTCGCCCTGCGATCCATCGAGACGTTCGAGATGTTCCCGCAGACGAGCCACGTCGAGACGGTCGCCGCTCTCACCCACACGAAGGCGCGCGCGTGATCCCGTCGCTCCGCACGATCGTCCGGCGCGCCCTCGAAGGCGAAGCCCGCTTGCCGAAGGGCGCCACCGCGCTCCTGGCCGTGAGCGGCGGCCCCGACTCGATGGCGATGCTCGACGTCGTCGCCAAGCTCGCCGCGACGTTCGACCTCCGCGTCCACGCGCACGGCGTCGATCACGGGCTACGCGACGCCGCGACCGCCGAGCTCGATCTCGCCGAGGCCCACGCCGCGCACCTCGGTGTGCCGTTCGCCCGCTCGCGCGTCGTGGTGCCCGCCGGCAAGAACCTCCAAGCGCGCGCCCGCGCCGCGCGGCACGAAGCGCTCCTCTCCCGAGCGGTCGACCTCGGCGCCACGGCGATCTTTCTGGCGCACCACGCCGACGACCGCGCCGAGACGCTCCTGCTCCGCCTCCTTCGCGGAGCTGGACCGCGGGGGCTCGCCGTCCTCCCCGCCCGAGCTCCCACCTCGTCGCCATCGCCCGTCTCGTCGCCATCGCCCGCGTCGCCCGCGCCCGCGTCCGCGTCCCCGGCGTCGCCCGGCGTCGAGCTCGTGCGTCCCCTCCTCCGCGCGCGCAAGTCCGACGTCCTTGCCTACCTTTCACGCCATTCGATCCCCTACGCGACCGACCCCTCGAACCGCGATCCGCGCTTCGCCCGCGCGCGCGTGCGTCACGAGCTCATCCCGCTGCTCGAAGAGCTCGGCCCCGGCGTCGTGCGTCACCTGGAGGCGCTCGCCGATCGGCTCCACGACGCGCGGGACGGCGCCTCGGCGCCCGCGTTTCCGCTGCCTCGCGCGACGGAAATCGCCCTCCTCCGCCTGGCCGAAGAGCGATCCCCGAACGCGCGCGTGTGGCTCCCGGGAGGCCTCGTCGCCCGCATCGAAACGCCGCCGCGCGGGGCGAAGGACGCGCCCACTCCGCCGAAAGAGCCGCGGGCTCGCCGCCACGGCTCCTGACGTACACCGCCGTACGAGCGTCCTCCCCGCCGCCGCAACCGTTGCCATGGCGGCAAGCCCTTCCAGTCGCCTCGCCCGGGTCACGCCCTCATCGCGCCCACATCACTTGTGGTTCGCGGGTGTCGTTCGTTTGGCCCTCGCACAATGCGACATGGGTGGCTATGAAAAGTATCGATGACCTCCGGTCCCCGAAAGCCGCCCGCCCCGCGCGTCATGGGCCGCGCCACCGACACCCCGCGCCCCGCGCCGTTCGCGGTCCGACGAACGAATCGCCCACGAACGAACCGGGGCCGCCCGCCCGAATCGTCCCCTCGGATGCGAATCCCAGTATCGATGAAGAGCATCCGACGTAGTAGTCTGAAAGGTCCGAGGTCATCGTGAAGCAATCGCACAAGACACTGCTGCTCTGGGTCGTTCTGATCGTGATGTTCCTCACGATCTGGAATTTGCTGACGCCGACCGAGCGCAAGGTCCCCGTCGCGTTCAGCGACTTCGTCACCGAAGTCCACGCCGGTCGCGTCGAGGAAATCCGGATCAAGGATCGCGACTACACCTACCGCGTGAAGGGCGCGGACGCGGCGAAGCCCGGCGGCACGAAGGAGGCCACCGGCCCCCTCGCCGACGAGGGCTTGCTCCAGACGCTCAAGCCGACCGATCCGGCCGCCGAGGCGCCGAAGGTCTTCTTCGAGAAGGAAGATCCGTCGCCGTTCTGGTCGAGCACGATCATCACGCTGATCCCGATGGTCTTCCTCGTCGTCATGTTCTTCCTCTTCATGCGGCAGCTTCAGGCCGGCGGAGGAAAGGCGATGAGCTTCGGCAAGTCGAAGGCGCGCATGCTCTCCGACTCGCAGAACAAGATCACGTTCGCCGACGTCGCGGGCGTCGAAGAGGCCAAGGACGAGGTCGAAGAGATCATCGCCTTCCTCAAGGATCCCAAGAAGTTCCAGCGGCTCGGCGGGCGCATCCCGAAGGGCGTGCTCATGATCGGGCCGCCCGGCACGGGCAAGACGCTCCTGGCGCGCGCCATCGCGGGCGAGGCCGGCGTCCCCTTCTTCAGCATCTCGGGCTCGGACTTCGTCGAGATGTTCGTCGGCGTCGGCGCGAGCCGCGTGCGTGACTTGTTCGAGCAAGGCAAGAAGCACGCGCCCTGCATCATCTTCATCGACGAGATCGACGCCGTCGGTCGCCACCGCGGCGCCGGCCTCGGCGGCGGTCACGACGAGCGCGAGCAGACGCTCAACCAGCTCCTCGTCGAGATGGACGGCTTCGAGTCGAACGAGGGCGTCATCATCATCGCGGCGACCAACCGCCCCGACGTCCTCGACCCGGCGATCCTCCGCCCGGGCCGCTTCGACCGCCGCATCACGGTCAACCGCCCCGACGTGCGCGGCCGTGAAGCCATCCTCCGCGTCCACACCAAGCGCGTCCCGCTCTCGGCCGACGTCGAGCTCGACGTCATCGCGCGCGGCACCCCGGGCTTCGCGGGCGCCGATCTCGAGAACCTCGTCAACGAGGCCGCGCTCCTGGCGGCCCGCCAAGACAAGGACGCCGTCAGCATGGCCGACTTCGAGCTCGCGAAGGACAAGGTCCTCATGGGCTCCGAGCGCCGCTCGATGGTCATGACCGAGGAAGAGAAGTGGAACACGGCCGTCCACGAGGCCGGCCACGCCGTCATGATGATCGCGAACCAGGACCACGATCCGGTCCACAAGGTCACGATCATCCCCCGCGGTCGCGCGCTCGGCGTGACGATGCCCTTGCCCAAGGGCGACATCCTCGGCCGCACGAAGGAGCAGTTCGAAGCGCAGATCCAATCGGCGCTCGGCGGGCGCATCGCCGAAGAGGTGTTCTTCGGCAAGCTCACGACCGGCGCGTCGAACGACATCCGCCAGCTCACGCAAATCGCGCGTGCGATGGTGTGCGAGTACGGCATGTCGCGCCTCGGCCCGCTCGCGTACGGCGGCGAGGAAGGCTCGATCTTCCTCGGGCGCGACTACAACCAGCGGAGCCAGGACTACTCCGAGCAGACGGCGCGCGAGATCGACCAAGAGGTCCGCCGCATCATCGACGAGCAGTACGTGACCGTGAAGAAGCTCCTGACGGACAAGCGCGATCGCGTCGAGGGCATCGCCAAGGCGCTGCTCGAGCACGAGACGCTCGACGCCGAGGACCTGAAGGCGATCTTCGAGGGCCGCGAGCTGCCCCCGCGCACGAAGGTCATCATCCCGACCTACTCCGAGAAGGAGAAGGCGAAGCAGGACAAGCGCAAGGCCGCCAGCATCTTCGGCGGACCGCCGAAGCCCGCGACGTCCTGACACCAGACGTGACACCGGGCGCGCCAGCGTCCCGACCTGCCGAAACCTCGACGAGTTCGTCGGGGTTTCGGTGTTTTGTACGCCCTTCGCGGCGAGCGTCGGCGAGCGTTGTGGTGGGCGGCGGCGGGCGGCCGCGCTCGGGGATCGCTCGAAAAGCGTGCTTCGAACACGTGCGTGACGGGGACTTTCGGGTCAGACTGCGTTTCCGAATTTCCGAAAATTTCCGATGTCAACGCCTTGCGAATTTCCAAGCTTGAGGTACGAGATGCGCCCACATTCGCAGCGTCCGTCCTTCCCACAGTCAACCGCTGGTCATCGGACCGGCCCGTGAGTTTTGGCATGCGTAAGCTCCTCCTTGGCACCTCCGTCGTGCTCGCGATCACCTCGCTCATGGTGGCGTGCGGCGACACCGAAAATGGTGATCCGCCGTCGACGTTCGACCCGACGGAAACCGACGCCACCCCCTCGGACGACGACGGTTCGACGGACGATCCGCCGATCTTCGGCGATCGGGACGGGAGCGCGACGGGCAAGGACTCCGGCGTCGACTGCGACGCGGATCCGACCCTCTGCATGCCGCCGGCGGTCTGCGGCGACGGCAAGCCGGGGCTCGGCGAGAGCTGCGACGACGGCAACAAGAACAACGGCGACGGCTGCAGCGACAAGTGCCAGATCGAAGGGCCGTACTGGGCCTGCACGTTCGGCCAGCTCTGCATCGACGTCCACGACTGCGACGCGCTGATCGAAGCCGGCGTCGGCGGCCCGGACGGCGGGTGTGTCATCCCCCCGAAGACGCCGGTCTGTGGCGACGGGTACATCGACCCGGGCGAGGCCTGCGACGACGGCAACAACAAGGGCGGCGACGGCTGCGCGTTCGACTGCACGGCGATCGAGGCGAACTACGCCTGCCCGACACCGGGCCAGAAGTGCGTGTCGACGATGGTGTGCGGCGACGGCAAGGTCACCGGCACCGAACAGTGCGACGACGGCAACAAGAACAACAAGGACGGCTGCTCGAGCGCGTGCAACCTCGAACCGGGCTGGAGCTGCTTGGTCCCGGGAACGGCCTGCACCGCGGCGGAATGCGGCGACGGCTACCTCGCCGGAAGCGAGCAGTGCGACGACGGCAACAAGAACAACGGCGACGGCTGTTCGAGCAACTGCCTCATGCAGCCGAAGACCACGACGACGAACCCGACGTCGACGAACCCCGGCAAGACCGTCGTGGACCACTACAAGTGCCCGACGCCGGGACAGGCGTGCGTCAAGACGACGTGCGGCGACGGCAAGAAGGAAGGCACCGAGCAGTGCGACGACGGCAACACGAAGGCCTTCGACGGCTGCTCGCCGAGCTGCCAGCTCGAGCCCAAGTGCCCGAATGGCAAGTGCGAAGCGGTGTGCGGCGACGGCGTGCTCTTCGACTTCGACGCCAACGGCGACGGCAAGAACGACGAAGACTGCGACGACGGCAACACGAGCGATGGCGACGGCTGCTCGAGCACGTGCAAGGTCGAGTCGGGCTATCAGTGCACGCCGCAAGATGAAGGCGCGCCGAGCTTCGTCGACATCCCGATCACGGTCCGCGACTTCAAGTACTACGCCTCGGCCGGCGGACACCCCGACTTCGAGCGCTACAAGGCGGCGAGCACGCCCGACAATCCGAACTACCACCCGGGGACGAAGCAGCTCGTCAAGAGCACGCTGAGCGCGGGGTTGTTCGGCATCCCGCAGTTCAACCGCTCGTTCGATCCGGCGCAGACGAACAACCAAGTGCAAATCACGGACGCCTCGTCGTTCAGCGATTGGTACTCGGACACCACGGGCTTCACCCGCGGAAAGCGCGTCGACGGGCTCTCGGTCCGCCTCACCAAGCAGGGCAACGGCTCGTACGTCTTCAACAGCGCGACCGACGATCCCTACAAGTCCAAGGGCCCGCGCTACGTGCTCACGGCGAACAAGGGCATCTTCCTCCCCATCGACAACCAGGGTTGGGGGAACGAGCTCGGCGGCGATCCGGCGGACACGAAGTCGAACTTCGCGTTCACCACGGAGCTCCGCTACTGGTTCACGTACGACAAGAACACGGCGCCGACGTTCACGTTCAACGGTGACGACGACGTGTGGGTGTTCGTCAACGGCAAGCTCGTCGTCGACCTGGGCGGCCTGCGCGCGCCGCTCGAGGGCTCCTTCACGCTCGACACGGCCACGGCGGCGAGCCTCGGTCTGCAAGACAAGCAGCTCTACGAGATCGCGCTCTTCCACGCGGAGCGCCGCTCGTACGGCTCGAACTTCTGGCTCACGCTCAAGGGCTTCAACAAGAAGCACTCGGTGTGCACCGAGAAGTGCGGCGACGGCATCAAGACCGCGTCCGAGCAGTGCGACAACGGCAACTCCAACACCGACAGCGGCGCGTACGGCTCGTGCACGAAGCAGTGCAAGCTCGGCCCGTACTGCGGCGACAAGAAGATCACGAACCCGCCCGAGCAGTGCGACGACGGGACGAACCTGACGTCGTGGGCGCCGAGCGCGGGCACGAACCTGTGCGCGCCGGGCTGCAAGGCTCCGGTGTACTGCGGCGACGGCACCGTCCAGGGCGTCTTCGGCGAGCAGTGCGACTTCGGCACGGCGGGCAACGACGGCTCGTACGGCGGCTGCAAGTCGAACTGCACCCCGGGACCGCGCTGCGGCGACGGCAAGACGGACACGACGTACGGCGAGCAATGCGACAACGGCGCGAACCTCGAGGACTACGTCGCCAAGCTCCGCGCGGACTCGTGCGCGCCGACTTGCAAGACGCCGCGGCACTGCGGCGACGGCGTCGTCGACTACCCCTTCGAGCAATGCGACAAGGGCGCGTCGAACACCGATAGCGGCAGCTACGACTCGTGCAAGACGGACTGCACCTTCGGACCGCGCTGCGGCGACGGCAAGGTCCAGGGCAGCGAGCAGTGCGACGACGGCAACCGCACGAACGGCGACGGCTGCTCGGCGACCTGCCGCACGGAAGCTCCGAACTGATCCGGAGACGGACGCGGAGCTTCTGGACGACGCGGACGTGAAACTCCGCAGCATTCGCGACGGCGGGCCGGGCTGGAACGCGCGTTTCTTCGAGAGAGACGCGCGCTTCTGGCCCGTCGCGCGTGCGGCGCGAGAGTTCGCCGACGAGCCCGACTGGCCGGCGCCCGAGACGTACGGGCGGGCGTTCATCGCGGAGGCGCCGGTTCGGTTCGAGGCGCAGAAGCCGCGCGTCCGCGTGCGCCATGGGCGGAAGCTGCCCATCGATCGCGGCGCGCTCTACGATGCGTGCATCATGCAAGGAGTGGTGCCGACGCGGCCGCGGCACTGGCACGACTTCATGAACGCGCTCGTGTGGGCGACGTTCCCACGCGCGAAGTGGGCGCTGCACGCGCGGCAACACCGGCTGGTCGAGGCGTGGCTGCCCGAAGGAGCGTTCGAGCTGCCCAACGCGCGCACGCCGGCGCAAGACGCCCTCGCCCTCGTCGACGAAGGCGGCGTCGTGCTCCTCCGATCGGGCGACCACGACTTCGCCGTACCGTTCGGCCACGCCCTCTTCGAGGGGATCGTGTTCGACGTGCCGTCGATGGTGGCGCGCGCCGTGGTGCTCGAGACCGACGCGCCGGTCCGGAGCGCCGACGAGGCCATCGCGCGCGTCGATCGCGACCTGCCGCGGCTCGTCGAGCGGCTGACGTCGCCCGCGGATCTCGGTCGCTACGCGTTCCACGGCGCGACGGCGGAAGCCCCTCCCTTTCACGTGCTTGCGGTGCACGCCGGCCGGGACTAGAACGGCGCTCGATACCTGCTCCCGTCCGCGATTGTCGGATGTGTTCTAGAAGGCGCGCGCCGCCAAGGAGTCGTCATGTCCAGGAAGATCGCCATCAATGGCTTCGGTCGCATCGGTCGCTGCATCGCTCGCGCTCTGTTCGAGCGCCGCGTCGACGACGTCGAAATCGTCGCGATCAACGACCTCACCGACGCGAAAACGCTGGCGCACCTGTACAACTACGACACCGTGCACGGCCGCGCCAAAGAGCGCGCGGAGGTCGTGGACGGCGCGCTCCGCATCGGCGGCAAGACGATCAAGATCGTCGCCGAGAAGGATCCGACGAAGCTGCCGTGGAAGGAGCTCGGCGTCGACATCGTGCTCGAGTGCACGGGCCTGTTCACCGACAAGGAGAAAGCCGCGCAGCACCTGACGGCCGGGGCCAAGAAG
The DNA here is from genome assembly GCA_044226145.1 of Labilithrix sp. Classification (GTDB taxonomy): domain Bacteria; phylum Myxococcota_A; class Polyangia; order Polyangiales; family Polyangiaceae; genus Labilithrix. Next base: position 2,956 of record JBGAHN010000180.1, on the reverse strand, counting down.
GTCATCATCTCCGCGCCCGCGAAGAACCACGACGTCACGATCGTCCTCGGCGTGAACCAGGGCGACTACGACCCGAGCAAGCACGCGATCATCTCGTGCGGCTCGTGCACGACGAACTGCCTCGCGCCCGTCGCGAAGGTCTTGCACGACACGTTCGGCGTCAAGCGCGCGCTCATGACGACGGTGCACTCGTACACGAACGACCAGTCCGTGCTCGACGTCCCGCACCGCAAGGGCGACCTGCGCCGCGCGCGCGCCGCTGCGATGAACATGATCCCGTCGTCGACCGGCGCCGCGAAGGCCCTGTCGGAGGTCATCCCGTCGCTCAAGGGCAAGTTCGACGGCCAGTCGATCCGCGTGCCGACGATGGATGTGAGCGTCGTCGACCTGACCTTCGAGACGGAGAAGCCGCTCACGAAGGACGCGCTCCACGCCGCCGTGAAGGCCGCGAGCGAAGGGCCGATGAAGAACATCCTCGGCTACACGGAAGAGCCGCTCGTCTCGAGCGACTTCATCGGCGATCCGCGCTCGTCGATCTTCGACGCGACGGTCACCCAGGTCATGGGCGACAACTTCGCCAAGATCATGAGCTGGTACGACAACGAGTGGGGCTTCTCGAACCGCATGGTGGAGCTCACGCAGCTCGTCGCGCGCAAGCTCTGATCGCGCGAATTTTCGCGAATTTACCCACGTTTTCGACCAAGAACGACCGAGCCCGGATCCTTCCGCCATGACGACGCTCGCCGGCATCAAGACCATCGAAGAGCTCCCCATCGAGAACAAGCGCGTCTTCATCCGCGTCGACTTCAACGTCCCGCTCGAGGAGCGCGACGGCAAGCAGGTCATCACGGACGACGCGCGCATCGTCGCCGCTCTCCCGACCATCAAGCACGCGATGGAACGAGGGGCGCGCGTCATCCTCGCGAGCCACCTCGGACGGCCGAAGGGCGGACCGAACCCGAAGCTGTCGCTCGAACCGTGCGGCGCTCGCCTCGCGGAGCTCTTGGGGATCGAGGTGCACCTGCCGGAGGACTGCGTCGGCGACGCCGCGAAGAAGGTCGTCTTCGATCTTCGTCCGGGCCAGGTCTGTCTGCTCGAGAACCTCCGCTTCCACCCCGAAGAGGAAGCGGACGACGAGACGTTCGCGCAGGAGCTCTCGGAGCTGGCGGACGTCTACGTCGACGACGCGTTCGGCGCCGTGCACCGCGCCCACGCCTCGGTGCACGCGCTGCCGAAGCGCATGCGCGAAAAAGGCTGCGGGTTCTTGCTCGGGCAGGAGATCCGCGCGCTCGGCAAGATCGTCAGCGATCCCGATCGGCCGTTCGTCGCCGTGCTCGGCGGCGCGAAGGTCTCCGACAAGATCGCCGTCCTCGAGGCGCTCCTCGAGAAGGTCGACGCGCTCGTCATCGGCGGCGCGATGGCGAACACGTTCCTCGCGGCCAAGGGCGTCCCGATGAAGGCGTCGAAGGTGGAGGAAGACAAGCTCCCCCTCGCCCGAACGATCCTCGAGAAGGCGCGCGAGCGGAAGGTGGAGGTGCTGCTGCCCGTCGACGTCGTCGTCGCGCAGAGCATCCAGGCGACCGAGGGCCGCGTGGTCCCCGTCACCGAGATCCCCGACCACCACATGGCGCTCGACGTCGGCCCGGCGTCGCTCGCGGCGTTCCAGAAGTGGTTCGACAAGGCCAAGAGCGTGTTCTGGAACGGGCCGATGGGCTTGTTCGAGAAGGAGCCGTTCTCGAAGGGCACCTTCGGCGTCGCGCGCGCGCTCGCGAATTCGCGCGCCTTCACGGTCATCGGCGGCGGCGACAGCGCGGCGGCGGTGAAGGAAGCCGGCGACGAAATCGCACGGAAATTCAGCCATATTTCGACCGGTGGCGGCGCGTCCCTCGAGCTCATCGAAGGCAAGAAGCTGCCCGGCATCGAGACCTTGCGACGACCGGCGTGAAGCGTCGCGTCGATCGGTGACGCGGGGGCGTTTTCGGATCCGAGAGCGCCCTTTCTCGCGGTAGATTGGCCGCGCCATGAATCCGTCGCGTCGGCCGCTCATCGCGGGAAACTGGAAGATGTTCAAGGGCGGCCGAGCGGGCGTCGAGCTCGCCGCCGAGTGCGTCGCGGTCGCCAAGGCGCTGCCGCGCGTCGACTTCGTCATCGCGCCGCCGTACACGGTGCTCGCCGCCATCGCGGAGACGATCGAGGGATCGCCGCTGAAGCTCGCCGCGCAGAACGTCCACGCGAAGAACGAAGGCGCGTTCACCGGGGAAATCAGCCCGTCGATGCTCGTCGAGTGCGGCTGCTCGTGGGTCATCGTCGGCCACAGCGAGCGGCGGCAGTATTTCGGCGAGACCGATCGCGACGTCGCCGAGAAGACGGCGGCGGCGCTCCAGCACGGGCTCTTGCCCATCGTGTGCGTCGGCGAGACCCTGGCCGAGCGGCAGGCCCACGAGACGCTCCACGTCGTGCAGCGGCAGCTCGAGGCGTTCCTCGACGTCCTCGCGCAGAGCCCGCAGGCGGTCGCCATCGCGTACGAGCCCGTCTGGGCCATCGGGACGGGCAAGGTCGCGGGTCCGACCGAAGCGGAAGAGGTCCATGCCGCGCTAAGGACGTGGCTGAAGGCCAAGGATCCGTCCCTGGCCGAGCGGACACGCCTCCTTTACGGCGGATCGGTCAAGCCCGACAACGCGGGGGCCCTGCTCGGCTGCCCGAACGTGGACGGGGCCTTGATCGGCGGAGCCAGCTTGGATGCGGGCTCGTTCGGTGCTATCGCCAACGCCGCACGCTCGTAACGTCCGTGCTTCGCCGGACCGTCAGGCTCTCCCGTTCATGATCACTTTCATCAGCATCATTCACGTCTTCGTTTGCCTCGTGCTCATGTTCGTCGTGCTCCTCCAGCAGGGCAAAGGCGGCGGCATGGGCTCGGCGTTCGGTGGTTCGTCCGCCCAGGTGTTCGGCGGCAGCG
>JBGAHN010000006.1:0-84988 GCA_044226145.1 Labilithrix sp. | reverse complement strand
GCAGCCTCCTCTCGCGGGAGGTGCGAACGCCGTGCCGGGCGCCGCGCCGCGTGGCGTCAGGCCGATCGCACGAGCTCTTCGAGGCGCCCGAGCGCCTGCTCGACGGTCTCCATCGACGGCCCGAACGAGAAGCGCACGTACTGCCGGAAGCGCGACGCACGATCGTGGCGGCGCCTGCCCGGGTTGACGTCGAAGAACTCGCCCGGCACCACGATGACCTTCTTCGTGAGCGCCGCGCGGAAGAGCCCCATGCCGTCGTTGAGCGGGGGAGGGAGGCTCGCGACGTTGCCCCAAGCGTAGAACGTCCCGTCGGGCACGCGGTCGAAGCGGACGCCCATGCGCTCGAGCCGCGAGAGCATCCGATCGCGCTTGTCGCGGAACGTGTTCTGGATGGCCATCGTCTCTTGCGTGACGTACGCCTCGTCGAACAGCGGGATGGCGGCGCGCTGGAGCGGCTTGCTCCCGCCGCCGTCGAGGAACGAGCCCGCGCTCGCGAACCGCTCGACGATCGGCTTCGGCGCGACGGCCCACGTGATGCGCCAGCCCGGGTAGCGCCAGTTCTTCGTGAAGCCGTCGAAGAGGACGACGGGATCCTTGTCGACGTCCTCGACGTACCGCGCGGCGCTCTCGACGGGCAGCGCGCCCGGCCGCCCGCGGTAGACGTAGTGCGAGTAGAACTCGTCGAGCAGGAGCGTGCAGTCCGTTTCGCGTGCAACATGCACCCATCGCTCGAGCTCCTCGCCGGCGACGAGCTTGCCCGTCGGGTTGCACGGGTTCGAGAGCAAGAGCGCCGAGAGCCCGCGCCCGACGATCTCGCGCTTCAGATCTTCGGACGTGAAGCTGTAGCCGCGCTCGCCTTCGAGCAAGATGGGGATGCTCGTGAACGCCTTGAAGATGTCGAGCAGCTCTTCGTACGCCGTGTAGTCCGGGAGGAAATGCCCGAGGTTGATGCTCCCGAGGCTCGCCGCCGCGCGCGTGAGGGCCGCGCGCCCGCCGCCCGAGATGCACACGTTCTCCGCCGAATATTGGGACTTCATCCCGCGCCGGTAGAGGCGGTTGTAGAGATCGGCGACCGCCTCGCGCAGCTCGCCGAGGCCTCCGACGGGCGCGTACTCTTGGTCGTCGGCGGCGATCGTCACGGCCTCGACGCGCTTCGGTGCGCCCGGGAGCTCTCCGGTCTCGGGCTGCCCTTGCCCGAGGTTGCACCATGACGGATCGCTCGTCGAAAATCCGAGCTTCGTCGCCTCGCTCGTGACGTAGATGACGCCCGTCTTCGGAACGGGACGGAAGGCGTGGAAGTCTCCTTCGGCGGGCTCTCGCCTGGGATCGAGCATGGCCCGAAACGCTATCACACGGAGCCGCCCTGCTCAGCGGCCTCGAAGCTCAGTGGCCGCGAAACACGGCTTCCCGGCGCTCGACGAAGCTCGTCATTCCTTCGCGGGCGTCCTCGCTGGCGAGGATCTTCGGCAGCTCGTTCCGGAGCTCTTCGGTCGCGGGGCGAAGGCCTTCGGTCATCGCCGTGCGCGCGTTCTTCAAGGTCGCGCGGACGCCGAGCGGCGCTTGCTTCGCGATGACGTGCGCGATGGCGCGCGCCCGTTCGACGTCCTTTCCGACGGGCACGACCTCCTGCACGAGGCCGATGCGATGGGCCTCGGCGGCCCCGAACTCTTCGGCGGTGAGCAAGAAGCGCATCGCGTTGCCCCAGCCGAGCTTGAGCGGGCCATGGATGGTGGCGCCTCCGAAAGGAACGATGCCCCGGCCGATTTCGAGCTGACGGAAGCGCACGTCTTCCGCGGCCACGACGATGTCGCTCGCGAGCGCGAGCTCGATGGCCAACGTGTACGTGATCCCGCGCACGGCCATGACGATGGGCTTCGGGACGGGCTCGCCCCAGATGCCGAACGGATCGTAGCGACGCGATCCCGCCAAGGCTTGGGGACCTCGCTCGGCGACGACGGGACCGACGACGGCGAGATCGAGGCCCGCCGAGAAATGGTCGCCGTGCGCGTGGAGCACGCCGACGCGGAGATCGTCGTTCGTGCCGAGCTCTTCGTAGGCGGCCGCGAGGCCTTCGAGCATCTCGACGTCGAACGCGTTGCGCTTTTCCGGGCGCCGGACGCCGATGAGGAGCACGTGACCGTCGCGTTCGACCGTGATGCGGGATGTCATGGATCGACGTTGCTCGACCCGCGCGTATTCGTCAATGGATGAGGCCGGTCGACGGCTCGCGTGACGAGCGCCCCGGCGATGCGCTACGAGGAGACCATGAGCGAGCCCACACGGCCGGACGCCGCACCTGGCGAAGCGAAAGGCCTTCCGACGGTCGACGTCCAAGAATACGGCGGGAAGAAGAACGGCGTGCGGCAGGAGACGAACCGCCGGCTCTTCATGCAGCTCCAGGTGTTCCGCGTCCCTTCGGCGTCGCACGGTGGGCCGGCGATCGCGCCCGACGCCGTCGGTCGAGCGCTCGGCCATCGTCTGCGCGAGCGGCGCGTCGCCGGCGTCGTGTACGCCGACGCGGTCGATCCGCGATCGCTCGGCCTCCTCACGTGGAGCGAGGACCCTGCGCATTTCGTCACGCGCGTGCGACCGCTGTTCGCGGAGTCGCTCCTCTCGAGCGTCGAGGTGCGCGAGCCGTTCGCGATGTTCGGACGGACGTACTCGACGGGGCACGAGCCGGAGCTCGAGTGGTCGCTCCTGTCGCGGCCCATCGAGAACGTCATGAAGGACGCGTACCCGTGGCACGTGTGGTACCCGCTCCGCCGCAAGGGCGCGTTCGCGCGGCTCGAACCGATCGAGCAAAGCCACGTCCTCCGTGAGCACGCCGCGCTCGGCATGGCGTACGGCCAGCGCGAGCTCGCGCATGACATCCGCCTCGCGTGCCACGGCATCGACGCCGGCGACAACGAGTTCGTCATCGGCCTCGTCGGTCCCGAGCTCCACCCGCTCTCGCACCTCGTGCAAGCCATGCGCAAGACGAAGCAGACGAGCGAGTTCATCGCGCAGATGGGGCCGTTCTTCGTGGGCTACGTCCTCGATCGGAGCGACGGCAAATGACGCGAGCCCGCGTGCTCGCCGCGGTTTTCGCGGTCTTCGCGGGTGCATGCGCGACGGGATCCGCGACGTTACCGGCCGCCGTTTCGCCGTCCGCTGCGTCGACGTCCACGTCGTCCACCGCCACGTCGCCTTCGTCGCCCGCGACGCCGTCGCCGGCGGTTTCGCCGTCCGCGACGTCGCCGTCGACCGAGTCCTCGAACGACGTCGACCGCGCCCTCGACGCCGTCGCGCGGATCCACGGTGCGCCGGGCCCGTGGGCCGTCTTGGGCTACCGCATGGCGGAGCGCGCGCTGTCCGATCTCCACCTCCCGAAGGGGAGCTTCGCTCTCTCGATCACGCACCGGACGCCCAAAAAAGTGCAGTTTGCATGCATCGCCGACGGCGCGGCTGCGTCTTCGGGCGCGAGCGTCGGCAAGCTCAATTTGTCGATCGAAGAGGCCGCCGAAGCCGACCTGGTCACGGTCTTCCGAAACCGCGACACGGGCGCTTCCGTCGCGTTCCGTCCGAGCCCCGCGTTTCGCGAGCGCTACCTCGACGCCGACCGCGCGCGCGCCCGCGAGCTCGGGCGCGAAGTGATGCAGCTCCCCGAAGACCGTCTCTTCGAACGGGTCGACGTGCGCTGATGGCGTTCGCGACGGGGTGGCTCTCCACGACGGCGTTGATCGTCGCCGCGCTCATCCCGCTCGGCTACCGGCTCCGCATGCGTCGCCGCGCGGCGCCCACGTCGAAGCCCATCCGCGTCCACGTGATCGTCGGGCTGATCGTGCTCTCGCTCGCCTTCTTGCACACGCTCGCGGCGATCCCCGCGCTCGGTTCACCCGCGGCCACGGGCGGCGGCAACCTCGCCATCGTGCCCGCGGGAGCCGCGTTCTTCCTCCTCGTCGCGCACGCCGGCCTCGGGTTCCAGCTCCGTCGCGATTCGCTCCGCGACCGCGTGAAGAAGCGCCGCGCTCACGCCGCGACGGCGCTCGCCATCGCGCTCGCGGTCGGCGTCCACGTCGTGCTGCTCGAAGCCTCGCGCTGACGTCCTCGCGTTGAACCTTCACGCCTCAAGATGACCGATACCTGTCACCGCAACGTGAGATCACCCTCGGAAGGGCGTCCGCCATTCCGAAGAGACAAGCGCGTCTTCCCTTCCTCCGCCCAACTTTCCATTCGTCGTATGATGTCCTCGTGGCTGAGACGAAGAAGGCTCGCCGTCAGTGGCGTGACTACCGCACACGTGCTGGGAGGCGTCCCGTTAAAGACTTTTTCGACGATCTCACCGATGAGGAGGTCGCCGCGATCGTTGTTGGCATGAAGGAGGTGCTCGAACGCGGACTTCACGCAGCGAGGCATCTTCGCGGTGAGATCTATGAGGTACGTGCGGACGCGACGACGCGCAGTTTTCGCGTGCTCTTCGCTACCGAAGGACGCTACAGCCACGTGCTTCTCTCACTTTCCGCGTTCGAGAAGAGAACGCAGAAGACGCCGCCTCGTGAGATTGAGCTTGCCGAAGAGCGACTCGGGGACTGGCGGATGCGAGGCGCGACAAAGCGCGCGACAAAGCGCGCGACCAAGAAGCGCTAGCATAGCGCGGAAGCCATAGCGTTGACGCTATGGCTCCCACGCGCCAGAATGACGGCATGGCCAAGGACTTCCTCGCCGAGATCGTGGACGAGCGCACCCGAAAGAACCCCGCGTTCCCGGATCTGGTCCGTGAGGCCGAGGCGCGACGCAAGCTTGCTCGTCGGCTGGCTGCGCTCCGCGAGAAACGTTCCCTGTCACAGACCGTCGTGGCGGCGCGCATGGGTACGTCCGCGTCGGTCGTGAGCAAGCTCGAAGCTGGCGGTGGCGGTGAAGCTCGACCTCCAACGCTATTGCGCAGCCATCGGCGAGAAGTTCGCCGTTGCGGTGTAGAATTCGAACGCGCCGACGTCGGTGCGTGATGCCGCGCGGCCGGCAGGTCTCCGCGCGTGGTCCCTCAGTTCGAGTCGCGCGCGGTCTTCGCGGTCGCGTCACGTGTGCCGAAGATCGTCCCACCGCTCGCGGTACGCCGTCGTCGCGACCTGCGCCGGCCCCTTGTGCACGGGCGCCGCGGCGGTGGTCTTCGGCGGCGTCCAGCTCTCGCGCACGTCGCAGACGAGGGGCATGTCTTTGCGCGGCTCGAGCTTGACGATCTCGCCGCTGATGGGCTGCCCTTCGCGAAGGGCGCGTAGCTCACCGGCCTCGACGCGCTCGCTCCGCGCGCGGAGCACGTGGATCCCGTTGCCGTCGGCCGTCTTCGGACCGAGGAGCACGACGTCTTGCGATGGCGCCGCGTCCGCCGAGGACGTCGTATCGGACGCCGTATGTGTCGCGTCCGTCGTTCGGGCGAGCTCGCGCGCGCCGCCCGAGCGCGGTCCGTCCTTGGCACTCCCGTCTTCGGACATGCCCCTTCTATCTACACGACGCCGCGGGCGCGGGCGACCGCTTACTCGCGCGTGCAACCGCAGCCGCACTCGTTCGCGAACGAGCGGGTGCCGGCCTGGCACGTGTAGCGAATCGTCGGGCAGGTCTTCGGCGTGCCGATGTAGTTGCGGTTCGGCTCGTGCTCCGGATCGCAAGGAGGCTCGGCCGACGCGATGTTCAGCGTGACCTCGAACGCCGCCTTGTAGCCGGCGTAGTCACGGAACACGATCATGTAGTTGCGGTTCGGCGTCCCCGCCGGGACCTCGTAGACGACCTTCGAATTGAAGGTGTCGGCCGACGCGTCGTCGTTGACGGCATAGGCCGTGTAGTTCGTGTTCGTGATCCACGCGATGGGATCGCCGCTCTCGTCCGGGGAGACGACGTCGACGGTGATCTTGTCGCCGCCCTTGGCGCTGAAGCGGTACGCGCGGTACGTCGGCGGCTGCGAATAGACCGCCTTCTTGGTCTCGCCGTTCTTGATGGTTCCGAGGACGCCGACGGTCGCGGTGACCTGGCTCTCCGAGGTCTCCGCGTTTTCCTGCGAATCGATCCCGTCGCCGGTCTCGGCCGCGCAACCTGCGAGGGTGGCGAGGGACGCAAAACCGAGTGCAACGATGACGCGAGCGACCTTCATTTCCAGAACCTCCACCCCTCGAAATCCGCCGTAACCTCGACGCCGAACGTGGTCCGGCACGATGTCCGAGCCGGTTCGGTGCGTGCCGAAGCATGCAGCTCGGCCAAATAGCGAGGAGGCAGCATCTAGCTCTCCCGCTATGTATGGTCAAGGACGATATTGGGGTTCATCCGTACAGGGATGACCACCCAGGCGTCCGGGGTGGGTGCCGGATCGGGGCCGTCCCGGGAAGGAAGGCTCGACGGCGCCGCATTCGGACGTAAAGCCGCTAAACTCTTCGCCGTGCGCGCATCGGATTGGTTCGGAGCAGGCGGCCTGGGCTTTGTCGCCGCCGTGGTCGTGGCGTGCGGGTCGAGCCCTCCGAGCGCCACCCCCTCCGGGACGGCCCGGGCCCCGTCGTCCGGAACGGCGGTCGAACGCTACTTTCCGCTCGAAGAAGGCTGCCTCTACCATTACGTGACGAACGACGGCGGCGAGACGGGCATGCTCGTCGTGCGCGTCCATCGTGCGGACGCCACGCACGGCGAGCTTCGGCTCTCGAACACCCAGAAGCGCTTCGTCTACGGTCCCACCGGCGTGGCCTACGAAGGCGGCGCGACGATCCTCGCGAACCCGCTGAGCGAAGGCGCGTCGTGGCCTGGCGAACACGGCGGCACGACGACGCTCACGAGCCTCGACGTGTCCGTCACGGTGCCGGCCGGAACGTACGCTCGATGCGCGCGGACCGTCGAACGGGGAGGGCGCGTGCCGGACGCGGAGTACACGACGACGTACTGCCCGGACGTGGGGATGGTGCTCCTCGAGGTCCGCGCGGCGGGCGCCGAGGCCCGCGCCGAGCTCAAGAGCTACGGCGCGCCGGTCGATCTCCAATGACGCGCACGATCCTGCACATCGACATGGACGCGTTCTTCGCGTCCGTCGAGCAGCGGGACGATCCACGCCTCGTCGGAAAGCCGGTCCTCGTCGGCGGCTCCTCGCATCGTGGGGTCGTCGCGGCCGCGTCGTACGAAGCTCGCAAGTTCGGCGCGCGCTCCGCGATGCCCATGGCCGAGGCCCTCCGTCGCTGCCCGCACGCGATCGTCGTGTTCCCGCGTCGCGCTCGCTACGAAGAGGTCAGCGCCGCCGTGTTCGATGTCTTTCGCTCCTACACGCCGCTCGTCGAGGGCCTGTCGCTCGACGAGGCCTTCCTCGACGTCACGGCGAGCCGCTCGCTCTTCGGCGACGGCGCGAGCGTCGCGCGCAAAATCAAGGCGGACATCCGCGCGGCCGTGGGGCTGACGGCTTCGGCGGGCGTCGCGCCGTGCAAGTTCGCGGCGAAGATCGCGAGCGATCTCGACAAGCCCGACGGGCTCACGATCGTCGGGCCGGACGTCGCGGCGTTCCTGGCGCCGCTGTCGGTCGATCGCATGTGGGGGATCGGCCCGAAGACCGCGCCGACGTTGCGCCGGCTCGGGTACCGGACCATCGGCGATCTCGCGCGCGCGCCCGTCGAGAGCCTGACGCGCGTGCTCGGCAGCCGAGGCGCGGACGTACGAGCGCTCGCGAACGGCGACGATCCGCGCGACGTGGAGCCCCACCGCGAGGCTCAATCGATCGGTGCAGAATGCACGTATGACGAAGATCTCACCACGAAGGAAGCCATCGCCCGGACGCTCCTCGCGCACGCGTCGAAGGTCGCCGAGCGCCTGACGGAGAGCGGTCTCTCGGCGAACGCCGTCGTCGTGAAGCTCAAATACGCCGACTTCACGCTCCTGACTCGCCGCACCACGCTCGACGAGGCCGCGAGCGACACCACGACCCTCCACGAAGCGTCCCTCGAGCTCCTCGATCGCTTCCCGCTCGACGGGGCGCGTGTCCGGTTGACGGGAGTGGCGGCGCTCGACTTGACGGAGGGGACCGCGCGGCAGCCGACGCTGTTTCGGGATCGCGACGCCGAGAAGCGGCGTCATGTCGAGTCGCTGATCTTGTCCGCGAAGGATCGGTTCGGCGGCCGGGCGATCACGTTCGCGACGCTGCTCGAGGACGGGCCTTCGCGGAACGCTTCGGAGGGCAGCATGCTGCACGCGCCCGAGCGTCGAACGCCGGAAAAGACAGCGGAAATTCGTGACCCGCCGCCGTCCTCGACGCCGTCGCGGAAGCGGTCGTGAGCGAACCGAGCGTCGCCTCCGGCCGGATTCGTCGGTTCTCGGTCCGGTGCCCGCGCGGGGCGGTGAAATCCGGCGACCACGCGCAGGGGAACCGCTATAAGATGGCGCGGTCATGAACCGTTCGCTCTTGATCGGCATCGGGATCGCGATCGCCGTCCTGGTCGTCTCCGGATGCAAGCCGAAGGCGGGCGAGGACTGCAAGCCGGAGGCGAAGGAAGTCTGCGCCGACGAGAAGCAAGCGCTCGTCTGTCACAAGGGCGCGTGGGAGCCGATGATCTGTCGCGGCTCGCGCGGGTGCTCGAAGGTCGGCGAGGGCGAGGTCTGCGATCAGTCCGTCGCCGAGACGAACGACGTGTGCAACCTCGAGCACGACTTCGTGTGCACCGCCGACAAGAAGCGCATGCTCGAGTGCCGGCAAGGTCACTGGGTGGCGGCGCAGAGCTGCCTCGGCGATCGCGGCTGCACGGCGGACGACAAGAAGGTCGTCTGCGACAACAGCCTCGCGAACGCCGACGACGCCTGCAACGAAGAGAACGATTTCGCCTGCTCGATCGACAAGACGAAGGCCCTCGTGTGCCGCGGCGGCAAGTTCGTCGTCACGAGCCAGTGCAAGGGCAAGAACGGCTGCCGCCTCTCGGGCGATCGTTCGAGCGGGCTCAAGGTCGACTGCGACGACTCCATCGCGAACGCCGGCGATCCTTGCGACAAGGAGAACAACTTCGCGTGCGCGCAGGATCAGCAGACGATCCTGAAGTGCGTCGGCAAGCAGTTCGTCTCCGACGAGCGGTGCAACCCGAAGCAGCGCTGCGACATCCGCGGCGACGTCGTCGGCTGCTACTAGGGCACTGCCGTCGTCGGTCGCGAAGGAAGTACCTTCCGGCTCACGCGATCTCGAATTTCGCTTCGAGGCCACCGAACTCCGACGGCCCCAGCGTGAACGCGAACCCGTGCAGCTCGGCGGCGCGCGTCGCGATGTGCAGACCGAGGCCTCGTCCGTCCGGCGCGCGTGTTCGGGCCGCGTCGCCGCGCACCCCGCGTTCGACGCGGGCGATCTCCTCGGGCGTCATGCCGGGGCCGTCGTCGAGGACGCGGAGCTCGTAGCCGCCGTCGTCGCGCCGCTCGAGGATGAGCGCGACGTGCCCACCTTCGTGGTTGTACCGGACGGCGTTGTACGTGACGTTGCCGACGGCCTGCTCGAGCAGTGTCACGTCGGCCGACACGACGGCGGGCTCGGCGGGGACGGCGCGCTCGATCGACACGCCGAGGGTCTTCGCGATGGGCTCGTGCCGGGCGACGACGCGTTCGACGAGCGCCACCAAGTCGACGGGGCTCTTCAAGAGCTTCTGCTCGTCGAGGTGCACGGCCGAGCTCAGGTTGTGGACGAGCGCACCGAGGTAGTGCGCCTCGTTCATCGCCGAACCGAGCACCTCCGGCGGCGCGTCGAGGCCGGCGAGGCGTCGTTCGCGCAGCGTCGTCAGGTGCCCCTTGAGGACGGTCAGCGGGATCATCACGTCGTGCGTCGTGTTCGCGATGAAGTCGTGGAGGGCGCGCTCGCGCTCTTCCTTTTCGGCGAGCAGCTTTCGGACCTCGCGTCGTGCGTTGACGAACGCGCGCGCGAGCTCGGCGATCTCGTCGTTGCCCGCGACGTCGATCGCCGGCTCTTCGGAGGCGGCGCCTTCCGCGCGAACGGCCCCTTCCAGCTTGCGGATGCGTCGCACCACCGGCCCCAGCGCGAGGAGCACCGCGGCGAACACGATCGTCAGCGGCAGGAGCCAGAGCGGCGTCTTCGGCAAGATGCGACCCCAGCTCGGATCGGTGCTGCCGCGCCCGTAGACGAACGCGCACGGCCCCGTCCCCCACGAGGTCCGGACGAGCACGTCGACGTTCGACGACCACGCCGAAGGACCGCTCGCGCGACGTCCTGCACGGATGTCGCGAACGAGGGCGGGATCGATCGCGGGTGCCGCCGGGTTCTTCGATGCGAAGGTCTCGTCGTAAGCGAAGACGACCGCGGGGGTCGCGTGCTCGTCGCCGTCGCCGTCGGGTGGCGGGGGACCGGGAGGCCCGTGATCGAGGCCCGGTGGGCGTTCGTGCGGCCCGCGACGAGGCGGCGGAAACGGAGGCCGCGCGTCGCGATCGGGCGGGGGGTGCACGGAGAGCGCGGGCGGCCGGCGATCGATCCCACGTTCGGAGGGATCGGGTCCCGGGGGCCCCATCCGACCTCCCCACGTCTCGGGCGCCGCTTCGCACGCCGCGCGCGTCGACGTGGCATGGCTCTCGACGACGCGTTCGAGGATCTGCTCGGCGGCGCGGTGCCGGGCGATGCGGTCGAACCATACGATCGCGAGCATCGTCGGCACGACGACACCCGCGACGGTGAGCGCGAGGCGAGGCCGGAGCTTCATTCGTCCTTCCCGATCGCGAGTCGGTAGCCGATCCCCCACACGGTCTCGACGAGGTTCGTCTTGCCGAGCTTCTTGCGGAGGCGGGAGACGTGGACGTCGAGGGTGCGCTCGCCGCCGTCGCGCTCCGGATCGAGGGCGCGGTTGGCGAGCCACTTCCGCGTCATCGCTTCGCCGGGCCGCTCCGCGAGCGCCGTCAGGAAGTCGAACTCCACGCGCGTGAGCACGACGGGTTGCCCGTCCACCAGCACCTCGCGCTTCGAGCGATCGATGCGGAGCGGTCCGATCTCGACGACGTCCGATCGCGCGAGCGTCGGTCGCCTCAGCCGCGCTCGGACCCGCTCGACGAGCTCCTCGGGCCAGAACGGTTTGGTCATGTAATCATCGGCGCCGAGCTGCAGCGCCCGGACTTTGTCGGAGGTGTCGTTGCGCGCGCTCAAGACGAGGACGGGGACGTCGGAGCTCACGCGCAGGTTCTTCAAGAGGTCGAGGCCGTACATGCCCGGCAGCATCAAATCGAGGACGACGAGGTCGGTGCTCGCGAGCGTCGCGCGATCCGGCGTGCGTCCTTCTTTCCACCACGTCGTCGCGAACCCTGCGCCATCGAGTCGCCGAACGATCTGCGATCCGAGCTCGACGTCGTCTTCGATCAGCAAGATGCCTTGGGCCATCGCCTCTCATTGTGCGTCCAGGTCGCCGCGGGCGCGAGATGTCTCGTGCGTGGTCATGCTCGGATCGTGCGGCGTCCGCGCGCCGGGCGCGAAGCCGTGGGGTCGTAAGATCTTCGTAAGATTCGACCGCTACGACGGAAAGGGAAGGAGCGCGACCATCCACGCGCTTCGCCGTTCCCTTTGCTCGAGGAGGATCGACGAATGAGCGTCAAGGACCGACGAACGAACGCCAACGACGACGGCGCAGAGCGCGTGCTCACGCGCCGACGAATCCTTCACACCCTCGGCCTCTCGATCGCCGTCGTCCCGCTCACGCATTTTCTGGGGTGCGCGTCGGACGACGGGACGAACGCGAACGGGGAGGGCGACGCGGACGCCGGCGGCGGCAACGAGGGGACGTCTGGAGACGACGCGGGCGGTTCGACGGGGACCGACGCCGGCTCGACGTCGACCTCCGACGGCGGGAGCTGGGCGACCGGCGGAACGGCCTCGATGTCGGGGGACTACCCCGATCCGTTCGCGAACGGCCTCGGCAACGCGTGCGCCCTCACCTGCGCGGCGACGCTCGGCCCTTGCTACGCGCAGACCGAGACGCGCAAGGACATCAGCGAAGGGCACGACGGCTTGCCCACGAGGCTCGCGTTCTTGATCGTCGACGAGTCGTGCAAGCCGATCGAGGGCGCTTCGGTCGACATCTGGCATTGCGCGGCCGAGGGGCTCTACTCCGGCAGCGACGCGAGCGACTTCTGCACGAGCGGCGACGCGACGGCGCGGGCGGCGCGCTGGTTCCGCGGAGTCCAGACGACGGACGCGAACGGCCGCGTCGACTTCGACACGTGCTTTCCGGGTTGGTACAGCAGCCGGACGATCCACATCCACTTCACAGTGCGCATCGGCGACACGGAGTACGTCACCTCGCAGTTCGTCTTCGACGACGCCTTGTGCGACGACATCGTCGCGAACGAGCCGCTCTACAAAGACCGCGGCCCGCGCGACACGAACAACACGAACGACACCGTCGTGTCCGCGTCGTCGGCGGCCGAGTACTCGTTCCAAACGGAGCGCATGGCCGACGGCGCGATGCTCGCGTGGAAGGCCATCGTGCTCCGCTCGTCGACGTCGGGGACGCTCTGCCAAGTGCCGGGCGGAAGCGGCGGTGGAGGTGGTGGCGGTGGTGGCCCCGGCGGACCTCCACCTTCGACCTGAGCGCGTATCGAGTTTCGTCGATTTCGATTCGGCGACGACGGACCGGTGATTCGCTTCGTAGAAGCGAAGAAGCGAATTCGTGTTCGATCGTTTCAGTGCACGATGAAACGAAAATCCGGCTCGCGATGCGTTCGGGAGAGGCTGCCGCGCCCTCTCCCGAACGAATGAGACGCGCATGCGACGCCCTCGTTCGGTGGCGCCTCGAGTGTCCAAACGACGAGATTCTTCGGCTCTTCCAGGTGGTCGTGGACGCCATCGGCGCGACGCATCGCGTCTCGATTCCTTCCCGAACGAAGCCTCGCGGTGCGCCGACGAACGCTTGCTCCGTTGCGTCGCGCGTCCGAAGTTGCCGATGTTTTCATTGTGCGATGTATAAGTTTATTGGAATGACGCTTATCGTCATTTCGACTTCGTGGCGTCGATGTGGTTCCGCTCCGAGGACGCGATCGCTGACGCGAACCGTCATGCGCTCGCGAGGTGACCACGCTGTGCGCGGATGTCGTGGAGGATCGACGCCGGAGATTCGTCACAAGTTTCTCGGCTGACGAAGACGCTTCGTTCGAGGATGCTCACGCCGCTCGCGCGCCGATTCGCGTTCGCGAGCATCCACCTTCCGGAGGAGGGAACTCTCGAATGAAGCGCTCCATTCGCAGCTTGCTCGTGATCGGAACTCTCGCGATCTTGGTCCCCGCGACGGCGAAAGCCGACGCGCCGAACCTCGCTTCTTCGAACGGGATCAAGGTCACCGCCGTCCGATGGATCACGTCGCGCACGCTCGAGGCCGACATCTCGACACCGCTCGTCGCGCCGGTCGCCGTCAACGGCCCGCACCGCGTGCGCATCACGTTGCCCGACGACTACTTCGCCAATCCGTCGGTCGAATATCCGGTCGTCTATCTCCTCCACGGCGGCGCGGGCGGCAACTCCGCTCAGTGGACCACCGGAGGCGGCGCGGCCGAGGCGATCACCGCCGGTAAGCCCGTCATCACCGTCATGCCCGACGGCGGCAAGGTCGGCTGGTTCACCAATTGGGTCGACACCTCGAAGGGCGCCCAGAGCTGGGCCGACTTCTACCTCGATCAACTCATCCCTTGGGTCGACGCCAACCTCCGCACGGTCGCCGCGAAGAACGGCCGCGCGATCGCGGGGCTCTCGATGGGTGGATACGGCGCGATGCGGCTCGCGCAGGATCGTCCCGATCTGTTCGCGTCGGTCGCGAGCTTCTCGGGCGCCGTCGATCTCGGAGACATGGGGACGCGCACGGTCGTCACCGAGCAAGCCGTGCAGAACGGCTTCAACCCGTTCGGTGTGTTCGGTTCGCCCTTCTGGCCGTCCGACCAAGTTTGGAACGACGAAGATCCCATGCGGCGACCGACGCGGCTCGCCGGCATCCAGGTCCTCCTCTACGCGGGCGCCGGGATCCACGACGCCGACGCCGTCGAACGAACGGTCGGACAATCCAGCGATCGCTTCAGCAAGGTGCTGAACGCGAACGGCGTCCCGAACTTCTGGTGGATGTACGGTCGTCCCGGTCCGTCGGCGCCCTTCGGGTGCGACGGCGGCCACAACTTCAGCTGCTGGAACTTCGCGTTCAACGACGCCCTTCCGCGCATGCTGACGGTGCTCAAGACGCCGTCGACCACGCCGACGCCTCCGCCCCCGCCGGGGTCGAACGTCGTCGCGAACGGCGGCTTCGAGAGTGGCGATGCGTCGTGGCAATGCTCGGGGCGATGCGGCGTCGACAGCGCCGGCCTCGCGCGGACGGGCAACGGCAACGGCTGGGTGCGCAACAATCGCGGGTGGAACGATTTCCACCAGACCGTGTCGGTGACGCCCAACAAGACATACAAAGTGACGGGCTGGATCCGGACGTCGGCGAACAACACCGACGGCTACTTCGGGCTTCGAACGACGAGCGGCAACGTCGTCGGAGAGAAGAAGTTCGGCAAGTTCGGCGGGTACACGCAGGTGGACGTGACGGTCAACTCCGGGCCGAACAGCCAGCTCGTCGTCTACGCGGGGCTCTGGGCGAACGGGGACACTTGGCTCCAGCTCGACGACGTGAGCGTCGTCGCGCAGTAGCGATGTCGAGTTCTTGAACAGGGGCGTTTGGATCGTTCGGCAGGGTCCGTAGGGAGCGGTAGAGCGTGCCGACGTCCTTCGGATGCCCGACGAACGATCCTCAGCGGGCCGTGCGCTCGTCGAGGATCGTTCGCGCCGGGCGCGCGTCGAGCCCGAGGAAATGCGCCTCGAGCGCCGCGAACGCGGTGAAATCGACCGGATCGTCGACCACGCGTCCCTCGTCGACGTCCCCGCGCGCGCGGACGAGCATCGGCACGGTCCGATCGTAGAGGTAAGGCGTGCCGTGGCTCGCGCCTTTGCCGACGACGATCTCGCCGTCGAAGAACGAGCCCGGCCCGGTCACCACGTAGGCGTCGCCGATGCCGGGAGACCACGATCGGCAGACCAGGGTTCGCACGTCTTCACGCCCCCGCGCACGCTCCGGAACCGGGCGGGCGGTTCGCAAGACTTCCGGACACTCCGCCGCGAGCCTGCGGGCGTCGAAGATCTCGGCGATCGCGCCGCCTTGGCCGAGGAACACGCTTCGAACGACGCCGTCGAGCTTCGCGCGCGCGGCGCCCTCGAGCGCGCGACCGGTCTCCGTGAGGAAGACGTACGGATCGGCGAACCCGTCGATGAGATCGCTCCGACCGAACGCGCGCTTCTCCGCCGCCTTCAGGGCCGCGTGCGTGCTCGATTGACCGATGCGTGTTCCCGCGCGGCACGGCCGATCCCAGGGATCGGGGGCGGGGTGCGTCGGATCCTTGCAATGTGCAAGTTTCGCGCGCGCCGCGTCCGACTCGGGCATCGACACGTTGCCGTGGTCGGCCGCGAGCAAGACCGTGACCGGACCCACCTTCGACTCCAGCTTCGCGAGCGCGTCGCCCAGCGTGCGGTCGAGTTTTCGCAGATGATCCCACGCCTCCCACGAGTCGGGCCCGAACGTGTGACCGACGACGTCGGACGCCGAGAGGCTCAGCAGCACGAGCGTCGGCTTCGACGGATCGTACGCGGCGTCGACGGCGGCGAGCGCCAGATCGAAGAGCATCGCGTCGCTCGCGGGCAGCGCGCGGAACGCGTAGTGGGTCGTCGCTCGATGCGGGAACGTCGTGCCGAGGCCGTCGAGATCGCCTTCGCCCGGCGCGTCGTCCGGTTCGGCGGCGTGCGACGCGGTCCACGCGGGGTCGTCGAGGGTCCACGGCTTCTGGCGCGCGTTCGCCACGGCCTCGGCCCCTCCGAGCGCGACGACCCACGGAGGAAGAGCATCCGCGAACGCGGTCGACGTCACGAACTGACCGAACCTCGGATCGAACCAAGCGACGTGCGATGGGCGCTTCCCGGCCGGCAAGATCGCGCCGCGATCCTTGAGCGAAAAGCTGACGACGAGCGCGTCGGGGTGAGCGGCGCGCAGCCGATCGGCGACCGTGTCCACGCGCAGCACGGCCGCCGACGAGCCGACGGTCGACGTCCGCCCCTCGCTCGTCACGAGGAACGTCCCCGGATCTTTCAACGCGGACGACTTGGCGCCTCGTTCCACGCGCTCGTTGCCGAACACGCCGCTCTCGTTCGGCGTCGCCCCCGTGTGCAGCGCGGCGTGCCCCGGCGCCGTGTCCGTCACCGAATGCGCGAAGCGGAGGTTCTTCACCCACGTGCCTTCGCGACGTAGCCGCGCGAACCCGCCGTCTTCGGGCAGCTCGGCGAGGCGCGTCGCCGCCACCCACGCCGAGAGCTGATCGACCTCGATGGCCAGCACGAACGGCGCTCGCCGCGTCGCGCCCCTTGCGTCGTGGGGCGCGCCCGAGGTGGCCCCCGACGTGTTCGGGGGCGTCGCGACGTGCTCGGCGCTCGGCACCCCGTCGTCCGAGGAACGTGCTGTCCGCGGCGTCCCTCCTCCGCATCCGGACGTGCTTCCGATCCAGGCGAAGAGCGCGACCGCGAGCCATCGTCGTTTCGGTCCCATCGTCCGGACCGAATGGCACATCGGCGCGCCGTCGCCAACGGCTTCTGGTGACGATCGCGTGAACGATGCACGCGGTCGCGGTCACGCAATGCGCGGTTCGGCCTGGAATTTGGACGTTAGCGCACGCGTGAACGACGATCCGATCGGCCGCGGTGGTTTGGCGTACCGATGTTGCCAGCGGCTCGGCCCCTCGCGCGCCGGCCTCTCGGGGCCCCTCGCGCTCGTCGCCTTCATCTACGTCGTCTGCCTCGTTCCGCTGGTCGTGATGTCGGCCGCCGACGGCGCCCTCCTCGGCGCGCGCGTCAAGGTGCCGCTCTCGCGCGACTACGTGACGCTCGCGCGCTTCCTCGTCGCGATGCCGCTCCTCGCGCTGTCCGTGCCGATCTCGGACATCGTCTTGCGCACGGCGCTCACCTACTTCGTCGCGTCGGGCCTCGTGGGCGCCGATCGCCGCACGTTCGACGCGTTGCTCGTCCGCGCGCGTACCGTCGGCGATTCGAGGTGGATCGACGC
Organism: Labilithrix sp.; assembly: GCA_044226145.1. Classification (GTDB taxonomy): domain Bacteria; phylum Myxococcota_A; class Polyangia; order Polyangiales; family Polyangiaceae; genus Labilithrix. The sequence continues at coordinate 67,907 of JBGAHN010000006.1, read as the reverse complement.
GGCGATCTTCGTCGTCCTGCTCGGCGTCGCCGCCCTCGCGCCGATGTCCCTCATGGAGCCGTACGCCCACGACAGTTGGTTCGCGCGCGATGGGACCATGCGCCCCGCCGGGTATTGGTACAACTGGATCTCTCTCCTCCTCTTCCGAGAGCTCCTGGCGCAGTGGCTGTGGCGTCTCGGTCTCTGGGCGTGGTTGATGTGGCGCCTTTCGCGGCGGGATCTGGAGCTCTGCGCCGGACACCCCGACGGCTGCGCCGGCCTCGCGCCGATGGGGGACGCCCAACGCGCGTTCGGACCGTTCGTGGTCGCGAATGGCGTCCTCGTCGGAGCGAGCTGCGCCGAGCGGCTCCTCTACGGCGGAGCGACGATCGACGGCTTGAAGTTCCTCCTCCTGAACTACGTCGTTCTCGCCGTCGTCTTGTCGACGGCGCCGGCGTTGGTCTGGATGGACCGGCTATGGCGACTCAAACGGGACGCGGTGCACGCCTACGAAGCGCTCGGTGCGCACGCGACTCGCTGCTTCGAAGCGCGGTGGCTCGATCGCCACGAGAAGATCGGTGCGGAGGCCGGCGCCGAGCTGCTCGGCACCGACGAAGCCTCCACGATGAACGACTTCGGCGAGGTCCACGCCAACGTGCGCGCGATGTCGCTCGTGCCGCTCCGGCACCGCACGTGGCTGGGCCTCGCCCTCGCGGCGTCGCTCCCGCTCGTCCTCGCGTTGGGGGTGACGACACCCCTCGAGGAGACCGCGAAGACGTTGCTCTCGATCCTCTTGTAGTGTCGAACTCGGCTCGTCGCGTCGGACGAGGTCCTTCGCCCGATTCGCCCACGCGCCGCGTCGGTCATGCGCGGGGCAGCGTAAGCTTCAGTTCATGACGACGCCTACCCCCTGCCACTCAAAGGGGAGCAGGGGCCCGTCGCCGATCACAACCTGCTCGGGGCCAACCTGGGGAGTGACCTACGCGAACGCAGCTACGAAGCGGTCCACGTAGTACTCACGGAGTCGATCGGGGCGATGCCCGTCCGCCTCCGTGAGGCCGTTGTAGTACTCGTCCTCGTCTGCCTCCGATGGGAAGGGCTCGATGAGCGGCGAGGACGAGAGATCTTCGCCAGCGAGACCGAAGGTCACCCACAACAGATAGAGGTCGAGCACTCGACCCGTTCGACCGTTGGTGTCCTGGAATGGATGAATCCACTGAAAGCGATGGTGCGCGTCAGAGATGATGCACGCCATCTGCTTCGCCGTAGGGTTCTCCGGGAGCGACGTGACCCACACGTGAAGGTCATCGGAGAACTTCTTCATCTCGATGGGCACCTGATGCCACGGAACGTTGGCGATCCCTCCCGGGCCGACGTCGAGCGTTCGAAAGCTGCCGGCCCACGCGAGCAGCGAAGAGAACATCTCGCGATGCAACGACCGGATACCTTCCGCCGTCGGGATCGCACCGGGCGAGGTCTTCGACTGAGCGAAGAGCCACGCTCGTCCCTTCATCTCGCCGTCGACGAGATGCTGCTCGATCTCCGCGTAGTCCGCCAACGTGCCGTGGACGGTGTCCAACGGCAGGGTTTGACGGCGCTGACGCGCCACGGGCGGCTACCGAGAGCCCTGCTCGTTGTCACCGAGCAGAATGCGGTCGGCGCTCGCTCGAACGTTCGCTTCCGAGATCGGGTACCCCTCGACACGCATGGACTGCTCGACGCTCCGCACGAGTCGAGCTTCGAACTCGGTCCTCGGACGACGGACACGCGTGAGCTGCCGCAGTTCGCTGAGCAGGGTGGACGGGCTGAGGTGAGCCATCTGGGTACCTTCGCTAAAGGTAGCGTCGGCGTGGGTGGAAGCTACGCGAAATCGCCTTCACCTTGAGATCGCAGCACTTTGTAGGCTCGGCAGCTCGTGCTTGGCGAAGGAGAGGACGAGCCCGTTCAGGCCCTACAGAGGACCATTTCGGTGAGAACGGCGAGGGCCGCCCTCAGAGCCGCTCGACGAGCTTCTTCTCGAGGTCGACGAGCGCCTTGCTGAAGCTCTCGATGCCTTCGGCGAGCTTCTCTTTCGACATGCGATCGGCGTCGTGCATCGATCGGAACGTCGCTTCGTCGACGACGACCTTCGGGATGTCCATCGCCTTGGCCTTCGCCGGATCGAGCTTGCGCGGCAACGGCTCGTTCTTCGACTCGAGCTCCGCGAGGAGGTTCGGCGCGATCGTGAGCAAGTCGCACCCCGCGAGCTCGGTGATCTCGCCGATGTTGCGGAAGCTCGCGCCCATGACCTCGGTCGTGATGCCGTGGTGCTTGTAGTAGTTGTAGATGCGCGTGACGCTGATGACGCCCGGATCTTCCGCGGACGGGTAGCCGTCGCGCCCCGTGTCCTTCTTGTACCAATCGAGGATGCGCCCGACGAACGGCGAGATGAGCGTCGCCTTCGCGTCCGCGCAGGCAATGGCCTGATGCATCCCGAAGAGGAGCGTCATGTTGCAGTGGATCCCGTCTTTTTCGAGGATCTCCGCGGCGCGGATGCCTTCCCACGTCGACGCGAGCTTGATGAGGATGCGATCGCGGCTCGCGCCGGCGGCCTCGTACATCGCGATGAGCGCGCGGGCTTTGTCGACGCTCGCCTGGACGTCGTACGAGAGGCGCGCGTCGACCTCCGTGGAGACGCGGCCGGGGACGATCTTGAGGATGCGCAGCCCGAACTCGACGGCGAGGCGGCCGACCGCGCGGTTCGCCATCTCTTCCTTGGTGCCGCCGCCCTTCCGAGCCTCCGCGAGCGCGTCGTCGACGAGCTTCGCGTACGCCGGCAACGCCGCCGCGGCCGCGATGAGCGAGGGGTTCGTCGTCGCGTCGCGCGGCCGGAATTTCTCGACGGAGTTGAAATCTCCCGTGTCGGAGACGACGACGGTCATGTCCTTGAGCTGCTCGAGAAGGTTCTTGCTCATGGCTGGGCTCCGGGGCGAGCGCGACGTGTGCTCGCGCGATCGAGTCTGACTTAGCGCCGCGCCCGCCGCCGTGTCGAGACAATCCGTCGAGGGCGTCCGTCGAGAGCACTCGCCGCTTTTCGCTCCGTCTTCCGCGCCACCTTTCGCGAGGGCCACCTTCTTCAAGGCCACGGCGTTTCGCCGCACGAGCTGGTCCGCCCGTTGCTGGAGGACCATGCGATGAACGAACGCTGGACGCATGCGACTCCCACGTTGGCGCGGCTGTCGCGCCTGGCACGGCTCGGCATCGCCGTCGGAGCGACCGTCGCTTTCGCCTCGCCGAAGGCCGTCGCCGCGGAAGAGAGGCTCACGCTCGGCGAAATCGCGCCGCCACCCGCAGGCGCCGGCATCGATGCCCCGGCGTTCAAGCGCGTGCTCCAAGAAGAGCTTCGCCTCGTGCCGCGCGCCCGCCTCCCTCGTCGCCGCATCGTCGTCTCGGCGTTGCTTCGTGTCCCACCCGTGTCGGAAAGCGCCGCATCCTATGGGTGCACCGTGAGCACGATGCTGCGCGACGGACGCTCGGGGACGATGCTCGCCGTCGTCGAAGGCCGCGCGAGCTCCGAGCACCTGTCTTCCCCCGATGCGCGTCGCGCCGTCGTGGCCGCCGCCGCCCGCCGCGCGATCGAGCAGATCCCCGACGCGCTCGATGCGTCGCTGTCGTACCGAGACCGCGGTCCGCTGCCGCCGCCGCTCTGACGACATCGCGACGCCGCGTCACGCGCGCGAGCCCGTGCTATCCCGCTCGCATGAGCCGCTTTCGCACCGAGAACGACAGCATGGGACCGGTCGACGTTCCGGCCGATGCGTATTGGGGCGCGCAAACCCAAAGGAGCCTCGAGAACTTCAAGATCGGCGGCCACAAGTTCCCGCCGTCGATCGTCCGCGCGTTCGGCGTCGTGAAGAAGGCGTCGGCGATCGTCAACGCGGATCTCGGCAAGCTCGATCCGAAGCTCCGCGATCTGATCGTGCGCGCCGCCGACGACGTGATCGACGGCAAGCTCGACGCGCAGTTCCCGCTCGTCGTCTGGCAGACGGGCAGCGGCACGCAATCGAACATGAACGCGAACGAGGTCATCGCCCACCGCGCGGACGAGCTCGGCGGCGTCCCGCTCGGGCAGAAAGGGAAGATCCACCCGAACGATCACGTGAACATGTCGCAGTCGTCGAACGACGTCTTCCCGACGGTCATGCACGTGGCGACGGCGTCGCGCATCCACGACCGGCTCTTGCCGAGCGTGCGGGCCCTCCGCGCGAGCATCGAGGACAAGGCGCGCGCGTTCGCCGACGTCGTCAAGATCGGCCGGACGCACCTCATGGACGCGACGCCGCTGACGCTCGGGCAAGAGATGAGCGGGTGGGCGGCGCAGCTCGCGTTCGCGGAAAAGTCGCTCGCGTTCGCCGAGGACGCCCTCATGGATCTCGCGCTCGGCGGCACCGCGGTAGGGACCGGCCTCAACTCGCACCCCGAGTGGGCGACGCGCGTGGCAGCGAAGATCGCGGAGCTGACGGGGCTGCCGTTCCGCACCGCGCCGAACAAGTTCGCGGCGCTCGCGGGGCACGACGCGATGGTCCTCGCGAGCTCGTCGCTGCGCCTGCTCGCGACGGCGTGCATGAAAATCGCCAATGACGTGCGTCTCCTCGCGAGCGGTCCGCGCGCGGGGCTCGGCGAGCTCTCGCTGCCGGCGAACGAACCGGGCAGCTCGATCATGCCGGGCAAGGTGAACCCGACGCAGGCCGAGGCGCTGACGATGGTGAGCGCGCACGTCATGGGGAGCGACGTCGCCGTCGGCATCGCCGGCTCGATGGGCAACCTCGAGCTCAACGTGTTCAAGCCGATGATCGTCCACGGCGTGCTCGAGAGCGTCGAGCTCCTCGCCGACGCGTGCGCGAGCTTCCGCGAGCACTGCGTCCTTGGCATCGAACCGAACCGCGCGGTCATCGCCCGCCACGTCGAGCAATCGCTCATGCTCGTCACCGCGCTCTCCCCGATCATCGGGTACGACGCGGCGGCCAAGGTCGCCAAAGAGGCCTACGCGAAGAACATTTCCCTGAAGGAAGCGGCCGTCGCCCTCGGTTTGGTGACCGCGGAGGAGTTCGACCGGCACGTCCAGCCCCGCGAAATGATTTCGCCCGGCTGACCCGCAGGAGCGGTCTCGCGAAATGATTTCGCGTTTTCGACCGCTTTTGGACCTCGCGGCGCCACGAGCGGCCGTTGCCGGGATGCGGCCCGGGCGCCTATATTCCGGGCCCCTTCTTTGCCGTCCGCCGACGCGGACCGCGTGCCGAGACGAGAGGTCAAGCGATGTCCAAGAATTCCTTCGGTAGCCAGTCCACCCTCAAGGTCGGCGCCGACACCTTCACGATTTTCCGACTCGACGCGGTCTACGCGAAGTTCCCCGAAGCGCGGAAGCTGCCGTTCTCCCACAAGATCCTGCTCGAGAACCTCCTGCGCACCGAAGACGGCGTGTCCGTCGACGCGGCGAGCGTCGAAGCCGTCGCCAAGTGGCAAGCGAAGGCCGAGCCGTCCCAGGAGATCGCCTTCACGCCGAGCCGCGTGCTCCTCCAAGACTTCACCGGCGTCCCCGCCGTCGTCGACCTCGCGGCCATGCGCGACGCGATGAAGCGGATGGGCGGCGATCCGAAGAAGATCAACCCGCTCCAGCCCGTCGAGCTCGTCATCGACCACTCCGTGCAGGTCGACGAGTTCGGCAGCAAAGACGCGCTGAAGAAGAACAGCGAGCTCGAGTTCCAGCGCAACCAGGAGCGCTACCGCTTCCTCAAGTGGGGCCAGCAGGCGTTCGACAACTTCAAGGCCGTCCCGCCGGACACCGGCATCGTCCACCAGGTCAACCTCGAGTTCCTCGCGCGCGTCGTCATGACGGCGGCGGGCAAGGACGGCTCGAAGGTCGCCTACCTCGACACGGTCGTCGGCACCGACTCGCACACGACGATGATCAACGGCGTCGGCGTGCTCGGTTGGGGCGTCGGCGGCATCGAGGCCGAGGCGGCGATGCTCGGCCAGCCGGTCAGCATGCTCCTGCCGCACGTCATCGGCGTGCGCCTCAAGGGCAAGCTCAAGGAGGGCGCGACGGCGACCGACCTCGTCCTCACGGTCACGCAGATGCTCCGCAAGCGCGGCGTCGTCGGCAAGTTCGTCGAGTACTTCGGCCCCGGCCTCGCGGGCCTGCCGCTCGCCGATCGCGCGACGATCGCGAACATGGCGCCCGAGTACGGCGCGACGTGCGGCATCTTCCCGATCGACGCCGAGACCATCCGCTACCTCCGCTTCACGGGCCGCTCCGAGGCGCAGCTCGCGCTCGTCGAGGCGTACGCGAAGGAGCAGGGCCTCTTCCACACGGAGAGCACGCCCGAGGCCGAGTACACCGACGTCCTCGAGCTCGATCTCGGGACCGTGGAGCCGAGCCTCGCCGGCCCCGCGCGCCCGCAAGATCGCGTCACGCTCAGCCAGGTCAAGAAGAGCTACAACGACGCGAACGACGCCTACCGCGCGCGCCCGAAGGCCGGCAAAAAGAGCGTCCTCTACGCCGATCCGTCGATCACCGCCGACAAGGACGTCGACAACGGCAGCGTCGTCATCGCGGCGATCACGAGCTGCACGAACACGTCGAACCCGAGCGTCCTCATGGCCGCCGGCCTCCTCGCGAAGAAGGCGGCCGACAAGGGCCTCACGACGAAGCCCTGGGTGAAGCCGAGCCTCGGCCCGGGCTCGATGGTCGTCACGGAATACCTGCAACGTGCAGGTTTGATCGAGCCCCTCGAGAAGCTCAATTTCTACGTCATCGGCTACGGCTGCACGACCTGCATCGGCAACTCGGGGCCGCTCCCCTTGCCGGTCAGCAAGGCGATCGAGGAGCGCGATCTCTTCGTCACGTCGGTCCTCTCGGGCAACCGCAACTTCGAGGGGCGCGTCCACGCCGAGGTGCGCGGCAACTACCTCGCGTCGCCGCCGCTCGTCGTCGCGTACGCCATCGCGGGCACGACGAACATCGACCTGACGACCGAGCCGCTCGGCACGGGCAAGGACGGCAAGCCCGTCTTCTTGAAGGACGTCTGGCCGACGCAGAAGGAGGTGTCGGACGCCGTCGAGCAGTTCGTCGCGCCCGACATGTTCACGAAGGTCTACAGCGACGTCTACGCGGGCGATCCGCAGTGGCAGTCGCTCGTCATCCCCGAGGGCGACCGCTTCGCGTGGGAGGACACGAGCACCTACGTCAAGCACCCGCCGTACTTCGAGGGCATGGGCAAGGAGCCCGCGCCCGTCCAAGCCATCCGCGGCGCGCGCGTGCTCGCGGTCCTCGGCGACAGCATCACGACGGACCACATCTCGCCGGCCGGCTCGATCAAGGTCGACTCGCCCGCGGGCAAGTACCTCCTCGAGCACGGCGTGAAGAAGGAAGACTTCAACTCGCTCGGCTCGCGGCGTGGCAACCACGAGGTGATGGTGCGCGGCACGTTCGCCAACGTCCGCCTGCGCAATCAGCTCGCCCCCGGCACCGAGGGCGGCTTCACGCGCTACCTGCCGACGGGCGAGGTGACGACGATCTTCGACGCGTCGGTGAAGTACGCCGCCGACAAGACGCCGCTCTTCGTCATCGCGGGCAAGGAGTACGGCTCCGGCTCGTCGCGCGACTGGGCGGCGAAGGGCCCGAAGCTCCTCGGCGTGCGCGCGGTCCTCGCGGAGAGCTACGAGCGCATCCACCGCTCGAACCTCGTCGGCATGGGCATCCTCCCCTTGCAGTTCAAGACGGGGGAGAACGCGGCCTCGCTCGGCCTCACCGGCGAAGAGATCTACGACGTCGAAGGCCTCAAAGAGCTCCTCGACGGCGGCTTCAAGGACGGTCGCGAGATCACCGTGAAAGCCAAGTCGGCCGACGGCAAGACGAAGGAGATCCGCGCGATCGTCCGCATCGATACGCCGCAGGAGATCCTCTACTACAAGCACGGCGGCATCCTCCCCTACGTGCTTCGTCAGCTTCTCGCCTGATCTTCCCCACTTGCTCCATCGAGGCACACCATGAGCGACCTTCAAATCGAAGACATCAAGCAAGGAACGGGCGCCGAGGCGACGTCCGGCCAGCAGGTCACCGTGCACTACGTCGGCACGCTGACGAACGGCAGCAAGTTCGACAGCTCGCGCGACCGTGGCAAGGGCTTCAGCTTCCAGCTCGGCGCCGGCCAGGTCATCAAGGGATGGGACAAGGGAGTCGCCGGCATGAAGGTCGGCGGCGTGCGCAAGCTCACGATCCCGCCGGCGCTCGCGTACGGCGATCGCGGGTTCCCGCCGGTCATCCCGCCGGGCTCGACCCTCGTGTTCGAGGTGGAGCTCCTCGGCGTCGGCTGATTCGCCGATCGTGAAGCGGCGGCGCCACGAGCGCCGTTCGCGCCAAACCCTGCACGTGCCTCCGGGCCATGCAGGGTTTTTTCTTTTGTGCGCTCGTTCGCTCGAATTCGTGACGGATTCCGGTTCTTCGATGAATGGAGCGTGAATTTGCCGTCGATTTTCGCGTCGGCTCGAATTCGTGACGGATTTCGAATTCGATCTTCGTGACTGGCTCGTGTTCCATTTTCTCGCTGGTTCGAATTCGTGACGGATTCACGAATTCGAGAATTTGAGCGGATATGCGCACGTCGTTCGCTCGTTCGAATTCGTGACGGATCCTCGTTTTGTGCGAATTGGCCGAAATTTTCGTCGGTTTCGTGGCGTTCTCGGTTTCAGTGAAGTTCGTATTGTCCCAATAGGTATTTGCTGAAAATTGTCGCGCGAATATGTAACGGATTCGGATTCGCGACGTCCATTCATTGCCGTGGGCGTGTGGCACTTTCTCCTCGCCACACGCTCACCGCTTCACCTTGTTCACCAAGTCTAACGACGCAGTGCACGTCGCGCGGCGAAGCTCCGTCCAGAGGGGGTCTTCGCCGCGTCGAGGTGCGCTCCAAAAGGATGTAAGATGCACATGAATGGATATTTGAGTGGGGCGTTTCTGGCGTTGGCGGGTCTCCTGGCGTTCGAAGGCTCGGCGTCGGCCGCCGAAGACGCGAACGAACCGGCGTCGACGGGCTCCGCGCCCGCCGTCGGGGTTTCTTCGGCGGGAGCGACGGAGGCCTCTCCGGACGTCCCGAAGAAGGACGACGACGACGCCGATCTCAAACGCTTCTCGATCGAGTTGAACCCGCTCAGCGTGAGCATCGGTCGGTACAGCCTGACGGGTCAGTACATGCTCGCCAAGCACCACGCCGTCGTGCTGACGCCGCACTTCACGCACGCGCCGGTGACCGTCACCGTCAACGGCCAGGACATCGACGGCGGCGCGCTCAACGGCTTCGGCGGCGAGCTCGGCTACCGCTTCTACACGGGTAACAAAGGCGCGAACGGGTTCTACATCGGCCCGTCGTTCGTCTTCTCGAGCTTCTCGCAGAGCGCGCCCTCGGGCACGTCGGGTTCGTCGTCGAGCGATTCGTTCACGGCGATCGGCGGCGCGGTCGACCTCGGCGGTCAGGCCATCATCGGCCCGGGCATCGTCGTCGGCGGCGGCTTCGGTCTCCAGTACACCGTGAACAGCAAGGACATCGCGACGGACAACCTGAACCTCGCGAGCGCGATCATCGCGGGCGGCGGAATCCGGCCGCGGTTCTTGTTCACGATCGGCTACGCGTTCTGACGCCGTCTCACACGTCTCACACGTTCCCCGCGTCTTCCGACCGGTGCGTTTGGCGCACCGTGTCGGCGCGGGGAGCACGTGTTTGGAGCCCTGGGATCCGATTTTCGGTGCCTCGTTAGATCGAATTCGACGGAGGGCCGTCGAGAGCGGCCGATGAAGATCGAAGGCTGGTTCCGCTCCCCCCAAGTTCGCCGCCCTCTCGCCCTCGCCAGCGTCGTCCTCGCCGCCGGAGGGCTCGTCCTCCAACGCGCATCGACGAGTGCCTTCGCCCACGACGTGGGCAACGGGAGCGGCGGTTCGTCGATCGCCGCGCCGCTCGGGCCGAACGCCGTCACGTTCGCGGGCCCCGGCCTCCATGGCAGCGTGGCGATCAGCCACCGCTACGTCGTGCGTGGCGAGCCGACCCGCATGTACGCCGAGGTCCGACTCGCCGCCGACGCGCTCGACGACGACGTGAAGGTGCGGGCGCCGATCTCCCTCGCGGTCGTCCTCGACACCTCCGGATCGATGTCCGGCGACAAGATCGAGGACGCCAAGCGCGCCGTCCTGCGGCTCCTCGCCGACATGCGGGACGACGATCAGATCGCCGTCGTCCGCTATTCGACCACGAGCGAGGTGCTCCAGCCGCTTGCCCGTGTCGGGTCCGTCCGCGCGGAGCTCCGTTCGCGCATCGCGTCGCTCGAAGCCTCGGGAGGGACGAACATCCCGAGCGGCCTCGACCGCGGCTTGAACGCCCTCTCGCTCGCGGATCGCGGACGGGTCAAGCGCGTCGTCCTCGTCAGCGACGGCCTCGACGGCTCGCGCGCGCAGGCCGAAGAGCTCGCGCGCTCGGGGTTCTCGTCGGGCGTGACGATCTCGTCGCTCGGCATCGGCGCCGACTTCGACGAGAGCTACATGGGCGCCGTCGCGACCAGCGGTCACGGCAACTTCGCGTTCGTGCAAGACAGCGGCGCGCTCGCGAAATTCCTCACGCGCGAGCTCGAAGAGACGTCCAAGACCACGGTGGAGAACGCCGTCGCTCGCGTGACGCTCCCGGAGGGCGCGCGGTTCGTCTCGGCGTCGGGCGCCGATGCCTCCGTATCGGGCGATACGCTCGTCTTGTCGTTCGGCGCGATCTTCGCCGGCGACGAGCGACGCGCCATCGTCGAGCTCGAGAGCGACGGCCGCCGCGACGTTTCCGGCGTCCTCGCGGCGACGGCGTCCTACCACCTCGTGTCGTGCAAGAGCGGCGCTTCGTGCGGCGACGCTTCGACGTCGTCGGCGTCGATCGCGGTCGCGTCCACCGACGACCGCGCGCTCGTCGAACGCTCGCGCGACGGCGCGGTCCTCGCGAGCGCGACCAGCGTGCTCGCGTCGCGACGTCAGATCGAGGCCGCCGCGGCCTATGCGCACGGCGACGTCGCCCGCGCGCAGCGACTCGTCGAGGAGAACGAGGCCGCCATCCAGGGTGTCCTGCCGTTCGCGCCCGCGGCCGTGGCCACGTCGCTCGGCGCGCAGCTCGAAGGGTACCGCTCGACGAAGAAAGACTTCGCGAACGTCCGTCCCGAAGCCGCCGAGGGTCGCGGCGTCGCCAAGTCGGCCGCGGCCAAGGAAATGAGCAATCTTTCGCGGAAAACGTGGTGATCGTCATGCGGAAGATGGCCTTCTTCGTCGCGGCGGCGTCGCTCTTCGCCGTCGCTCCGATCGCGCATCGGTTCGGCGTCGTCGCCTCGTCGCTGCTCCTCGTATGGCTCGGCGTCCTCGCCGCCGCGGCCGCGACGAACGCCTTCACGTCGTTCGCCGTCGCGTCGGGGGCGCTCGGTGCCTTCGCGAGCGGCGTCCTCGCGACGGTGTCTCCCGCCACGGCCGGCGCCGTCATGATGGGCTTCGCGTTCGCCGAGCGCACCTCCCGCGTGCGCGATCGCACGGCGAGGGCCGTTCACGTGCTCCTCGCGCTCGTCTCCGGCGCGATGGCGGGCTCGATCGCGTTCTCGTTCTCGGCCTCGTCGCCCCTCGTTTACGGTGTTGCGATCGCCGTCGCCGCCATTCTGGCGTCGCTCCCTCTCCTCGTCGCGGCCGACGACGCGGTGGCGCATGCCCTCGAGATCGCCGCGCTCGACATCGAGGGTCCCGCGCGGACGACGCTGCTCGAAGGCGCCGAGCTCCGCCGCCGCTCGGTGGACGTCCCTCTCGATGCCGACGCCGCCGAGCGCGTCCAGACGACGTGGAAGTCGCTCGTGCGCTTGGCCGAAGTCCGAGGGCGCCTCGCGCGGACGCGACCGCTCCTGCTCACCTCCGTCGACGCGTCCATCGAACCGGCTTCGTCCGAAGAGATCACCGATGCGCCTGCCGGCAACGACGCGCCCGCCGACGTGCCCGCCGACGCGCCCGCCGGCAACGACGTCCCTGCCAGCAAAGACAAGCCCGCCGTCAAAGGCACGACCGCCGACACGGTGACCGCCATGGTGGAACGACGGATCCGCGAGCACGTCCAGGCGCTCGCTCGCGCGTACTCCGCCGTCGACACGGTGATGGCCGCCGCCACGGGGCTCGACGACGCCGCGCAGAAATCCGTCGAATCGATGAACGAGTCGCTCGAAGAAGTCAGCCGGGCCCTCGTGGAAGTTCGTTCCGACGACGCGGCGTGAAACCCGGGCTCGTTCTCCGGCATCGGAGGCGCGACGCGAGAGAATCTCGAGCGCGCTTCCCGATAGGAGACGTCATGGTTCGAACTTCGGTCACGATGGTTGCGACGGCATGGATGCTCGGGCTCGCGGCGTGTGGGGGCGGAAAGACCCCGAGCGCGCCCACCGCCGAAGCAGGTCCCGCGGGTGATTCGAAATCCGCCGCCACATCGCCGGAGTTGGTACGGCTCTACACGCTCGATTGCGGACGGATCGAGATCAAGGACTTCGGCTTCTTCACCGACAGCGGCAAGCCCACTGGGAAGGGGCGCACGCTCAGCGACGCATGCTTCCTCGTCCGTCATCCGAAGGGCACGCTCCTTTGGGACACGGGGCTCTCGGAGTCGATCGCGAAGAGCAAAGACGGCGTCGCCAACCCGATCGGCGCGGAGTTCGTCGACGCGCCGTTGACCGCGCAGCTCGCGAAGCTCTCGCTCGCTCCGAAGGACGTCACGTTCTTGGGCATCTCGCATCTGCACGCCGATCACGCCGGCAACGCGAACCTGTTCACGTCGGCGACCTGGCTCGTGAGCAAGCGCGAGATCGAAGCGGGGACGAAGACGCCGGCGCCTCTCGGCGTCGATGCGTCGCATTTCTCCGAGTACAAGAACGTGAAGAGCAAGTGGCTCGAAGCGGACGAAGACGTCTTCGGCGACGGCTCGGTGCGCATCCTCCAGACGCCCGGCCACACGCCGGGACATCAATCCCTCTTCGTGAAACTGGCGCACGCCGGGGCCATCGTGCTGTCCGGCGATCTGGCGCATTCGCACGACAATTGGGACCACCACGTCGTGCCGAGCTTCAACGACAGCCGCGAGAACACGAAGGCTTCGATGGACCGCGTCGAGGCGCTCCTGCGCGAGACCCACGCGCGGTTCATCGTTCAACACGATCCGAACGACGTCGCGACGCTCCCGAAATTCCCCGAGGCTCTCGACTGAAGCGCGGCTGCGGAATCGTGTCCGTCGAGGTGTAGCGTTATCCATCGGTGGACGACGTACGGGGTCGATTCGAGGCTCGTTTGCTTGCGTGATGTCGCGAAGGGGACCAAGGTCGCCCGGCGCGTCGATGAATCGGTGCGCGCGGTGAACGAGCGTCGCGTGGCTCCAAGGGGGTATTCGGCGGCGCCCACGATCGACGGCGACGACCGGTGGCCTTTCCCTCCCTTCCATTCGCGTATTTTTTCCTCGTGACGGCCACGCTGGCGTGGTCGCTGCGCCGCTGGCGAACCCCGCAGAAGCTCTTCCTCCTCGCGGCGAGTTACGTCTTCTATGCGCGCTGGGACGCGAAGCTCCTCGCGCTGTTGTTCGGCGTCTCCATCGCCGACTGGGCGTTCGGAAAAGGCATCGCCCTTGTGCGCGACGCCCGCGCGAAGCGAGCGCTGCTGATCTTCGGCGTCGTGGCGAACGTCGCGCTCCTCGGCGTCTTCAAGCTCTACGACTTCTTCCGCGTGTCGACGTCGGCCTTCGCCGATTTCTTGGGGCTATCGGCGCACCTGCCCGTTCTCGAGATCTTCCTGCCCGTCGGCATCTCGTTCTACGTGTTCCAGGGCATCGCGTACCTGGTCGACGTCCATCGCGGGGAGGCCATCGACGATCCGCCGGTCCTCGACTTCCTCCTTTTCATGGCCTTCTTCCCGAAGCTGCTCGCCGGGCCCATCTGTCGTTCGCGCGAGCTGCTCCCGCAGATCATGGCGCCCGCTCCGGACGACGTCCCGGACGTGTCGCGCGCGGTGGTCCTCATCGCTTCGGGCCTGTTCAAGAAGATGGTGCTCGCGTCGTTTTTGGCCACGAGCGTGGTCGGCGAGGCTTTTCAAATCCCGAGCGATCACTCGTCGCTCGAGCTCGTCGTCGCGGTCTATGCCTACACGGCGGAGGTCTACCTCGACTTCAGTGGATATACCGATCTCGCGCGCGGACTCGCGTTGCTGCTCGGATTCGAGCTCCCGGAGAATTTTCGATATCCCTACGCCTCGACGAACATCGGTGATTTCTGGTCGCGCTGGCACATCACGTTCTCGACGTGGCTCCGCGACTACGTCTATTTCCCTCTCGGGGGATCGCGGTGCTCCCGCGCGCGCACGTGCGTGAACCTCATCGTCACGTTCCTGGTCTGCGGCATCTGGCACGGCGCGCAGTGGACGTTCGTGATCTGGGGCTTCGTGCACGGCGTCGCGCTGGCGGCTTACAAGATGTTCGTCGACGTCCGGCGCGCACGAGGCTGGCGGCGCCCGAAGGTGTGGTGGTGGACCGCGGCCGGGTGGTTCACGACGCTCGCGTTCTGCGCGTTCGCCCGCATCTTCTTTCGGTCGAGCGATCTCGCGATCGCCGGCGAGTTCTTCTCCACCCTCGCGCGCTTCACGGTGGCGGGTCGAGGCATCGACGCGATGGTCGTCTTCGTGACCGTCCTGACGATCGCGATGAACTTCGTCGGGCGCCCCGTCTTCGAGCGCTGCGTCTCGTGGCACGCGCGCGTGCCGACGACGTGGAGGCCGCTCGCATGGACGGCGATCGGGCTCGTCATGCTCACGATCAAGTCGCACGACGTCGCGCCCTACATCTATTTCGGGTTTTGAGGACGATGCCGCGAACTTCCGACGACGCGCGCGTGCGATGGACCGAAGGGAGCCGCCCGAGGACCGTCCTCGTCGGCCTCTGGCTCACGGCGCTGGCGCTCACGTTGCTCGGCGCGGGCTCCGTCGTCGACGTCGTCGTGCACGATCGCACGTTGGGCGCGCGCGAAACGACGGTCACCTTGGCGAACGCGCTGCTCCGAACCGCCGAAATCACGCGCGCGCAGCGGTTGTCCGAGGCCGCCCGCGAGGTCGTCGAGGCCGTGAAGCCCGACGTCGTGTGGCTCCGCGCCGACGATCCGGCGCCGATGGCGCTCGCCGAGCCTCCTCCCAGCCTCCCCGCGGTGGCGCCGCCCGCGCCCACGAACGACGCCGTGATGCCCGCCGCGCTGATCTCGGACGACGTCGAACCCACGCGCGTCCTGCTCATCGGAGCGTCGTCGATTCAACTCCATTTCGGCGTCGAGCTCGAACGGACCCTGCGCTCGTCGTACCGAGGCGTCGTCGTCAAACGGGTCGGAAAGCTCGCGACGGGGCTCGTGCGTCCCGACTATTTCGATTGGCCGAAGCGAACGGGCGAGCTGCTCTCCGAGTTTCGGCCGCACCTCGTCGTCGCGCAGTTCGGCGGCAACGACGTCCAAGGCATCGCCGTCCCGCGCGGCACCCCGCTCTCGTTCGGGACGCCGGAGTGGGACGAGGAGTTCGGCGCGCGCGTCACGGGCCTCGTCGAGCTCGTGCATTCCCATGGCGCGCAAATGGTCCTCTTGGACATGCCCATGATGCAGGACCCCAAGTTCTCGGAGCATATCCAGCACGTGAACGAGATCATGGAGGCGCGGGCGCGCGAGGCCGGGAGCGGCTTCATTTCGACGTGGAGGCTCTCGGCGGATCCGCTCGGCAACTACACGAACGCCATCGTCCTCGACGGCGCGAAGTGGCTCTTGCGATCGACCGACGGCGTCCATTTCACGCACGAAGGGGCGATCTACATGGCCCAGAAGGTCGCCGAACGACTCGAGCGTGAGCGACGCCTCGTCCCGGTCGACGACGGCGCCATCGTCGTGCGGCGGGATTTGACGTCGAAGGCGCTCGGTCGCGACGTCTCGTACCTCGCCTATGTCCCGCCTTCCGCCGCGCGCGGCGGTGAGATCGTCCCTTCGCTCTTCCTGCTCCACGGCGTCGGAGGGACGTCCACCGATTGGGCGGATCACGCCCACGAGCAGCTCCGAGAGCTGTCGCGTCGCTACGGCCTCGTCTTCGTCACGCCGGAGGGAGGCCCCGAGGGGTGGTACGTCGACGTCCCCGCCGCGCCGAATCGCCGCTACGAGACCCACGTCGTCGACGAAGTGATCGCCGATGTGAAGGCGAGCCTGCCCGTCGACGATCGGCGAGGCATCGCGGGCGTCTCGTCGGGAGGTCACGGCGCCATCACGCTCGCGCTCAAACACCCCGGCCTCTTCGCGAGCGCGAGCGCCATGAGCGGCGTCGTCGATCTGCCGGCCGCCGAAGGTCGGAACCGCGCCCTCGTCGACGCGCTCGGTCCTTACGCCGCGAACCCCGCGCTGTGGGAAGCGAACTCGGCGATCCACCTCGTGCGTCGGCATCCGGACGTCGCGCGCGAGCTCCCCATGCTCCTGACGGTCGGCGTCTCCGATCGATGGCTCGCGGAGAATCGGGCGTTCTCCGAAGAGCTGACGTCGCTCGGCGTCACGCACACCTTCGAAGAACGCGAGGGCCCGAGCGACTGGCCGACGTGGACACGGCAGCTCGCGCGGCACGCGGCCTGGCACGCGAAGCGGCTCCGGTCGATGACGCCTACGGCGCGGTGAACGCCGCTTGGACGACCGGCGTGACGAGCTCGTTCCACAAGCGGTACCCAGCGTCGTTCATGTGCAGCCCGTCTTTGACGAAGAGCTCGCGCCGCGGTTTCCCGGTCGGTCCCAGCATCGGCGACGCCACGTCGACGTACCGAAGGCGCGCGTCGCTCGCCGAGAACGCTTCGACGAGCCGGTTGGCTTCGCGCGCGCGCGGCCACGCGTGGCGGAGCACCGGGCTCGGCTTGATCGAGAGGAAGACGATCGTCGTCGCGGGGAGCCTCGCGTGGACGAGCCCTGCGAACGTCCGGTAGTCGTCGAGGATGCGTTCGGGCGTCGCGCCCGCCCCGATGTCGTTCTCCCCGGCATAAAAGACGATGACCTTGGGCGCCCGCGAAAGGACGAGGAGCTCGACGTAACCGATGACGTCGTCGATGTGCGCGCCGCCGAGCCCGCGATTGACGGCCGGCAGGGACGGGAACGCGCGCGCGATCGACCACCGCCGGATGCTGGAGCTCCCCACGAAGACGACGCCTCCCTTGGTGGGGTTCTTCGCGTCGTACGATCGGAACGCCCGCAGGCTCTTCTCCCAGAACCCCACCGGTGTCTTGGCGCTCGCCTCCGGCGCGACGACGGCACTCGTGAACGCCATGAATAGGGCGAGCACGCCCATGGAGCCCATGGAAATGGGACGCCAGGCGCCACGTCGTCGGGAAGGCTTCCTCGAACGGCGCGTCGCGCGGGGAAGGACAAACACGTTGCTGGAGTCTAGCATGCGCGAATGTTTCGCCGACGTACCACGTCCAAGGGACCGATGCGTGCACCGTTCTCGAAGTCGTCGATGGCTCTCTTTTTCGTGCTGGCGACCACCTCTTGTGCGTCGATGAAGTCGCGCGGTGACGAGGCGTTCGCGCGCGGCGACTACCGCTCGGCCGCGGCGTTCTACGAAGCTGCGGTGCGCGAGCACCCGGGCGACGCATCCATCGAGAAGCTCCTCGTCGAGAGCCGGGTGCGCGTCCTCCGGGATCTGGCAGGGAAGGCTTGGACGGAGCGCGAAGCAGGCCGCGTCGAGACCGCGATGCCCGCCATCGAGAACCTCCTCGCGACGCAGGATCAGTGGAAGATCTCCGGCGACGAAGCGACGGGGCGCCGGACGGTGGAGCTCGTGACGTGGGCGAACGCGACGATCGACGGTGAGGTCTCGACGCTCCTCGCGAAGAGATGGCCGCTCGCGGCCGAGCGCGTCTTCGCCAAGCGCGCGATGCTCCTCGTGCGTCCGCATTTCGCCGAGACGCACCGCGCCCTCCAAAGGAAAATCCAAGCCACCGGCCGCGCCTCCTGCGACTCGGCCGTGAACAAGGGCGCAGGCGAGCACCCTTACTTCTCGCGGTTCGCCCAGAAGCTTTGCGCGCACTTCGGCCAGCAGCTCGCGGATCAACCCGCGTTGCCGCTCGCGGCGTCGAACGTCCAGGTTCGCTTCGGGGTTTCCGGGATCGTCGAGGGCGAACGTCGCGCCGTCGAACGAGCCATGCTCGACGGGCTTCGGCGCTCCCCGTACTGGGACGCCTCGTCGTCCCGCTTCGTCCGAGGTCGCGTCGACGGCGTTCGTTCGGTCGACGTCGCCCGGCGGACGATCGAAATGACGCGACCGTGGGTCGAGACCGTCCCGTACCGCGCCGTGGAGACGTACCAAGAGCCCTACACCGTTTATTACGAAGACAACGAGAGCTATACGGAGCAAGAGCCGTATACCGATTACGAAACGCGTTATCGCCCCTGCGGGAATTCGACCTGCAGCGACTCCGTCCCTGTCACACGCTATCGATCCGTCCAAAAGACGCGGCCCGTCACCAGATCGAAAACCGAATACCGCACGCGCGAACGCACGGTGACGAAGTACCGCGACGTGCCGCGCACTTTCCGCTTCGAGGCCGAAGAAGTCACCGGCTCCTATTCCGCCGACCTCGGCGTGACGTTCGAACCTCCGGAGGGGCAGGGCTTCGCGTTCCGACTCACGCCGCGCGAGCAGCTTCGCGGCATCGACCACGACGTCTCGTTCCCGGCCGCCGACGTCTCGCCGTCGCAATCGAACCTCCCGACCCTCGAAGAATGGTTCGGCGGCCAGGTCTCCGCGATCTCGGACGAAGTCGCCAACCTCGCCCATGCCGGTTGGAGAAGTCGGTTCTGCGACACGGCGTTGTGGGATCTCGAAGGCGCGGCGCGCTGCGCGTGGTCGGCGGGCCTCGAGACGCCGCCCAAAGGCAAAGCCGTGCTCGCCGAAGGCCTCGGGCCCGAAGTCGACGCCGTCCTCGGTCTCTGAACCTCGCGCGCCCGCTCGCCGGAGCGCGCGCGGGCACATCGGTACATCGGCGCTACTGGAACTGCTTGGTGCCCTGGACCGTCTTCTCGCTCTCGATGGCGCCGGGCAGATCGTCTTCCAAGACTTGACCGTCCGCGGCCGTCAGGCGGAGCCGAAGGCCGTTCGGCAAATCGCCGACGCCGTCGTCGACGACGAAATAGTTGTAATCTGCACGTCGAATCGCCACGTATTGCCCGTTCTTCTGGTACTCGAGCTTGGCGATGGGCACCCGGTGGTTCAGCACCTGGATGGCGGTCCACCACTTCGACGAGCCGTCCTTGAAGCGGTAGGCGACGGGCCCGCGAACCGCGCACGAAACGACCTGGTACGTGATCGAAACGCGTCCTTCTTCGGGCTCGGCGATCTTGGCGAAGGCTTCCTTGCTCAAGTCGAGGTGCCCGACCTCGCACCCCGGGCAGCTATCGACCATGCGGACGGTCACTTCGCCCTTCGGTCCGTTGACGCGCATGCAGGCGCCGCACATCGCGCTCTCCGCGTATTCGGCGAAGCCCAGCGCGGTGACGTCGAGATCGTCGGGCGTCTCGTCGAAGCTGCAATTGCCGCCGCCCGTCGCGTCGTAGAAGGTCGCGACGCCGTTCTTCAATTCCGTCGAATAGCTCACGGACGAGCCGTCGCCCGTTCCATCGTCCGTTCCGCCGCCGCCGTTGCCGCCGCCGCCGTTGCCGTTCCCCGTCGACGGAGATCCGCCCGTCGTCGAACCCGCGCCGCCGCACGCGACGACGGCGCCGACCGCGGCGAGGAGCGTGGCGATCCGCGAGAGACGGCGAGCACTTCGGCCGGATACGGGCATGAACTCGAGCTTACCTGCGTCGCGTGCGTCGGGGAACGTCCCGCCCGTCGTCGTGGACGCGCCGACGCGCCATGGAATGGCGATGGCGTACGCGAGGCGCTCCTTGATTCGCGTGGCACGATTTGAGCCTCTCCGACGATACGAAGTTCGAGCGGAACGTGCGGGGCCGGACGTCATTCGTCGCGATCTTGCAGAGCTTGGTTGAATTTTTCGGCCGATCGGTCAGGCTCCGGCGCATGGTTCGTCACATTGCCGCACTCCTGGTCTTGGTCGCGGTCGCGTTCACGTCCCTCAGCGGCTGCCTCGGCGCCAAACACCCCTGGAGCGCGGGCACCGTCCTGACCGAAGAGGTGCGCGTGATCCCGCAGGAGGTTTACCGGCGCAAAAACCGCCTCTACGTGCGCGTCGCCTTCGTCAACCTGGGGCAGGTGCCGCTCCTCATCAGCCGCGATCTCGTGAAGGCGCAGCTCAACACGGGCGCGCTGCTCGATCGGTCCACCGGATTGACCTCGACGCACAAGGCCTACACGCTCCAACCCGGCGGGACGCAGGACGTGTACGTCGACTTCAAACACGACGCGATCCTCAACGCGAGCAGCGCGTACGTCTTCTGGACCGGCGCGGTCTTCGACGGGGCGCGCGAGGTGCCCATCCCTGCGACGCCCGTGCAGGTCGCCGGCCCCTGACGAAGCCCGCGCGGGGCGTCCCGTGATAGAGTCCCCGCCGTCATGCGCTTCCTGTACGGCGACTCGTCGCCGTTCTCCCTCGACTACAACTTCCTCGCGACGCTCGAAGTCTTCATGACGGCGGCGACGCGCATCGTGCAGCTCGAGCTCGAGGCGCAGGAGCTCGCGCAAAAGCGCACCGTCGACGCCGATCTGCGCGTGCGTGGGCTCGACGCGCTCGACCAGTTCCACGCCATCGTCATGCGCGCCGTGCAAGACACCGCGCAGAAGGTGCAGCACGCCGAGGCGCTCGAGTACGCGCGGCAGGTCGGGGCGTTCGCCTCGCGCTACGTCGAAGAGCATCGCCGGGAGACGCTCGCGGCGAACGACCAGGACGCCCTCCGCGATCGCGAGAAGACCGAGCGCGCGAAGAAGGAGCAGCGCGTGCGCCTCGACGGGTTGCTCAAGGCCGCGCGCTTTCCGTCGAGCGGCTGGTAGGTGACGGGGAGATTCGTCGTCGTTGTTAATGAGGGGTGCTACGACATGAGCGCCGACGGCGCGAGCCCCGAGGGGATCCGCACCTCCTTCACGCTCGCGACCGGGTCGTCGTCGACGTGGTCGTCGATGCGCAAGGTCTCGGATTTCACGACGGACGTGGCCCTCATGGTCGGCGTCGAGAAGAGCTGGTTTCGCGGGACCGTCTCGCCCAAGCAGATCGACGTCGACGACTGGATCGTGACGGAGTTCGATCTCTGGGACGACGCGTTCGAGGTCTCGCTCAAGCGCAAGATCACCGAGAAAGACGCGCTCACGCTCCGCGTGCAACGGACGGACGAGGGCCTCTTGGGCGAAGCCGAGCACGTCGGCCAACCTTCGCTCGAGGCGGCGAGTGGCTCGCTCTCGTCGACGGATCTGCAAGCCCTCGTCCGGCTCTGGGACGCGCTCGCCGAGCGGTCGCGCGAGGTCCTCCCTCTCCGCGAGAAGCTCCTCTCCGCCACCCTCGACGAGCGCGACGTGTTCGAGGACGGCCTCGTCTTGCCGTTCGTCGAGCGCCTCGTCGGGATGTTCGCGCCGACCGTGCGCGAGATCGCCAAGCGGAGCCCGAACGAGTTCGAGCTGTCGCTCAAGATGGAGACGGACGGCAAGCGGCGCGAAGAGGTGTACCTCCGCAAAGAGCAGCTCGTCCTCGAGCTCCAGCCGCTGTCGTCGGCGGGCCGTGCGATCTTCGCCCCGCTCGGACTCGACACGTGGGTCCCGGGGACCACCGCCGCCCCTCCGCCGGCGACCGAGCAACCCGACGTGTGAACGACGTTACGCGCCGACCGCCCGGCGCGATCGTCCGTTCGCGTCCCCTTCGCGGGGATTTCCGCCGCGTGTTCAGCGATTTCGCAGGTGTGCTGCGCTGCGACAAATTCCATTCCAATTTGCCGCTGTTTCGGCCATTCTCCGGCCGCGTTCGCGCTCTGAATCCACGGAAACGGTGCACGGGCGCGAGCTACCGACGTTCGGTCGGGCGGCCCTCGATGTCCGTGGGTCGGCCGGCGAAACGCCCCGGGGCGGCGCGTCGCGCGGCGTTCGCGGGCACTTAGTGGAGGTCTTGATGAATCGCTTGGTTTACCAGTCGCTCGTCGCGGGCTTGTTCGGATTCGGTGTCCTCGCCGCCCCGAGTGTCTCGGCTGCACAATCGGCGCCGCCTCAGCCCGGTGAAACGATCAAAGCCGCTCCGGCGACGACCGGGTCGACGGACATCGCGAAGGGCGGCTACGTCACGAGCACGGCCCAGCCTTCGGACGAAGATCCGAAGGAAGCGACGACGTTCAACATCGCGGGCGGCGGCCTCTTCTCGGCCGGCAACTCGAAGACCGTCGCGTTCACGTCGAGCGCCAACTTCCGCATGCGCCGCGACGAGCACCAGCTCTCCGTCGCCGGCGTCGCGAACTATGCCAAGGCCGCCAAGAAGGGCGAGGGCATGGAGACCACGGTGGAGAACTACCAGGGGCTCCTCCGCTACGACTACTTCTTCAACGACAAGGTGTCGTTGTTCCTCCAGTCCACCGGCCGCTACGATCGGTTCCAAGGACTCGATCTCCGACTGAACATCGACCCCGGCGTCGCGTACTACTTCATCAACACGAAGCTCCACCGGCTCCAGGGCGAGCTCGGTTACGACTTCCAGTACGATATCCGTCGCAACGAAGCGCGCGTGCAGCCGCTCCCCGACGACGCGCCGGCCGGTACGCCCCCGCTGCCGCTCCTCGACAAGACGCAGGCGCTCCACAACTCGCGTCTCTTCGTCGGCTACGAGAACTCGCTCCGCAAAGAGGCGAGCATCATCGCGAGCGGCGAGTACCTGCAGAACTTCGCCGATTTCGATCGGTTCCGTCTCATCTTCACGGTCGGGTTGAAGTCGAACCTCTCCGACAAGCTGGCGATCGCGACGACCTACACGCTCCGCTACGAAAACAAGCCGCTCCCGACCGTCGAAAAGTCGGACCAGATCGCGGCCATCAACTTGGTCTATACGTTTCTCTGAGCGACGGATCGGCCGCACGGGCAGCGCTCGCACGAACGCGTGAGCCTGCCCGCGCCCTTTCCGTCCTTCGAGATCGGCGATGTGCGAACTCCTCGGCATGGAATGCAATGTCCCCACGGACATCGTCTTTTCGTTCTCGGGGCTCGCGCTGAGGGGAGGGGGACGC
Organism: Labilithrix sp.; assembly: GCA_044226145.1. GTDB lineage: Bacteria > Myxococcota_A > Polyangia > Polyangiales > Polyangiaceae > Labilithrix. The sequence goes on along the minus strand of JBGAHN010000006.1, from coordinate 44,672 downwards.
GGGCCTCACGCCGACGGCTGGGGCCTCGCGCTCTACGAAGGTCGCGCGGCGCGCTTGTTCTTGGAGCCGACCGCGGCCTCCGAATCGAAGCTCGCCGCCTTCGTTCGTGAGAACCCGATCAAGACGCTGCTCGCCATCGCGCACGTCCGCAAGCGCACGCGCGGGCCGGTGTCGCTCGCGAACACGCACCCGTTCACGCGCGAGCTCTGGGGGCGGCAGTTCGTCTTCGCCCACAACGGGACCGTGCGCGGCGTGAGGCGCCATCCGACGGGTCGCTTCGCCCCCATCGGAACGACGGACAGCGAGCACGCCTTCTGCGCGCTCATGCACCGCATCGACGAGGCGTTCCCGCGCGGCTACCCCACGAACGTCGAGCGGCTCTGGAGGGTCGTCGGCAAGGCGGCGCGCGAGATCGGCGCCGGCGGGACGTTCAACTTCCTCCTCGGCGACGGGACGCAGCTCTTCGCGCGTTGCGCGACCAAGCTTTGCTACATCGTCCGCAAGGCGCCGTTCCGAACGGCCACGCTCGCGGACGACGACCTGACGGTGAACTTCGCCGACGTGACGACCCCGCGCGACAGGGTCGCCGTCGTCGCGACCGCGCCGCTGACGCGCGACGAAGCGTGGACGATCGGAAAACCCGGCGAAATGTGGGTCTTCCGCCGCGGAAAGCTCGCCGCGACCGTCCCGGCGTAGACGCCTCTCTCGAGGAGCCTCTTTCCTCCGCGCCTGTCCGCCCGTTTCTACGCGCCCTTGATGCAGACGCGGTTTCGGCCCATGCGCTTGGCTTCGTACAGGGCCTCGTCGCATTGCGCGACGAGCGCTTGGCCGGTCTCGACGTCCGACTCCGGGAGCGCCGCGACGCCCGCGCTGATCGTGACGTGGAGCGTCTGTCCCTGGAACTCGATGGGCGTCTCTTCGACGGAGGCGCGGATGCGTTCGCCCACGATGCTCGCGTTGAGCAGCGGGATGCCCCGGCAAATGACCGCGAACTCTTCGCCGCCGTAGCGCGCGAGCACGTCCTCGGTGCGCACGAGGGCCTGCGTGATGCTCGCGATGCTGACGAGGACCGCGTCGCCCGCGAGGTGGCCGTACGTGTCGTTCACGCGCTTGAAGTGATCGACGTCGAACATGACGAGCGAGAGCTTCGTCTTGTGCCGTTTGGCGTACGCGAACTCGGTCTCGAGGCGATCGAGGAAGAACTTCTTGTTGTAGATGTGCGTGAGGCCGTCGCGCAGCGCGGCGTCGTACATCTGCTGTTGGAAGGTCTCGTCCAGTTTGTCCTGGTACGTGAACTTCAGCATCGTCGTCGCGCCGAGCCGGATCTTGTCGCCGTCGGCGAGCGTCCGGCGCTGCACGAGCTCGCCGTTCACGAGCGTGCCGTTCGCGCTGCCGAGATCTTCGATGACGACCTGCCCCGAGGCCTGCAGCACACGGCAATGGCGGCGCGAGATGCCGTCGTCGTTCAGCCGGACCTGCACGGTCATGGCCCGACCGATGACGGTCTCGGGCCCCTCGATCTTGTACATCTCGCCGACGTTGGTGCCCTGGAGCACGACGAGGTACGCATGAACCTGGCTCCGCCGTGCGCGGAGCTCCGACTCGAGGTTCGGAAGGCTCGTGATCTTCGTGGCTTCCGTCTCGTCCTCTCCGGGCACACGAAAGCTCGGACGTCTACGAAACGGCCGATCACTCGCCATAAAAGCTAGGTTGCCGAGCTTTGCCCGCGCGGTCAAGAAGGCCCTTTCCGGCGGGCCCGAATAATTTGCGGCGCCGGGGCGCCGGGGCATCCGTGCGTCGGGGGCGATGCGATCCGCGTCGCGCCCGCCATCGGACGGGCGCGACGGGCGCCGCCGTTCAGCTTTCGAGGACGGTGACCTTGTTCACGCGGACGGGCTGGATGGGGCGATCGCCCGCATCCGTCGGCGTTTTCTCGATCTTGTGCACCACATCCATACCTTCGATGACCTTGCCGAACACCGGGTGCTTCGAGGGGCCCGGGGTGAAGAAGTCGAGGTAGGCGTTGTGGACCGTGTTGACGAAGAACTGGCTCGATCCGCTGTTCGGGCGTCCCGTGTTCGCCATCGACAGGGTGCCCGGCTCGTTCGAGAGCTTGGCGTTCTCCGGGTGCTCGTCCTTGATGGTGCCGTCCGGTCCGTCGCCGGTCCCCGCGCGCGGGCTCTTCGGATCGCGGCTGTGCGGGCAACCGAATTGGAGCATGAAGTTGTTGATGACGCGGTGGAAGTGCAGGCCGTCGTAGAACCCGCTCTTCGCGAGCTTGACGAAGTTGCCCGCGGTGATGGGCATTTTGTCGACGAACAGCTCGACCTTGATGTTGCCGAGCGACGTTTCGATGAGGGCCGTGGGGTTTGCCATGGCGGCACGCTATTCGGTGTCGCTCGGTCTGTCGACGGGGCTCGACTTCGCAGCGAGGAGGGGCCAGCGACGAGGCCGCGGCTGCTATGCTGGGCCCGAGGACCTCGGCGGTGACGACCTCGAACGAAGACCCGACAGACCCGACGTTGGACCCGGACGACGCGTCGCTCGCGGTCGAATCGTTCGTGTCGTTCGCCGCGAGCCTGCGCGGGGAGCACCGCGCCGCGTACGAGGCCTTGGCGACGCGCGATCGGGCGTTCGGCGAAGACGTCGGCGCCGAGCTCGTGGAACGAGGGAAGGGAACGCGCGCGTGATGGTGCCCTCCGTGGACGTGCTCGCGCGGGCCTACGTTCGCGTCGCGGCGGAGTTCGGGCTGCCCGAGCGTCACAACCTCACGGCGCTCCGCCTGGCGCTCCAACAAGCCGACCACCTCGCCGACGACATCTACGACGCTCCGGCCGCGCTGCTCTTCGCGTTCGGCCGGTACCCGCGGTGTTTCGCGGCGTTCCGCACGATGAGCGTGATGGCCGTCGCGTGGCATGCGCGCAGCCTCGGCTTCAAGCTCGAAGCGTCGCCGTCCGAGCTCGCCGAAACGCTCGTCCGCGTGGCCGCCGGCGAGCTCACCTACGACGACGTGCGCGCGTGGACGGCCGATCGCCTGATTCCGTTCGGCGGATGATGCGTGGATCACGGCCGATCGCTCGGATGCATCGAGCATGGATCGCGTTCGATCGTTCGCCGCCGTTTGGCGGACGAGGCGTGGATCGCGATGGATTCAGGTCAAGTTCGCCTGACGTTTCCACGCGTTTGGTGCGGTGCGTCGAACGTTGCAATCGGTTGCGCGGAGCACGAGTTCGGACAATTCTGAATCGATGCTTCGCTCCCCCGTGCTCGGGTACTCGTTCTCCTTGGCCGTCGTTCTCTTCGGTTCGCTCGCCGCGTGCGGTACCGACAACGGTGAGGATCCCTACACGTCGCCCGTCCCTTCGTCGTCGTCCTCGACGACGAAAGACGCTGGTGGCACGCGCCCACCGTTCGACGCGGGCTCCGGCGACACCACCGATCCCAACGATGGCGACCCGAACGGCAAGCCCGACTCCGGCAACCCCGATCCCGGCGATCCCGACCCGGGCGATCCCGACCCGCCGGATCCCGGCCAGTGCGTCGACTCGAACGATCCGGGCGGGACGGAGCCCCTCGCGAAGGTGCTCGCCGACACGGACGACAACCAAGATCACGACATCACCATCAAGGGCGTGCTCAACGGCCTCGGCGACGTCGACTTCTACAAGTTCGGGGTGTCGGACAAGGCGTTCCACGAATTGAATACGAAGTTCGCGACACCGACGAAGGGCGTCGAGCTCTGTGCGTGGGTGAGTTGCAAGCTGGGCAACATCAACTTCAAGGGCTGCAATCTTGGCGGTGCCGAAGACAACACGCTCACGGGACGTAAGGGCTGCTGCGTGACCGGGCCTGGCTCGACGGCGCCCGACTGGGAGTGCAAGGGCGGCAAGCTCAATCAACAAGACGACTCGGCGAACGTCGTCGTTCGCGTTCGTCAGTCGGTCGACGAGTGCACGCCCTACGCGTGGTCGTACAACTTCTGAGACCGCTCACGCTCCGAGAGCGATGCGATAGGGCCAGCGCAGGAAGTGCTCTGGCGGAGCCTATCCGTGCATGATGCATCGATTGGCGCGTGTCGCCGTCACTCCGAAGGGACGCATCGGTAGGTGACGTTCCATGCGCGGAGCGCCGGCGACTGCGAGCTCGAGGGGTTCAACGTGGCATCGAGCCGTAGGTAGTCGAGGTTGTTCGGGACGATCTTCGTCGAGAGGGCGACCTTGCACGCACCGGTGCAGACTTGCGGATCGGCCGTCGTCGTCGAGCCGGCTGGAGAATAGCCCGCGACGGCGAGCGAGACGGGGGACGCGGTCGCGAGTGCGGCGGTGGTCTTCGCGCTCTTCGCGGCGAAGGTCACGTTCGTCCCGGTGGGGTCGTAGGTGTCGTACGTGAAGGCGTCCCAGTTCGCGCGCTCACCCGGTCCGCACTCGGCCTTGAACAACCGTGAGAACGTCGCCGGTTTGAGGTTCACCGCGCACGTCGACGAAGCGTCGTGCACGGCGCGATCGTGGTGTACGACGACGCCTCCGCCGACGCCGGAAATCGACTTCGCGTAGGTGCTCCCGTAGTTGACGTAGCCTCCGCCGAAGAGGCTTATCTCGGCTCCTCGGGCGTCCACGTTCGCGAACAAGAAGCCCTTCGCGGCCTTGAACTTCAACGCCGTGCCGCCCATGTAGATGCGCATTTGGGCGGGATAGTTGGCATTGCCGAGGACACCGCCGGAGCCCAACGTGAGATCGATGTCTCCGGAGACGAAGACGTCGAGGTTCGAGGACGGATCCGGAGAGATGCTGAACCCGGTGGCCAACCCTCCCAATTGGCTCGCGATGTAGAGCGCCGTGTTTCCGTGGGTCACGATCGTCGTGTCGTGGCTGGTCCAGGACGACCCGATTTGGGCGAGATAGTAGTGACCGCACGGCAGATCGAGTCGTCCGCCATCGGCGAGCGCGTTGGGATCGAGCCCGATGAGCGCGTTGTCGTTGTTGGTGACGTGCAAACCGACGATCGATGCGGCGGGAACCATGTCGCTCGCGCCGCACGGGCAGGGAGTCGGGAGGCTCACCGGGCCCCGAACGATGGTTCCGACGACCGTCGGCGCCACCGTCGTTCCGATCGGAGTGAAGTAATTGCCGGTGACTTTGCCGTGCGCCGTCCCCGACGTCCAGCTGCCGACGACGTAGGCGTCGCCCGTCACCGTGCCCGCGCCGGTCAGGCTGAAGGAAAGCGAGCTGCTGGCTTTCATTCCCTCGGCCACCGTTATTTTTCCGGCTTTGCCGGACACCGCGTCACCAAAGACGGCCTCCCCTCCGATATCGAGGCTGCCGCTCAAATCCAAGGAGACCGTTCCGTTGGCGCCGAAATCGGCGCCGAGCCCGCCCGCGGTGTACGGTCCGAGCCGACTATCGAAGCCGTCGGTGGTCAAACTCCGAGCGCCCATCTCGACCCCGTTGCAGGAGCAGAACGCCCGTTGGAAGGTCTTCTGCGCGAGGTTGCCGGCGCAATCGATGGGGCCGCTCACGCTCGCGACTTGGATGGGCGGACCTCCGTTGAGGCATTGGGCGGGCGCGGCGCCGACCGAGATGGTCGGCACACAGGTTCCCGTGTTGCACCCTTTCCCCGAGCCGCAGACGGTTCCGCACGCTCCGCAGTTGTTGTTGTCCGTCCTCGTGTCGACGCACGCGCGTCCGCACTTCGTCAGCTTGTCTTGGCAGGTCGACGTGCAAACGCCCGCCGAGCACACTTGGCTCGCCCCGCAGACGTTGCCGCAGCTTCCGCAATGGTTCGGGTCGACCTTCGGCGTCACGCAGACGCCGCCGCATTGGATCTGATACGGGCCGCAGGCCGATGACGACGGTGAGCCGCTGTCGGATGCACCGGCGTCCGACGACCCGCCGGACTCCGTGCAAGGCGTGCCGCCGAGGACGATCGCCCCCGCGTCGTCGTACGTCAGGCCGCAGCCGCCATCGAGGCTGTCCTTCGGTGTGTCGTCGTACGTTCGGCAATACGGATCGCAAGGGTTCGACGCGCAGGTCGTGGGACGGGTTCCGAGGCCGCGCGTCGAAACGCCACCGACGTCGATCGCGGCGCCCGGTTCGAGAGCGCTTGTTTCGACGCCCGGGCAGTGCCGTCCCGCTCCGCCCGCTCCCCCACCTCCGACGAACCAACCGTCGACCGCGGGTGGAAACGACTCGTCCGAGCCACAGCTCCAGGCGACGCAGAGCGCGGTGGCGAGGAGGGCAACGAGCGTCGATCGACCGGCAAATGTACGAGCGTTCAACGTCTCACCTCCCCCTGGGTCGGCCTCTAGAAATCACCGATCACGCCAAATACACCGATCGCGCCATAATCGTATAGGAATGTTTTTAAATGGGACGGACGTCTGTCTTGCTCCTCGAGGTGGAGGATCCCGAGAAGCTCAAGGCGCACGTCGGGCTCCGGATCGCTGAACTGCGCGAAAAGAAAGGCTTTACGCAGTCCGACGTCGCCGAGGCGATCGGGACGACGGTGCCGAACCTTCAGCGCGTCGAGTACGGCGTGCAGAACGTCACCATCGAGACGATGGTGAAGATCGCGAACGCCATCGACGTGCCTGTGGCGGAGTTCTTCGGGGAGCTCGAAGAGCCGGAGGCGAAACGCAAGCGAGGAAGGCCGGCCAAACGGGTCGAGCGGTGAGCGACGTCGAGCCCCGGGCGAACGCACCGGGGCCGTGCTCGCCGGCGTGCGCGTCGGGGCACGCGGCCGTGCGAGCGGACGCCGCGAATGCCGTCAGCGAGGCGAGCGGCCGAGCGCGCGGTCCAGCGTCTCTTGCAGCTCGATGAGGTCGACGAGATCTTCGACGTAGTCGAGCTCCGTCGTGTCGATGCGCACGATGGGGCCGAGGTCGTAGCGATCGAACCACGCTTCGTAGAGCCGATGGAGCTTCCGCAGGTATGCGTCGGGGATGCTCTTTTCCATCGCCCGCCCGCGCCGCGCGATGCGCTTCTTCGTCGCTCCGAGGCTGCACGTGAGCGCGACGAGGACGTCCGGCGGACGGAGCGTTCGCTTGATGCCTTCGTAGAGGCGCTCGTACACCGCCCAATCGCGCGCCGAGATGTGCCGCTGGTTCTTCAGCGCCCGCGCGAAGATCTCGGCGTCTTCGTAGATCGTCCGGTCGATCACGGCCGGCGTGTCGGACGCGAGGAGCTCCTGATGGAGCTTCAGCTTGTGCGCCAAGAAGAAGACCTGCGAGTGGAACGCCCAGGCCTTCATGTCACGGTAGAAATCCGCGAGGTACGGGTTCTGGTCGTTCGGCTCGAAGAACGGCGTGAGGCCGTAACGCCTTTCGAGCCACGTCACGAGGGACGTCTTGCCAGCGCCGATGGTTCCTGCGACGGCCACGTAGCGCTTCACGAGAAGACGACTCTACACGCGCGGGCGTCGCGCTCGATAGGAAAGTGACGAACGGCCGAGAGGAGTCGTGCTACGTCGGTGGACGTGCACTTTCTCGTGAAGAGCGAACCCTCCGTCTACTCCTTCGACCGGCTCGTCGAGGACGGTCGTACGACGTGGGACGGTGTCCGCAACTACGAAGCGAGGAACAACCTTCGCGCGATGAAGAAGGGCGACACGCTCCTCTTCTACCATTCGAACGAAGGCAAGGAGATCGTCGGCGTCGCGCGCGTCCTCAAGACGGCCTACCAAGATCCGACGACCGACGAGGACTGGAGCGTGGTCGACGTCGGACCCGTCAAGAAGCTCGCGCGCCCCGTGACCCTCGCCGAGATCAAGGCGCACCCCACGCTCTCGAAGATGCAGCTCGTGAAGAAGTCGCGCATCTCGGTCGTGCCGGTCACCGACGACGAGTTTCGCGCCATCCTCGCGCTCGGCAAGACGAAGATCTGATCGCCACGCGTCTCCGCGAGCGTGGCGACGTCGCGCGCGCCTCCGACGCCGCGTGATGCACCTTGCGACTCGTGGCTCTCCGGTGTCGCGCTACGCGGCTTCGGGCTCTCCGACGTCGGTCGGCTCTTTCTTTTCTTCGGCCGGCGGCTCTGCCTTCGTGATCCAGTTGCGGCCGAGCCAGATGCCGATCGGGCCGAGGAGCGTCGAGACGCCGACGATGGCCCAGAGGACGCTCGACTGGCGCGGACCTTCGGGCGGGCAGTACGCCTCGAGCAAGTAGCCCGACGCCGGACCGACCAGGAACTTCGCGAGGAAGAACGGCAGCGCCGAGAGGCTGACGTACGTGGCTTCACGGCCTCGCGGCGCGATCGACACGTTGTATTCGTAGCTGCGCGGCGACCAGAGCGCTTCGCCGATGGTCAAGACGAGGATCATGCCGAGCTGGAAGGGCATCGACGATCCGAAGCAGAGGACGAACGGGCTCAGCGCCGAGATGAACGCGCCGAGCAAGAGCACGTTGAACGTCTTCCGGTGACGCGTGAGCGCGGTGCCGAGCGGCGCGAGGAAGAGGATCAGCATCGAATTGATCGACCAGACCGTCCCGACGCGGAAGGACTCGCCCTGCTCGCGCAGCACGTACTTCGGCCACGTGAAGTGCATGTGCTGGAACATCATCTTCACGAGCGCGAGGAAGACGAGCAGCACCATGAAGCGCCAGAAGAGCTTGTCGGAGAGGACCTCTTTCAAAGCGACGAGCGGGTTCGTCTTCTTGGCGCCCTGCGGTTCGGCCGCCGCGTCGGGATCCTGGCGGTGCTCGAAGTCTTTGCGGACGAGCGAGATGACGCCGAACGCGACGACGGCGAAGACGAAGCCCACCGCCATGATCGCGCTGTTCGCGGTGAACGCGTGCGGGCCGAGGACGGGCAGGTCGATGATGCGCGTCGTCAGCTTCTTGGTGATCGGATCGAGGAACGCGTGGCGCGTCCCGTCGATGATGAACGGGCCGCAGAGCGCCCCGGCGAGGTTGAAGCTGACGTACCAGAGGGAGAACGCGAACGCGCGCGTCCGTTTGCCCGAGGCGCGCTGCACCGCCGTTTGGAGCGCGGGCGACGACGTCGCGTAGGCGAACGCGAAGGCGAGCAGCGTGGCGATGGCCATCTCCTTCGACGGCGCGATGGCCATCCCGAGGCGCGTGAGCGCGGCGAGACCGAACGAGATGAGGAGGGTCCGGCGGACGCCGATCGCATCGACGATCGAGCCGACGAGGAAGACGAGGAGCGTCACCAGCGTCGAGAACGTCGCGGCCCACCAGCCGGCGCGCTTGTCGTCCATGCCGTAGTCGCCCGAGAGCCAGAGCGGCAAGGTCGGCAAGAACGAGAAGATCCCGAGGTACTCGAAGAACGTCGCGAGATAGACGAGCCAGAGCTCGCGCGGGCATTTCAGCAAGGCGCGGAGGTCGTCGCTCAGCGTCGTCGTTTCGGAGCTCGGTTCGGTCGCGACAGCCACGGCGCGAAGCTAGCCAACTCCCCGTCGGGACGCGAGCCCGCGGTGCCGGAATGCGGTGCGAATTCGGCGTCGCAGGAGGGGGACGCCGCGGGTCGTCGAGCGCCGTCGAGCGCCGCCTTGGGCCAGAAGCCGCTCCGGCGTTTCGGCGGCGTTCCCGAGGTAAATCTCGCGAGAACGATGGGATTCCGTGGCTTTGCTGCACAACGACGCGGGGACGCGTAGCATCGGAGACGCTTCGATGGCCGTTCGCTACGCCGTTTTTTTCCTGCTGGCGTCGATCGTGATGGGCGCCCTGCACCGGTACGTCTGGACGCGCCTCGTTCGCGGTCCGCGGCTACCGCGGCGTTGGACGCGGGTCGGAACGGTCCTGTTCGTTGCACTTTACATCACTCTGTTCGCCGCGTTCTTCGCCGCGCGCTTCCTCCCGCGCGCGACGGCGGCGCCCGTCGTCTGGGTCGGGTACACGTGGCTCGGGCTCCTCTTCTTCCTCGGGTTCGCGTGCGCCGTGACGGACGTGGCCCGATCGATCGCGCTTCGGATCGATCGCGCGCGATCGCGCCGTGCGGCCGGCGACGGGACCACGGACGGGAACGGCGACGCCGATGCTCCTGCCAATGTCGAACGCCGCCAGGCCATCGCTCGCATCTTCGGCGCGCTCGCCGTCGTCCTCGGCCTGGGCATGAGCGGCGCCGGGATGGTCAGCGCGCTCTCGTCGGTCGCGATCGCGCGGGTCCGCATCGGCATCCAAGGCTGGAGGAAACGGGACGGCTACCGCATCGTCCAGATCAGCGACGTCCACGTCGGGCCGACGATCGGGCGCGGCTTCGTCGAGGAAGTCGTCGCGAAGATCAACGCGCTCGAGCCCGACCTGGTGGCCATCACCGGCGATCTGGTCGACGGCACCGTCGAGGATCTCGCCGAGCACGTCGCGCCGCTCGCGAACATCGTCGCGAAGGACGGCGTCTTCTTCGTCACGGGCAACCACGAGTACTACTCCGGCGCGGTCGCCTGGTGCGCGCACCTCGCGAGGCTCGGGATCCGCGTGCTCCGCAACGAACACGTGCGCATCGGCGAGGACGACGGCTTCGACCTCGCGGGCATCGACGACGCGTCGTCGCGCGGCCTCGTCCCGGGGCACGGTCCCGACGTGCACAAGGCGCTCGCGAACCGCGATCCGTCGCGGCCCGTCGTGCTCCTCGCGCATCAACCGAAGGGCGTCGAGACCGCCGACGAGCTCGGCGTCGATCTGCAGCTCTCCGGGCACACGCACGGCGGTCAGCTCTTCCCGTGGAACTTCCTCGTGAGGCTGCAGCAGCCGTTCGTCGCAGGGCTGCACCGCGTGCGTAAGACGCAGATCTACGTCAGCCGTGGCACCGGCTATTGGGGACCTCCGATGCGGCTCGGTGCGCCTGCGGAAATCACGGAGATCCTCCTATCGCGCGCATGACGTGCGAAACGTGCGAAAGAGAGCGCCGCGTTTCGGGGAAGAAAGCTTCGGGTTGACGCGTTGTGGCAGACGTGGACTCGCACGGCACGCTCGCCACGACCGACATCGGCTCCTGTGGCAACGTGGCGCGCTCGACCTTCGATGCCGCGTTCGAATGCCCTTTGGAGCGCTCTGCACACCGTGCCCGGTCGCATCCGAATGGGAATAAATCGGGCACGGCGCATGCACAGTCGAACGACGTTCGTTTTCGTCGATCGCTTTCGACGATCGTTGTCGTCCTTACGCCCTCGAGGAGTGGAGCGCGTCCGTGGCCCGAAAAAACCAAGCGATGAACCATGCGCGACTGCATCGAGCGTCGCGCGCGCGAAGGCCGCGTGTCTCGATGGTCGTGCCGCGCGTCCGGTCGACCTCACCGATCCCGCCGCACGGGCTCTTCTTTTCGACGGACGATTCCATGCAGCACGGTGGAAAGCACGGACCCGAGGACGCGCAACGACTCCTTCGTGAGGGGTGGCACGAGGACTGGTTCGACCGCGCGCACTCCGACGAAGAGCTCGAGGCCCTCGTCGCGGAGGTCGCCTCCACCACGCGGACCCCGCACGTCGAGATCCTCCGCCGGATGGTGGGGATCGACGAGCTCGACGAAGCCGAAGCCAAGCTGCTCTTCCGGCGCGTCGTCGAGCACCGCCGCCGTCTCTCGAAGGCGCTCGGGCGCGCCGTCCATGTGCGCGTCGCGGCCCTCGACTGGCTCACGATGCGCAAGCGGCACGCGGGCGAGCGCGAGACCCATCCGATCGTCGTGACGCCGTCGCTCATCGAGCGGGCGCTCGAGAAAGCCAGCGCGGATCCGGTCACGGGGCTGCCGCAGCGCGCGCATTTCGTGAACCTCGTGAAGCACGAGCTCCGGCAGCGCCGGCGCCGCAACGTCGCGGTCGCGTTCGTCGATCTCGACGGCTTCAAGCGCGTCAACGACACCTTCGGGCACGCGCGCGGCGACGACGTGCTCCGCATGTTGGCGAGCGTCGCGCGGGTGACGCTCCGAACGGGCGACGTCATCGCGCGCATGGGCGGCGACGAGTTCGCGCTCCTCTTGCTCGACGTCAACCCGCACGAGGCCGACGCCATCGTCCGCCGCCTGCGCGCGCGCTTCGAGGCGCGCACCGAGCGCTATGGGACGTCGTTCTCCGCGGGCATCGCGCTCGTCGAGGCGGGCGACACGCCGGAGTCGATCCTCGTCCGCGCCGACGCGAAGATGTACCGGAACAAGCGGTCGCGAGCGTCGTCGCACACCTCCGTGCACGGCTGAACCGTCCGCGCAAGTCCGCGACTCCCTGCTACAATGAGGCCGTGCAGTTCAGGCTCGGCAGCATCCCCGTTCGCGTGCGATTCCCGTTCTTCCTGATGGTGCTCCTCTTGGGAGGCACCATGCGCGACGAGTCGGGGCGTCAGGATCCGCGGCTCTTGCTCCTTTGGGGCGCGATCGTGTTCGTCTCGGTGCTCGTGCACGAGCTCGGGCACGCGCTCGTCGGTCGCTCGTTCGGCCTCACGCCGTGGATCGAGCTCCACGGCATGGGCGGCACGACGTCGTGGGCGCCGGGGCCCGAGCTCGGTCACGGGCGTCGGATCGCGGTCAGCCTCGCCGGTCCGTTCGCGGGCTTCGTCCTCGGGGGCATCGTCTTCGCCGCGAGCCGCTACGCGCTCGTCCCGTCGACGTCGCTCGGCCGCTTCACCGTGGATCAGCTCCTCTGGGTCAACATCGGGTGGGGCATCATCAACCTCGTCCCGATGCTCCCGCTCGACGGCGGCAACGTCATGCGCGGCGTGCTCCAGATCCTCACGCGCGGCCGCGGCGAAAAAGCGGCGCGCGTCGTGTCGATCGGCATTGCCGGTCTGCTCTTGCTCTACGCCTTCACGGCGCAGCAGATCTGGCTCGGGTTCCTCGGCGCGCTCTTCGTGTTCTCGAACGTGCAGGCGCTCCGGACGACGGACGTGCGCGCGGCCGACGCCGTGATGGCGCGCGCCATCCAAGAAGCCTACGGCGCGCTCGACGCCCAGGACGGTGAACGCGCCATCGAGCTCCTCCGGCCGGCCCTCGCAGCGGCGGACGTGTCGAACGAGCTCCGCGCGATGGGCCTGCGCCTCTTGGCGTACGGGCTCATGCTCGAAGGCCACTGGAGCGAGCTCTTGCCGATGCTCGAGAAGGAGCGGCTCCTCGTCGGATCCGCGGAGCTCGAGCGCTTCGCGAAGACCGCGCGCGAGCTCGAACGCACCGACGACGCGGACCGCATCGACGCGCTCGTCCGCTCGATGCAGCCGCGCATGGCGAACGAGTTCGACTGAGGGCGCGAGGCTCCGCCGCGTCCCATGCGCGGAGCGCTCAATCCCACACGACCGTCGCGAGACCGGACGAAGCGATGCGCTGGTCCGCCGAGAGGAGAGGGGCGTCCGCGACGCGCGCCGCCGCGATGACCATTCGATCGAACGGATCTTCGCACGAACCAAGCAGTACGAACTCTTTCGATTGAGCGAGATCGAGAGGAAGGACCTCGAGATTCGCGTTCGCGGCGATCGCCGCTTCGACCTCGATGGGCCCGATCACGCGGCGTCCGGCTTCGCGAACGAGGGCCAGCTCGACGAGGACGATGGCAGGAATCAAGACGCGCGCACGTCCCTTGTCGACGGCCGAGAGGTGCCGCCGTGCTTTCTTGCCGAGTCGCTTCGGATCGCTCAGGTACCAGACCAGCGCGTGGGTATCGATGACCGCGGCCTTCACCTCGAACCCGTCTCCGAGCCACCCTGCCTCGCGGCTTCGAGGAACCGACGACCGACGCGCTTACGCTCCCGTCGAAACTCGTCGACGTCCATTTCTTCGAAGCCGGAGAACATGCCCATGACGGCGTTTCGAGGAGGGATCGGCGTCTTGAGCTCCCGTTCGAGGAGGAACACGACTTCGGCCGACGCGCTTCGACCGAGTCGTTTGGCGCGTGCTTTGACGGCGGCCAAGAGCTCCGGCGTGATCCGGAGCGTCATCATGCGGCTCTTGTCCATGTATTACTTTGTATGATCGCATGCCCTCGGTGGCAACGGCTCTCCCGCGCGCACGCCTCTACGGCGCGTCTTGGCAGCAGCGGAAGCCGACTTGCTTTCCGGAGTAGCGCTCGCCGTGCTCGAGGGTCGCCGCGCGGCATCGGTTCCGCGCGGGGAGCCACCAGCCGCCGCGGAGGGCGCTGCGGTTCGGCGCCTTGGAGTTCTCGCGCTCGACCCACTCGTCGACGTTGCCCGTCATGTGGTGCACGCCGAACGGGCTGACGCAGGCGGGGAACGACGCCGTCGGCGCGCGGTGGTCGATCAGCTTTTCGTTCGGCCCGCCGAGGTCGGTGCGATCGATGTTGCACGCCGTCGCGTCGCGCTTGAAGCCGTAGGGGTAGGGGCTCATCGAAGGCCCTTCGCACGCGAACTCCCACTCGGATTCGGTGCAGAGGCGAGAGCCTCGCGCTTCGCAGAGCCCTTTGGCTTGGATCCACGTCGTGTTGACGCGTGGAAGCGCGCTCTCCTTCGCGCGACCGCGCGGCTGCTCGGAGTACTCTTCGCGATCGATGCAATAGCGCCGCACCTCGCGCGGACCTTTGCACTTCGCGGGCTTGGCGAACTCGGCGCACCGCAGGTTCGGGTACGGGCCCGAGTCGAGCCACCGCAGACAGACTTGCTCGGCGTCGGGGCAGCGCTCGCCCTCGACGAGGATCATGCCGTCGGGGCACGGACCGTCGGAGGACGAAGGGGAAGCGTTCGGGACCGCCCGCGACGACGACGCGATCGCGAGTCCGACGACGCTCACGACGGACGCGTGGCCCAGGAACCAGGGAATCGTGCGGTGAAGGAAAAGCATGGGACGTCTCTCGGGGTGGGGTGCAGCGCTCCCCCGTGCGCTCGCTTGCCCCGTCATGGAAGTTTGTTCCTCGTACGTCGATCTGGCCACCCCTCGGGCTCCGATAGCCTCCGATCCTGCTGACGAGGTGGCGTGCCGTCGGTATGCTTCGCAGTCATGCCCACGATGGTTCACGAGGTTCTCGCAGATGTTGCGTCGCGTCACGGAAATCGACCGGCGCTCCGCGTGAAGCGCGGCGGGGCGTGGCGCACGCTGACGTGGGCGGCGTATGCGCGCGAAGCCCGTCGCGTGGGCCGCGGGCTGGTCGCGCTCGGGGTCGAACGCGGCCAGGGTGTGAGCATCGTCGGCAACAACTCTCCGGAGTGGGTACTTGCCGACATCGGCGCCATCCTCGCAGGGGCGATGCCGGCGGGGATCTACACGACGAGCAGCCCCTCGCAGGTCCGGTACATCACCGATCATTGCGGGGCGACCGTCGCGTTCGCGGACACCGCCGAGCAGGTCGAAAAATTCGTCGCCGAGAAGGAGCGCTTGCCGCGGCTCCGGGCGGTCGTCCAGATGAGCGGCGAGCCGAGCGCCCGATCGGCGGGCGGCCTCCGGATCCTCGCGTGGATCGATTTGCTCGAGCTGGGTGATGGCGTCCCCGAGAGCGCGCTCGACGAACGCACGCGCGCGCAGAAACCCGACGACGTCTGCACGCTCATCTACACGTCGGGCACGACGGGCGATCCGAAGGCCGTCATGATCACGCACACGAACGTCGTGTGGACGTCGCGCGCGGTCCTCGACGCGGTCGGCGTGCGCGACGAGTCGCTCGTGGGGCTCAGCTACCTGCCGCTCAGCCACGTCGCCGAACAGGTCGTCTCCATTCACGGGCCGATGGCGCTCGGCGCGGTCGTGCATTTCACCGACAGCATCGAGAAGCTCGGCGAGACCCTCGCGGAGGTTCGGCCGACGTTGTTCCTCGGCGTGCCGCGCGTGTGGGAGAAGATCCAGGCGAAGATCACGATGGCCGCGGCGGGCGCTCCGCCGTCGCGCAAGAAGCTCGCGGCGTGGGCGCGGAAGACCGGGCTCGAAGGCGGCTACGCCGAGCAGCGCGGCGCCAAGAAGCCGCTCGGCTACGCCGTGGCGAAGAAGATCGTGTTCGACACCGTTCGCAAGAAGCTCGGCCTCGACCGCGCGCAGTTCTGCGTGACGGCGGCGGCGCCGATCTCCAAGGACACGCTCGAGTTCTTCTTGTCGCTCGGCGTCCCGATCCTCGAGGTCTACGGGATGAGCGAGTGCACCGGCCCCGCGACGTATTCGCCGCCCGATCGCTACCGCACGGGCAAGGCGGGCGTGGTGTTGCCGGGCACGGAGATCAAGATCGCCGAAGACGGCGAGATCTGCATGC
The DNA here is from genome assembly GCA_044226145.1 of Labilithrix sp. Taxonomy (GTDB): domain Bacteria; phylum Myxococcota_A; class Polyangia; order Polyangiales; family Polyangiaceae; genus Labilithrix. Next base: position 28,562 of record JBGAHN010000006.1, on the reverse strand, counting down.
GCGGCAAGCACGTGTTCAAGGGGTACTTGAACGATCCCGAGGCCACGAGGGCCGCCATCGACGAGGACGGGTGGCTCCACTCGGGCGACGTCGGCTTCATCGACGATCAGGGGTACCTGCAGATCACCGATCGCAAGAAGGACCTGCTCATCACCGCGGGGGGAGAGAACGTCGCGCCCCAGGTCCTCGAGGGGCTGCTCAAGTCGATCCCGGCGGTCGCGCAGGCGGTGGTGGTCGGCGACAAGAAGAAGTACCTCGCGGCCTTGCTCACGCTCGACCCCGAGCGGTTGCCGAAGGAGGCCGAGGCCGCCGGGAGCGCGGTTCGCACGATCGAGGAGGCGGCGAGGTGCGCCGTGTTCCGCCGCTACATCGACGCCCAGATAGCAAGCGTCAACGCGAAGCTCGCGCGCGTGCAGACCATCAAGCGCTACGCCATCCTCGACAGGGAGTTCTCCATCGACGGCGGCGAAATGACGCCGACGATGAAGGTGAAGCGCAAGTTCGTGAACACGAAGTACCGCACCGAGATCGAGTCGCTCTACGCCGACGACGGCGCGAACTGAGCCGACGACGGCGCGAACTCAGGGCGTGCGCGTCTTGAGGTGGTCGATGGCGTGGACGGGGGCGCCGTCGCCGCGCATGAGGTGCGCGATGGCGGAGAGGACGAGGCGCTGGCTCTCGACCATGCTCTTGCCGGCGAAGACCGGCGAGACGACGTCGAGCGTGAAGTGGCCGCCCGAGCCGGGCGCGACCTCCACGACGGCGTCGGGGATCTTCTCGACGATGGCCGTCTTGATGGCGGCGGAGATGGCATCCATGGATCAGTACCGCGCGACGCTCGGGTCGACCTTCGACGACCACGCGTCGATGCCGCCTTCGAGGTTCCAGACGTTCGTGTATCCTGCACGCAAATAGCGCTCGGCGGCGTTTCGGCTGCGCATGCCGTGGTGGCACATGAACACGAGGGTCGTGTCCTTCGGGAGGGCCTCGAGGTCCTTCTCGCCCGCGTCGTCGAGGGCCTTGGCGCGATCGATCTTGGCGATGCGCCGCTCGTCCTCGCCGCGGACGTCGAAGAGCTGGAAGTCCTTGCCGCGGTCGATCCACGTCTTGAGCTCGCCGGCGGAGACGGAGCGGACGCGCGGGGGCTCGTTCGGGTTTTCGATCTTGAAGGCGCCGCCGTCCGACGTCTCGACCCAGCCGATGCGCATGCCGTTGGCGCGCTTCGCGCTCGCGCGGTCGAAGAGGACCTTGACCCCGTTCGCGGCGACTTCGACGTCGCCGGCCTGCTTCGGGCCGAAGTAGAGCTCGTATTGGAACTGCGGTCCGATCTCGAGGCGGAGGAGCTCGCCGTTGCCTTCGTCCGCGGCGCGGATGGCCTTGACGGCCCCGTCGTCGATCGTGACGGTCGGCGGCTCTTCGGTTTTGACCTCGACTCCGAGCTTCTTCTGGAGATCGCCCGTCGCGAACATCTCCTTGACGATGTCGCAGCCGCCAATGAACTCGCCCTTGACGTAGAGCTGCGGGATCGTCGGCCAGCTCGAGTATTCCTTGATGCCGTCGCGCACCGCCGGATCGGCGAGGACGTTGACGGTCTCGAAGGGCGTGCCGACCTCTTTGAGGATCCCGATGACCTGGGCCGAGAAGCCGCACTGCGGGAAGTGCTTGTTGCCCTTCATGAACAGCACGACCGGGTGCTTGGCGATCAAATCGTCGAACTGTTTTTTCAGTGCGTCCGTCAGCATCGCCGTACGCTTTACGCGCTCGGGCGAGGCCGTCAAGGGAAAGCGCGTCGGGCGCCGTCGGAACCGTTCGGGCCGCGAAATCCGGACGTCGGGAGGGGGGCGGCGGGCCCGTCGTTCCGCGGCGCGATGCCTTCCGGGTTCGAGTATCATCACGCGCCGTGTCGAACGAGGATCCGATCAAGCTCGAGCCGAGTTGGAAGTCTCGCGTCGGGGACTACCTCCGCCGCCCGGAGATGCAGGAGCTCTCCGGATTTCTCCGCGCGCAAAAGCAGTCGGGGAAGAAGATTTATCCTCCGGGCCCCGAGATCTTCGCGGCGTTCGAGCACACGCCGTTCGACGACGTCCGCGTCGTCGTGCTCGGCCAAGATCCGTATCACGGGCCGGGGCAGGCGCACGGGCTCTGCTTCTCCGTCCGCCCGGGCGTTCCGCCGCCGCCCTCGCTCGAGAACATCTTCACCGAGCTCGAACGGGACCTGAAGATCGCGCGCCCCGACCACGGGTGCCTCACGCCGTGGGCGAAGCGGGGCGTGCTCTTGATCAACAGCGTGCTCACCGTGGAGCACGGTCGGGCGGCGTCCCACCAAGGCAAAGGTTGGGAGGGATTCACGGACGCCGTGATCGCGGCGCTGCATCGCGAGCGCGAGAACATCGTCTTCTTGCTTTGGGGATCGTACGCGCAGCGCAAAGGGCAGATCATCGACGGACGAAAGCACTGCGTGCTCAAGTCGGTGCACCCGTCGCCGCTCTCGGCGCACCGAGGCTTCCTCGGGTGCGGGCATTTCTCGGCGGCGAACGCCTACCTGGAGAAGCACGGATTTTCGCCGATCGATTGGTCGCTACCCCCGCGCGCGGAGCTCGGCTAAAGGGCGTTCGGCGTCGACGCTCGGTCGTTGGCTCGCGTCGAGGCGGCTCGCCGCGACTTCGCAGAAAATCTCTGCGCGCCGAAAGCCTTTCAGACGTTCGATCAGGATGACATTCTTCAATGATTGAAAGTCCGTCGTCCGTCGATGGATATCCCGGGAAACTTGCCATTTGGCGTAAGCCGTGCTAGTTTCTCGGTATCGTCATGAGTTTTCATAAACTTACCTTTGCCTACTTTCTGGGCTTGTGTGCATTCGGTGGTGTCGCCTGTTCTCAGGACAGCGACGAGGACGCGCCGCGGCTGTCGGACGACCCCTCCCCGCAGGGAGAGACCGATGCGGGCGACGGCGATGAACGGGACGCTTCGCCGTCCCCGTCTCCTGCCGACGCCGGATCGACCGAGCCTCCCGTCCCGCCTTGCGACGAGAAGCGCATGGCGGCGATTCAGGCGACGCTGGATTCGGTTCACACCACGAACACGGACATGGTCGCCGCCATCAAGACGCCTTCGTGCGGCGTCCGGTTCTTCACCAGCGGTCCGAACCAAATCGACGCGGAGCGTTTGCAGCGGGTGGGCAGCGTATCGAAGACGTACACGGGCGGCGTCGTCCTCGACCTCGTCAAGGAGGGCAAGGTTTCGCTCGACGATCCGGCTTCGCGGTGGTTCACCGGCGTTCCCGGAGGCGACGCCATCCTCGTTCGCCACTTCTTGCAGCACACGAGCGGGCTCGCGGAGTGCGAGTCGGCCCAGGCGCCCGATCAACGTCTCGCGAGCTGCTTCAAGCAGCCCACCACGTCGAAGCCTGGAGAGAAGTTCACGTACCGCAACGTCAATTTCGTGGCGCTCGGGCGCATCGCCGAAAAGGTGACCGGCAAGTCGATGGCGACGCTCCTGCGCGAGCGGATCTCGACCCCGCTCGGCGCGCCGAAGACGTTCTTCGAGGGAAGTGAAGCGGTGGACGGTCCGATCGCTCCCGTGCGTTCTCGCGACGGCGTTCCGGGCGACTATCCCGCCGCAGGGCCTTCGACGTGGGGAGCGGGCAACGTCGTGGCGACCCCCGAGAGCGTTGTCCGATGGATCGAGGCGTTCGGTAGCGGCACGTTCCTGGGGACGACGCTCGATGCCCAAGTGAAGACCACGATCGACGCCGTCCAGGGCATTTATCCGTTCAAGTACGGATTGGCGATCATGGAGCTATCGGCGACCAACACGTCCGGCGGGGGCGTCGGATACGGACACTTCGGCGATTTGGTCAACCAAACGACCTTTACGCCGATGATTGGATATCACACGGCGGCTTTCTATTTCCCCGACAAGAAGACGACCGTCGTGACGGTGCTCGATTTCACGCCCCTCGCCGATCTGAACGGGGACTCCGATACGCTCTTCAAAGCGATCAAAGGCCCCTTCTACACGGTGCTCGGGACGCTCTTCGGCGACGGGTCGTGATCGGAGCGGACGCGGCCGTCGGACCTACCGGCCGCTGCCCACGATGAACTGGAGCGCGGCGGGGAAGCGCTCGCTCCAGTATTGGCCCTTGTGCTCCGCTCCCGCGGCGACGACGGCCTTCAGCGTTTGGTCGTCGACGTAGCCGACGTCGCGGTAGGCCTTCCAGAGGCGCTCGGTCTGCTCGACTTGTTTGAGGTTGGCGGCGTCGAGCTGCTCCTGCGTCGCGCCGAGCGGGGGCGTCTTGCCTGCCTCTTTGTCGCCCGTGTCCGTGTAGGCCTTGAGCGTCCGCTTCGGTCCGCCGTTCTCTGCCGTGATCCGCTTCGATGCGACTTCGTCGTCCCACCACGCCGAGCTCGACATCGCGAGGATGCCGCCGAACACGTCGCCGTGATCGATGCCCGCCCAGATCGACATCAGGCCGCCGAGGGACGAGCCCGCCATGAAGGTGTGCTCGCGATCGGTGAGGGTCCGGTAATCCGCGTCGATCTTCGGTTTGATTTCTTCGATGATCATACGGAGGTAATCGGGGCCCTTGCCGCTGCCTTTGCGGAAGCTCTCGTCCTTCGTCGGCGTGAGCTCTTGCTCGCGGATCTCGGTGAGGTTCGCGAGGAGGTTCAGCGGGTTGGGATCGAATTTGATGATGATGTCGACGCCGACGATGATGACCTCGGGCAGCGTCCCTTTTTCGACGCCCTCGTCGAGGTGCTTCTCCGCCTTCCACGAGCCGAAGAAGTTCTTGGCGGCGCCGTCGAGCGACGCGAGATCTTTGTCGAAGATGACCTGGCCGTCGTGCATGTACACGACGGGATAGCGGGCGACCGTGTTCTCCTCGTAGCTCGGCGGGAGATAGATCCGGAGATCGCGCTGGTTGTTCAGGACGTTGGACTTGAAGCCCGGGAGGAGCTTGACGGTCCCCGCGGTCGCCTCGAAGTGCGGATAGATGTCCAGCGTCTGTCCCGGCGACACGGAATAGGCCGGGCCTCGCGCGTCTTTCCCGTCGAGGACCGGCGTGAAGGAGACGGGCGCTTCGATCTCCCCGAGGGAGAGCTCCCACGTGTCGTTGGACACGTCCTTCAGCGGCGTTCCCGCGGCGCTGAGCGGGGGCTGATCTCCCTTCAGGACGAGGCTCTTCGCGCCGACGGGGTAGTGGACGCGGACCGTGGCGACCTTCGTGACCGGCTGCTGGGAGCCTCCGTCGGAGCCGTCGTTCGGCGGCGGCTGAGAGGAGCTCCCGTCGTCCGTCGAGGACGAAGAGTCCGGCGACGGCGAGTCCGGGACGTTCGAGTCGTCGGGAGAGTTCGACGTCCCTCCACAAGCGACGACGAAAGAGACGACGAGCGGAAGCGTGAAACCAGACCACCGGAGGAGCGGCATCTCCTGGTTTTGATCTCACCGACGGGGAAGTTCAATCCAAATTGAGGTCTCGATCGAAGTGTGGCGCCATCGATGTCCTTCGACGCGCCACGGCAATTGGCAACGATGCAAATACCAACTTCGACGAAGTCCCCCACGAGCGTCGACGTCCGCGCGCCGACGCTCGATGGAGGATCGTCGTCCGCGTTCAGCGGAGCTCGCCGCTCGACTTGCCGAGGAGGCGTCGCGCGATGATGAGCATCTGGATCTGCTGGGTGCCCTCGAAGATGTCGAGGATCTTCGCGTCGCGCGCCCACTTCTCGAGGAGCTCCGTCTCTTCGTAGCCGAGCGAACCGCAGAGCTCGACGCAGCGGAGCGTGATCTCCGTCGCGACGCGGCCCGCCTTCGCCTTCGACATCGACGCTTCGAGCGAGTTCGGCACGCGGTTGTCCGCCATCCACGCCGCCTTGAGGACGAGGAGGCGGGCCGACTCGAGCTCGGCCTCGAGGCGCGCGAGCTCGGCCTCGACGTGCGTGCCGTTCCACGGCGAGCGGACGTCGTCGACCTTCGCGCCGCGCGAGAGGAGCTCGCGGGCGCGCTCGATCGACGCGCGGGCCACGCCGCACGCCATGGCGGCGACGAGCGGGCGCGTGTTGTCGAACGTCTTCATGACGCCGGCGAACGACTTGTCCGTCGCGATCTCGGGGCTGCCGAGGATGTTCGCCTTCGGGATGCGGCAGTCGTCGAGGAGGATCGTCGCCGTGTCGGACGCGCGGATGCCGAGCTTGTGATCGAGGCGCGCGACCTTGAAGCCGGGGCTGCCCTTCGGCACGAGGAACGACTTGATGGCGGCGCGGCCGAGGTTCGGGTCGAGCGTCGCCCAGACGACGACGGCGTCGGAGCGCTCGCCGGCGGTGACGAAGATCTTCTCGCCGTTGAGGACCCACTCGTCGCCTTCGAGGCGCGCCGTCGTGCGGATGGCGGCGGAGTCGGAGCCCGCGTTCGGCTCGGTGATCGCCATCGCGATCCAGCGCTTGCCGTACTCGGCCTTCTGCTCGGGCGTGGCGACGGCGCCGACGGCGGCGTTGCCGAGGCCCTGCCGCGGGATGGTCAGCGCGAGGCCGACGTCGCCCCAACAGAGCTCCATCATGCCGAGGACCGCGCCGAGGTTGGCGCCGTTCTTCGTGGCCTTCGGCGCGTCGCTCTCCTTGGTGTCGTCGTGGGATTCGAGGTGACCGGCCGACACGCCCATGCCGCCGTCGTTGATGCCGTCGAGCAGCGCCGCGAGCATGTCGAGCTCCTTCGGGTACGCGTGCTCGGCGGTGTCGTACTTGCGCGAGATGGGGCGGAAGACGTTCGCCGCGACCGTGTGGGCTTGTTCGACGAGGGGCTTGAGCTTCTTGGGGGTTTCGAGATGGATCATGATGTCCTCTTCGTTCGCTTTCTCAGGGAATGGCGGTGAGCGGGGAGACGCCCGCGCTCAGGCCAAGAGGGCGCCCTCGACGACGCCGATCGCACGCAAATCACGGTACCAACGCTCGACGGGGTGCTCGCGGACGAACCCGTGTCCGCCGAGGAGCTGCACGCCGTCGGAGCCGATCTTCATGCCCTTGCTCGAGCACTGGATGCGCGCGAGCGAGGCCTCCTTCGCGACGTCTTCGCCCGCGTCCGAGAGGCTCGCGGCGCGCTGCACGAGCAGACGCATGCCCTCGAGCTCGATCGCGACGTCCGCGATCAGGAACGCCACGGCCTGGCGGTTCGTGATGGGCTCGCCGAACGCCTGGCGCGAGTTGCAGTAGGGGATGACGTAGTCGAGCACGGCCTGCGCGGTGCCCACGGCCATGGCGCCCCACGCGATGCGCGCGCGGTCGACGAGGACGCCGACGTCGAAGCCGTCGAGGCCTTCGCCGCCGAGCATCGCGTTCTCGGGGACGTGCACGTTCTCGAGGCGGATGCGGCCGAGGCCGGCGCCGCGGAGACCCATCGCCGGATCGGCGGTCACGGTCAGGCCTTCGGCGCCGCGCGGGACCACGAAGATGCGCGGTCCGAGCCCGCGGACTTCGGCGACGACGAGGAAGAGCTCGGCCGTCTCCGCGAGGGCGACGAGGGACTTCTCGCCGTAGAGGCGGAAGCCGCCGCGGTGATCGCGGACGGCGCCGGCGCGCGGACGCGACGGGTCGAAGCGGGGCTCCGGTTCGAGGAGCGCGAGGGCCGCGGGGAAGAAGCGGTCACCGAGGAAGGAGGGCAGGTATTGCGCCTGCTGCTCGGCGGTGCCCCACGTGACGAGGGCGTTGACGACCGCGATGGGCGAGAGCACCGCGAGCGCGAGGCCCATGTCGCCGCGCGAGAGCTCCTCGGCGATGATCGTGAACGTGGTGGCCGAGAGCTCCGTCGCGACGCCGCCGAGGGCTTCGGGGACGGCGAGCGTCGCGAGGCCGAGCTCGTGGCTCTGCGCGAGGACCTCTTCGCTCGGCACGCGGGTGTCTTCGGCGACGCGCGCGGCCGGCCGGAGCACCTCTTCGGCGAACCGGCGCATCGTGTCGCGCACCATCGTCTGCTCTTCGGTCAGCGTGAGGTCGAACAGACCCTTGGGCTTCGCGGGCTCGAGGCGATGCCCCTTCGTCGCCTTCGAGGAGGTCACGCGGCGAGCGACGGCGGCGCCGGCGTTGGCCGCCCGCATGCTCGCGCGCGCGCCTTCGTACAGCACGCGCTCGGCCGGGGCACGAAGACCGAATTTCTCGGCGAGCTCGGACCCGCCGAAGGCCGTCAATACCCGGAGCGGGTAGCGCGTGAGTTGCTCGAAGGTCGAGGCGTTTTTCGATGAACGGGCCATGTCCGCTTCCTTGTTTGCCGAGAGATTCGACGAGTTCATTGCTTCTTTCCGTATTTGCCGAAGATCGGAAAACCGAACTTCAAATTTGGGCGGCGAGGTGTGCTGCTTGATGAATGGCGCGTTTGGCGTCGAGCTCGGCGGCGACGTCCGCTCCTCCGATGAGGTGCACGGATTTGCCGGCCGCTCGGAGCGACGCTTCGAGGTCGCGCAGCGGCTCTTGGCCGGCGCAGACGATGACGTGATCGACCTCGAGGATCTTGGGGACCTCGCCGACGCGGATGTGGAGCCCGCGGTCGTCGACCTTCTCGTACGAGACGCCTTGGAGCATCTCCACTTGCCGATCGCGGAGCGACGTTCGGTGGACCCACCCCGACGTCTTGCCGAGGCGCTTGCCGAGCGGTTCGTCCTTCCGCTGGAGCAAGAAGATGCGTCGCACCGGCGGCGGCGTCTTCTTCGCGACACCGTCGACGCCGCCGCGCGCGCGCACGTCCGTGTCGACGCCCCACGTCTCGAACCAGAGCGAGGGATGCAGCGTCGGCGATTCGCCTTCTTCGAGCAGGAAGGTCGAGACGTCGAAGCCGATGCCGCCCGCGCCGATGACCGCGACGCGCTCGCCCACGGTCTTGCCGCCCGCGAGGACGTCGATGTACGAGAGGACCTTCGGGTGGTCGATGCCCGGGATCGACGGCGTCCGCGGCTTCACGCCCGTCGCCAGGACGATCTCGTCGAACTCGCCGCGAACGAGCTCGTCGGCGGTCACGCGCTTGTTCAACTCGACGGTCACGCCGTGGATCTCGAGCTGACGGCGGAAATACCGGATCGTCTCGTTGAACTCCTCTTTGCCGGGGATCTTCCGGGCCATGTTGAACTGGCCGCCGATGTCGCCGTGCGCTTCGAACAACGTGACCTTGTGACCGCGCTTCTGCGCGTCGACGGAGAAGGCGAGCCCCGCGGGACCCGCGCCGACGACGGCGATCCGCTTCGGCTTGCGCGTCGGGATCGAGAGGAGCTCCGTCTCGTGCACGGCGCGCGGGTTGAGCAGGCACGACGCGCGCTTCAACTGGAAGGTGTGATCGAGACACGCCTGGTTGCAGGCGATGCACGTGTTGATCTCGTCGGCGCGGTTCTCGGCGGCCTTGCGGACGAAGTCGGGATCGGCGAGCAGCGGCCGCGCCATCGAGACCATGTCGCACGCGCCGCGCGCGAGGAGCTCCTCGGCGATCTCGGGCTTGTTGATGCGGTTCGTCGCGATGACGGGGATGCGCAGCTCTTTCTTGAGGCGCTCGGTGACGAACGCGAACGCCGCGCGCGGAACGGACGTCACGATCGTCGGGACGCGCGCCTCGTGCCAGCCGATGCCCGTGTTGATGATGGTCGCGCCCGCCGCTTCGATCGCGCGGCCTTGATAGACGACCTCGTCCCAGGTGTTCCCGCCCTCGACGAGATCGAGCATCGAGAGGCGGTAGATGACGATGAACTCGGCGCCGACCGCCTTGCGCACGCGCCGGACGATCTCGACGGGCAGCCGGCAGCGGTTCTCGATCGATCCGCCCCAGCGATCCTTGCGGCGGTTCGTGCGGGGGCAGGTGAACTGGTTGATGAAGTACCCCTCGGACCCCATGATCTCGACGCCGTCGTAGCCCGCCTTCTGCGCGAGGGCGGCCGCGCGGACGAAGCCGCGGATCTGCCGTTCGATGCCCCGCTCCGAGAGCGCGCGCGGCTTGAAGGGGTTGATCGGCGCCTTGATGCGGCTCGCGGAGACCGAGAGCGGATGGTACGAGTAGCGGCCCGCGTGCAGGATCTGGAGGCAGATCTTGCCCCCCTCACGATGCACGGCGCTCGTGACCTTGCGGTGCCGCGCGACCTCGAGCCGCGACGTGAGCTTCGACGAGAACGGGTAGAACCATCCCTCGAGCGTCGGCGCGAAGCCGCCCGTGACCATGAGCCCGACGCCGCCGCGCGCGCGCTCGGCGAAGTAGGCCGCGAGTTTGTCGAAGTCCTTGCTGCGATCTTCGAGGCCCGTGTGCATCGAGCCCATGAGCACGCGGTTTTTGATCTTCGTGAACCCGAGATCGAGCGGCTCGAGCAAATGGGGATAAGGGGCGTTCGTCGTCATGGGCGGAGGCGCCTCGGGGCAAAGGGGAGATCTTTCTTCTCGAGATTTCGCTTCATCGCCGTTCGCTGGTTGCTCTTGCCGATGAGCTTCCGTTGCCATTCCCGCTCGAGCGCGAGCGCCTTGCTCTCGCGTTCCGGCCACGCGCGCTGGAAGAGGGCCTTGGCCGCGCACACGGCGTCCGGCGAGCGCGTCGCGATCGACAGCGCGAGCTCGACGGCGTCTTCGAGCGGCGTCTCGCTGAGGCGCGTGACGAGGCCGAGGGCCTTGGCCTCTTCGCCCGAGAGCACGCGCCCGGTCATCGTGAGCTCCTTCGCGACGTCGATGGACACGAGCTCGCGCAGCGTGACCGACGCGCCCATGTCGGGGATGAGGCCCCACTTCGATTCCATGATCGAGAGCTTCGCGTCGGGGGTGGCGATGCGGAAGTCGGCGCCGAGGGCGATCTGGAGTCCGCCGCCGAAGCAGTTGCCGTGGATGGCCGCGATGACGGGGACGCCGAGATCGCGCCAGACGAGCGACACGCGCTGGAAGTCGTTCGCGACGGGCGACCAGAGCTGCGCCATGCCGAGGACCATGCGCGCCGGATCTTTCATCACGGCCTTGAAGTCGAGCCCCGCGCAGAACGACGGGCCCTCTCCGTGCAGGACGACCGCGCGCACGTCGCGCTGCTTGTCGGCCCATCCGGCGGCCTCGATGAGCGCTTGGATCATCGGCAGGTCCAGGCCGTTGTGCTTGTCGCCGCGTGTCATTTTGACGAAGGCGAGCTCGCCTTCGCGCCGCACGCGCACGCGGTCCTGCACACGGGTCAGGATGTTCGAATCGTCGGGCATGACCTTCCTCGGCCAGAGGGGGCGGAGCGCCGTATCGGCGTTCACATTCGTGGCCGGTCATGTAGCATGAACGTGTGGTTTTCAGGTCGAATGCCGCACGGCCCGGCTCCGTTCTTTGGGCGCTCGGGACGGGGCTGCTCGTCGCCGGCGTGACGAGCGGTGGCATCATCGGTGAGCGGCTCTCCGAGGGCAGCGTGTTCGTGGGCGTTTCGGCGAACGTGGTCGCGACGTTCGCGGCCTTGTTCCTGTCGCTCTACGCGGCGCACCGGCGGGCGCCCTGCTCGCCCGTTCTCGTGGCCGCCCAGGCCATGGGGGCGTTCGTCGGCATCGTCCTCGTCCACCTGGCGTTCGCGCGGTTCGCGCTCGGGGAGCTCCCCTGGCTCTCCGAGCGGCCGGCGCAATGGGTGAACGACCTCGTCGCGGCCTTCGGCTTGCTCGTCCTGGTCGCGGCGCTGTCCAACCGCGTCGATTGGCGCGGCCTCGCGATCGGCGCGGCGCTCGTCTTGCTCTACCGGCGGACCGCCGAGCACTGGCACCTCGATCACCCTCCGCACGGCTTCGAAGCCACCGTGCAGCAGCTCGTGGTCGCGCAGTTCGCGTCGATCGCCGTCGCGCTCCTCGTCTTCCGTTGGTTCGTGCTCGCGAGGCGCCACCCATGATGATCCCGCACGATCAGCTCGTGCTTCGCATCGCCGCCGGCGCCGATCCTCGGCGGCGTCATCGAGTACGAGCGCGATCGTCACCGGCGTCCAGTCGGGCTCCGCACGCACCTCATCGTCGCGATGACCGCCGCGACGTTCATGGTCATCTCGTCCCAGTTCGTTCTTCCAAACGTACCGCGAAGGGCTTCGTCGGGGTCGAGCCTCGCGTATCGCGGCGTCCGTCGTCTCCGCCATCGGCTTCCTCGCCGGCGGCGCGATCCTCCGCAACGGCATCACGGTCCAGGGCCTGACGACGGCGGCGGGGCTCTGGCTCGTCACCGCCATCGGAATGTGCGCCGGCTCGGGGATGTTCCTCGAGGCGGTGGTCGTCACCGGCATGGGCATCACGGCGCTGACGGTCCTCCGCCGGTTCGAAGACAAGAACGACCACGTCGTCCGCCGGCGCCTCTCCGTCGTCCTGGGGGAGGAGTCGAGCGGACCCGCGGGGCTCCTCACGGCGCTGCGCGAGCTCGGCGCCGTCGTCCACGATTTGGAATACGAAAAAAGGCTCGACGACGAGAAAAAGCCGCTCGTCGTCAAATTCCAAATTCAAATGTCGGACGCGATCGACGTGGCGAGGCTCATCGAAGCCGTCGAAACAGTTCCGGGCGTGAGGCGCATTCACGTCCAGCACGATTGACGAGATCCCCGCGCTTCGTCGAGCACCGGGGAACGTCGCAAAACCCAACGACGTCGAATCCTACGAAAGGGACACCCCGATGCTTGGTCAAATGATGAATCAGCCGCTCCTCATTTCGAATCAGATCGAATTCGCGGCGCGCTTTCATTCCGCGACGGAGGTCGTGAGTCGCACCGCCGAAGGGGAGCTCGTTCGTTCGACGTGGGGAGAGGTCGCGCGCCGCTCGCGCAAGCTCGCGAACGCGCTCGTGCGGGCGGGGGTCCGCCCCGGGCAGCGCGTCGCGACGATCGCGTGGAACACGCACCGGCACCTCGAGCTCTATTTCGCCGTGTCCGGGATCGGCGCCGTGCTCCACACGATCAACCCGCGGCTGCCGCTCGACCAGCTCCGCTACGTCGTCGACCACGCCGAAGACACGACGCTGTTCTTCGATTCCACGTTCACGAAGCTCGCGCAGTTCGTGGCGTCGGCGAAGACGACGGTGAAGAGCTACGTCGTGCTCACGGACCGCGCGCACCTGCCGGCGGACACGGGGCTACCGAACGTCGTCGACTACGAGAGCTTCATCGCGGACGAGAGCGACGCGTTCGACTGGCCTTCGCTCGACGAGAACGCGGCGTCGTCGCTCTGCTACACGTCCGGGACCGCGGGGAACCCGAAGGGCGTCGTGTACTCGCACCGCTCGACGGTGCTGCATTCGTACGCAGTCTCGATGGCCGACACGCTCGCGATCTCCGCGCAGGACGTCACGCTGCCGGTGGTCCCCATGTTCCACGTCAACGCGTGGGGCGTGCCGTACGCGGCGGCGATGGTCGGCTCGAAGCTCGTGCTCCCCGGGCCGGGCCTCGACGGCAAGAGCCTCGCCGAGCTCATCGAAGCCGAGGGCGTGACGAGCTTGCTCGGCGTGCCGACCGTGTGGATGAACCTGCTCACGCACCTTCGCGGCGTCGGTCAGAAGCTCACGTCCGTCCGAAAGATCACGATCGGCGGATCGGCCTGCCCGCCGAGCATGATCGAGGCGTTCGAGAAGGAGCACGGCGCGCGCGTCATCCACGCCTGGGGCATGACGGAGACGAGCCCGGTCGGCACCGTGAACGTGCTCTTGCCGAAGCACCGCGATCTCGACGGGGCCGAGCTCCTCGCCGTGAAGTCGACGCAGGGCCGACCGGTCTTCGGCATCGACTTGCGCATCGTCGACGACGCGGGCGCCGAGGTCGCGCGCGACGGCAAGACCCCTGGCCACCTGCAAGTGCGCGGGTATTGGGTGGCGAGCTCGTATTTCAAGCAAGACGCGGGCGACATGCACGCGGACGGCTGGTTCTTCACCGGCGACATCGCCACCGTCGATCCCGACGGCTACATGCAGATCACCGACCGCAGCAAGGACGTCATCAAGTCGGGCGGCGAATGGATCAGCAGCATCGACCTCGAGAACGCGGCGATGCGGCACCCCTCGGTGGCGCAGGCCGCGGCCATCGGCGTCGCCCATCCGAAATGGCAGGAGCGGCCGCTGCTCCTCGTGGTCAAGGCGCCGGGCAAAGAGCTCGCGCGCGAGGAGCTCCAGGAGTTCCTCGCGACGAAGCTCGTCAAATGGTGGTTGCCCGACGCCATCGAGTTCGTCGATGCGCTGCCGCTCGGCGCCACGGGGAAGATCCTCAAGCGCGAGCTTCGAGCGAAGTTCGCCGATTATCGATTCCCCGAAGCGTGATTCACGACGCCACGGCGTGATTCAGCGACGCCGCGACGCCGCCAACTCGGCGACGCCGCGTCGTGGCTCGCGGCGCCTCGGCGTCGCGAGCGAGGCCGGATCACGGCGTGAAGTGGTTCGTGACCTCGCACTCGCCGTCGGCGTTCATGTGTCCGCCGGACGCGGCGGCGTAGGAGAGGTACGCGGCGAAGCTGTTCGCGCGCGAGAAGCTCGTGCCGTTCGCGTCGAATTTGAGCTGCCCTTGGGGGGCGACGTAGTCGGACACGAGGCTCCGCGCGGGCAGGGGATCGCCCGACTTCGTCTTGAAGCCCGTGACGTCGACGTCGAGGAGATCGGCGGAGGTGACCTCGCCGGTCGAATCCGGCGTGCCGTACGTCGACGCCTGCGCCGCGATCGGATCGAAGTGCAGCGGCGTACCTTCGACGTTCAGCTTGTCCCAGAACCCGTGGTCCGTGTGCAGCGTGATTTGCACCGTCGTCGACATTCCGGCGACGGACTGGACGCCGCGCGGGAATTCGTCTCCGACTTGCTGCAAATCCGTATTTTGGCAATTTTCGTAGCTCGACGGATTCTTGAATCCGAGCGTGAATTTGACCTGTTTCGGGATCTTCGCGAACACCGAGTCAGCCTCCGGCGAGGGGCCTTTGTACGTGGCCGTGCCGGCGTAGATCATCGACCAGCCTTCCGTCTTCGCGCGCTCGTAGAGCGCGAGCCCTTCGGCGTCGAGGTTCACGATCTTCGCGTTCGCGTCCGCCGCGACGAAGTCGTAGCCGAACGCGTAGCGGGCCGTCGGGTCGAAGTCCGAGCCGTCGGCTTGCGTGGGGAACGCGACGATCGGCACCGTCTTCTCGTCGGGCGAGCCGCTCTTGCCGACGACGTTTCCGCCGAGCGTGACGTCGACCGCGAACGGGCCGTTGGCGGACGCGACGATCGGTCCAACGTTCTTCGGATTGGCCGGATCCTTGTCGGGATCGGCGTTGACGTGGATTTTGTCGATGGTGACGATGACGTGCTCGAAATCGATGGCCCAGCCGTCGACGAACGCGGGCGGATCGCCGTCGGCGAGCGACTGCGCGGTCCAGTCGTAGCCGGTCACCGCGAGATCTTCGCCCGAGACCGTGACCCAGAATCCCTTTCCGGGATCGGCGGGAGGAGCGTACGGCCCCGTGTCGTTGCCGGCGTCGGCCGTCGGCGTCGTGTTCGATTTCGTGTCGTCGTCGCTGCAGGCCGTCGCGAGCAGCGGTCCCGCGAAGAGGGCGAGAACGCAAGGCAAGGTTCGGAAGGGCGTGTTCATGGTGTTCCTTTCTGCAACTTTGATTCAAATGCAACTTTTTGGACGCAAAAAGACGCGGCGCCGAGGCGTGTCCGCGTCATCGATCGATCCAGTGAACCGAATAGGTTCCCTTGGCCGATCGCAGACCTTGATAGAGATTCGTCATGACCTGATCGGTCGTCACGTTTCCCGATTTCGATTGAACGAGGACCTTCGTTCCGTCGTCGTCGGTGGGGTTGTTCTCGAGATTGGAGAAATCGGCGCCGCGGAACGGCTCTTCGACGTCGAACCGCACTTCGAGGCGGCCGCCCTCCGTCGGATAGAACGCCGCCGGAATGCCGCGCACTTTTCGGATTTCGGTGATGGAGAGCGTCCCGCGCGAGCCGGCGGTCGCCTCCGGGAGCCACGCGTCGTCGAGGACGAGCGCGCCGCGGAAGCGCACGGTGTCCTGCCCCTTGGTCGCCGAGCCCGCGACGTCGAGCGCGGGCGTTCCGATCTTCGTCGTCTCCGCCGCGACGCCCGGCTTCGGATAGAACCAGACCTCCGCGGTCCGGATACGCTCCTGCGCGAGCGAGCCCGTCACCGGGAAATCCACGAGCTCGGAGGAGAGCGCGTCGAACGTCACCTGCCCGAGGACTTCGCCCACGACGCGGCCCGCGCCGAGGTGATCGCTGCCGTCGGCCCACGCGGGCTTCACGAAGAAATCGAGCACGCGCGACAGCCCGTCGTCGCGGAGCGGCGGGGCGACGTTGAGGTAGACGGGACCGAACGTCACCGTGGCCTTCGTCAGCGTGATGGTCCACCCGCGTTCGTTCGTGAACGTGAGCGAGCCCGGATCGTGCGCGGGGCGTTCGATGCCCCCGGCGCGCGCGTCGAACGAAAAGCGGGTCTCGCCCGTGTCCGACGCGCACCCGGCCGGCGCGAAGGCCAGGGCGAGCGCGAGCGCCGACCACCGAGATCGAGCGCCGACGTCGAAGCTCATGGCTTGCTCCCTTCCCCGTCGAGGGTGATCGTCAGCGTCGCGTAGAGGGCGCGGGGCTCTCCCGCGGTGAAATGGCGGGCGGCCACTTGGGTCGGATACGGCTGACTGCGGAAATCCGACGTGTAATTGAATTCGCTCAATCGGTATCGGCGATCCAGGAGGTTCGTCGCGATGAACCCGAGCGCGACGGCGCGCCATTTCACGGACGCGCCGACGTCGAGCAGGAAATACGTGTCGGACTTTTCGTCGAACGGCAAAGGCCGCGGGCCGACGTACGACATTCCCGGTCCGATCGATCCGGTGAGCTTCCGGCCGGCGAGCTTCACCGGCAACGCGCCGAAGAGGACGCCGTCGACGCGCGCGACGACGTTCGGCGCATAGGGGATGTCGCGGTGCGTGTCGTCGAACCGCGCGCGCACGAGCGTGAGGCTCGCGGCGAGGTCGAAGAACTCACCGGTCGCGCGCGCGCTGCCGGCCCACCCGCGCCGCGTCGTCCCGCCTGCGAGCGTGTTCCGACCTTCGGTTTGGTTGAAGAAGAGGTCTTTGTCGACGTTCGTTTGGAAGAAGACCGATCGCACGTCGAGATCGACGTTGCCGACGGAGCGCTCGTAGCGAACGCCGAGCTCGGACGCGTCGACCTTCGCGAACGGCGTGTCGAGGTTCTGGTTGACGTACTGCGGATCGAGGCTCCGCGAACCGCGGCCGAAGCTCGTGCTGATCGTGACGCCCGAGAACGGCCCCACGAGGAGCGTCGCGCGCGGTTGGAGCAGCGACGCCGACGTCGACGCCGTCTGCTCGGGGCTCCGGTAGCCGAGTCGGTCCGACGAGAAGCACTCGGTGTCGAGCGGATCGCCGCCGAAGGAGCTCTGGCTCGTCACCGCGCAGCGGTTCGTCACGAGGTATTGGTAGAGATCGCCGCGGAGGCCGCCGCGCACGGTGATCCACGAGAGCGGCTTGAGGCTCGCGTCGGCGTAGAGGCCGACGTTCGCGATGCCCGAGGAGAGATCGAGATCCGTGCGGTAGGGGATCGTCGTGCCCGTGCGGTCGCGCTGCTGGACGGCGTCGACGCGGTCGTAGCGGGCGTAGTAGCCGATCTCGAGCTCCTGCTTCTGACCGAAGACGTTCCACGCCTCGCGGAGACTTCCTCGGCCGCCGAACGTCGTCGTCTGCGAGCGCTGGTCGATGAGATCGCCGCGCTGCGAATGCAGCGATTGCCACGTTTGCTGCGGATCGTTCAGAAAACCAGTGAAGTTCTGGCGGAGCCGGAAATCACGGAAAATCAGGAATACGGATTGCGACGCGCGCGCCTTGCCGAGCCGACCTTCGAGGGTGGCGCCGACCGAGTGGCGGGAGGCGTCGCCGCCTTGCGAGGTGTCGTACGTGTCGTAGAAGCCCTTGCGGCCGCTCTGGACGTCGTCGAGGCGGAGCGTGCCGGCTTGCCCGTAGTGCGTCGCGTACGACGTCGCGAGGATGCGGTACGACCCCGTCTCGCCGAGCCGCCCTTCGTAGCCGCCCATCGCCGTCGCGCGATCGGCGGCGCGATTTTGGCCGAATCCGTCGGTCGAGAAGAGCTCGGCGCCGGCGAAGGTGTGGTCGGACGCGCCGTCCGGGCGCCACGTCAAGAGCAACCGTTTGGTTGCGAAAGATCCCGCCGTGGCCTTCACCGAGAGTCCGGGATCGTCGATGCCCAGATCGTAGAGGGCCGAACCCGCGACGGCGAAGTTGCCTTGTTGCGGGGCGAACGGCCCTTCGACGACGCGGAGCTTCTTCACGAGCTCGGGAATGATGAAATGCGTGTCGGCCGTGCCGTTCCCGTGGGGATTACCGACTTCGTTGATCGGTATTCCGTCGACCGAGAACTCGATGTCCTGGCCTTCGCGGGCGTCGAAGCCGCGGAGGAAGATCTGGTTCGGGTGGCCGAGGCCGCCTTCGTTCGTGAGCAAGACACCCGGCGCGAGGCGGAGCAGGCTCGCGGCGTCCGAGCGCGGGACGGCGGCGAGCTTGCCGATCGTGATGTCGTGATCGCCGGCGCCGCGGCTCGGCATGTTCGAGCGCCCGACGACGTGGACCTCGGACGGACGCGCATCCGCGGTGGCCTCGACGGGGACGGGGGGCGTTCGCTTCGGAGACGTCGGCGGCGCCTTCGAAGGCTCGACGGCCTCGACGTGCCCGTGCATGCCTGGGGCGGCGACCTCCTCGGGCGACGACGGCTCGGGCGGCGCGAAATGGAACGGGACGCGGAAGCGCGAGGCGACCGGCTTGCCGCCGCGCGTGGCGGGCTGGAAGGTCCAGAGCCGCATCGCGACGATGGCCGCGTCGTCGAACGCCTTGCCGCCGGACTCGCCGACCTCGACGTCCGACACGTGCCCTTCGGCGTCGACCGTGACGATCAGGACGACCTCAGCGTGCTTTCGCTCTTTGAGCTCGTTGGCCGGATAGATGGCCTCGTGGTGGTGCTCGACGAGCGGCGGAACGATCGTGTTCGCGCCCGGCGCCGCGCTCGCGTCCCTCGTGCCCTTCTCGTCGGGGGCGTCCGCGTCTTGCGCACGCACGGGCGTCGTCGCCGGCCAGAGGGCGGGGTCGACGAACGCCGTGCGCATGCGTACCGCGTGCGTGCGACGGATGGCGTCCGTCGCGAGCGGGCGTCGAGGGGCACGGGGAAAAGACGTCGAACCAAGCACGGCGAAGGTCGGGACGATGCCACTTTCGCAATCGTGTTGCAACTGGTATGTAGATGCGTCAGTCGCTCGATCGACGTTCGCTCACGCGTCGGAGTCGACGGCGTGGACCACGTACCCGTACGTGGCGCTGTCGTCGGCGACCGTCGGGGCCGCGCGCGAGCGTCACGTGCAGTTGTCGCAACGTCCTTTGAGCTGCACGGCGACCTTGTTCTTCGACACCGACTTCGGCGCCTTCGTGTTGCCGTCCAGCTTGATCGAGAGGCCCGGCAGACAGGAGACCTCGCCGCAGTCGACGCAGACGAAGTGCGGATGCTCTTCCGTGTGCTCGGCGCCACCGACGCCCTTTTTCAGCTCGAAGCGCCATACGTGGTCCCCGAGATCCGTGCGCGAGAGGATGTTCGCGTCGGCCAGGCTCATGAGGACGCGGTAGATGGTGGCGCGATCGAAGCCCTTGTCCCCGACGGCCTCGAAGAGCTCAGCGTGGCTGTTCGGACCGCCGTGCGCGTGGAAATACTCGAGCACCGCGATGCGCGGCGCCGTGCTTCGGAGGCCGGCCGAACGCAAGAGCTCCTGGAACTCTTTCACGGAGGGGACCGAAGGCGTGGAGGTTCTACGCGGCGCGGGCTTCATGACGGCATCGGCGCCGGAGGAGGTCCGGCTCGCGCCGAAAGCTCCCGTTGCACCTGCCGCGCAGTCTACTGCACCGGCGTTGCATTTGCCACGCATGCCGGCGCCGGTGTCATTTTTGCTCCGGAGACCCGCGATGCCGCTCCAGCTATCTTGGCCCGAGCTCGCGCTCCGGTTGGTTCTCACGATGGCCGCGGGCGCCGTCATCGGTTTCAACCGCGAATCGCGCGGTCATGCGGCGGGGCTTCGCACGACGATCTTGGTCGGTCTTGCCGCGTGTGTCGCGATGCTCCAGGCGAACCTCCTCCTCTCCGTCGTCGGCAAGACGCCCTCGCACTTCGCGGAGATGGACCTGATGCGCTTGCCCCTCGGCATCCTGACCGGCGTCGGGTTCATCGGCGGCGGCGCGATCTTGCGCCGAGGGGATCTCGTCACGGGCGTGACTACGGCCGCGACCTTGTGGATGATGACCGTCATCGGTCTCTGCATCGGCGGCGGTCAGATCCTGCTCGGCGTCGCCGCCACGGCCCTCGGGTTCGTGACCCTCTGGGGGCTGCGGAGCCTCGATCGCCGGATGTCTCGCGAGCATCGCGCCGTGCTCGTCGTCGCCGCCGACGCGACGTTCTCCGCCATCGAGCGGCTGCCGGCGCTGATCGGACCGCTCGGCTATCGCGCGCGCTTCCTCAAGCAGGGCCGTACCGATGCGCGCACCGAGCTCTCGTTCGAAGTTTGCTGGCGACGGCCGGAGACGGGACCGCCGCCCATCGATCTCTTGAAGCGCGCCCAAACCACCTACGACGTCCTGTCGTTCGAGTGGGTGACCGAATCGCACCATTGACGAGCTCCCCGACGAAAAATCGAGCCCGCCCGCTCGGCGCTTGGTAGAAGCGACGGACGTTCGTTCGCTTCGAAGGCATCCTGATGCGCCGCTCTTTTCTGGTTGGCCTCGTTGGTTTCGTCGGCCTCGTTCTTTCCGTCACCGCGTGCTCGCGTTCGCCAGGACCCGACGCCGGCGAGAAAGTCGACGCGGCATCGCCCGCGCCCTCGTCGAGCCCGCTCGATGCGACCGCGCGCGAGGTCGTCGAGGACGCCGCCCCGCCGGCGCCGCCCCCCGTTCACAAGAAGTACACGCGGGTCTTGCAGACCGGCGACTCGATGGTCGGTGGTGGGCTCTCCCTCGCGCTTCGGCCGAAGTTCGTCGCGGCCGGGATGAAGTATTTCCGCGACGTCGTCGAGAGCGGGACGATCCACGATTTCGCGCAGAACGATCACCTCCCCAAGCTCCTCGAGCGGACGAAGCCCGATCTCGTCTTGCTCACACTCGGCGCGAACCACATCCCGAACAGCGTCGATCCCGACAAGGAGCTCGGGCCGTACTTGCCCAAGCTCCTCAAACGCGTCGCGAACGTCGACTGCTATTGGATCGCGCCGCCGATCTGGAAAGCCAAGCAGGCGAAGTTCAACGAATGGCTCCGCGATCACGTCGCCCCTTGCCGCTTCTACGACGGGTCGCACCTCGACATCCCGCGCCGGCCGGACAAGATCCACCCGAACGAAAAGGGCGGCGAGGTTTGGGCCGACGATTTCTGGAAGTTCTTCGAGGGCGAAGGAGCCTTTCTCGAGGCGCCGACCGCGGAGCCGACGTCGCTCCTGCCGAACGCAAAGGCGCCGTGACGCCGCCCTCGGCGTGGGCGCACCCTTGTCGTGACGTCGCCGTCCGCGTGAGCGCGCCCTCGTCGTGACGTCGCGTCAGCCGTCGGTCGCCACGCCGAGCGCGTTGACGTCGAACGAGAAGCTCCGCCCGCCGCTCGCGACGGTGACCTTGATCGTGTCGGCGTCGACGCGCGCGTACGAGAGGGTGAGCGACTTGTCGTTCGGCGTCGTGAGGGTGTACGTCCCCGCTTGCGGCACGGGATCCGCCCATCGCATTTCGACGCCCGCGATGCCGAGGTCCCAGCGTCCCTTCGGGCCTTCCCACGCGCGCGAGCCGTCCTCGCGGAACCCGACGGCGATGCCTCCGTCGAGCGCCTTCTGCGTGCGGTCGCCCGTGCCCGTCCCCGTGCGCCCGTCCGCCAAGCGCGTCCACGTCAGCGAATGCTCGACGCGTCGCGAGGCTTCGGCCTTGCTCCACGTGACCTTCGCGGTGCCGTCGACCTTGAGTTTGCCGTTCGAAAAGCCGGTCCACGTGTGATCGACCTCGACGCCGCCGTCGTCGTTGCGGCTCACGGTCACCTCGGTCTCTCCCGAGAAGGTGTTGCCGTGATAGATGCAGTTTCCAGGTTTCGCGCCGTACGTGACGTGCAGGGTCGCGTTCGTGAGTTGGACGTCGGCGCACGGGAGCTGCGTCGCGATGAAGGCACGGAGCTCTTCGGCGGCGTTGGCTACCGCGCTGCCGATGGTGAAGTTCGTGGAGATCTCGATGCTCGCGCTCGTGAGATCGGCGGCCTGGGACGCGATCGACGATTCGTCGACGGCCTCGAGCGCCTCGGACCGCGTCATGACTTGCTCGTCGTCCGATTTGTCCCGCATGCAGCCCGACAGACCCAGGGACAGGACTCCGAGCGCTCCCACAACGACGGTGGACCGAATCATCGTTAGCCTCCTTGGTTGGCGAGAATACCTCGCAACGCGTCGACGCGAACGGAGCGTGGGCGGAAGTCGGCACCACCGCGCCCTTCGATGCACGAGCGGGGACGCGAGATTGCACGAGGCTTGCCAATGGCAACTTCGTGGATTTCCGCCGTCGATGCTCGGATGCGCGGTGCGGGCTGTGAACGTTCGTTACGCGACGTGTCGATGATTGGTCACGGTGACGGAGTGAACGAGGATGTGACAACCGCGCCGCGCCGTGACACGCTCATCGGACGAACCTTTCGTCTTGGAGCAACGAACCATGGCTTTGCGTGATCTCTTCCGACTTCGTTCGGCCCTCGTTTCTTCGATGTGCGTGGTGGTGGGCGTCTATGGATGCTCCGGCGAAACGGAGGACGACAAGCCCGGCCCTGGAACTGCCGACGCCGATTCGGGCGCGGGCATCGATTCGGACGCCGCCTCGGGGAACGGCGACGGCGACGGCTCGGTCGATTCGGACGGTGGCACCGACGCGGCGCAGCCGGACGTCGTGACCTGTCCCGACACGATCGTCACGGGCTCGAACGCGCTGACCATCGGGAGCACGAAGCGGACGTTCCTCGTCGACCTCCCGTCCGACACGTCGAAGCCGGCGGCGCTCGTCTTCTCGTGGCACGGCTTCGGAGACACGGCGCAGAATTTCCGTTCGGTCGTGAATTGGAATCCGAATCAAGATCCGGCCATCCCCGCGATCGTCGTGACGCCGGACGACTCCGGTCTTCCGCCGCCGGTGGGGCTCGATTGGGACATCGGCAAGGCGACGCCGGAGGACAAGAACGTCGACGTCCAGTTCTTCGACGCCATGCTCGGGTGTTTCAAGAAGAGCCAGTCGATCGACGAGACCCGCATTTACTCGTTCGGATTCTCGGCCGGTGCCGTGGTCACGAACATGTTGCATTCGCGCTATCCGAAGCTCTTCGCGGCGATCGTCACGGCGTCCGGCGCGTGGATGAACGACAAGGCGGAGACCGATCTCATCAAGATCAAGATCGACTGGAAATGGCCGGCGCTCGATCCGGCGGATCAGGGGAACGTCCTGATGACGCACGGCGGACCGAATGACGTGACCGTCCTCAACCTCCTCGATCTGGAGAAGTCCGCGCAGGCCGCGATCCCGTTCTTGAAGACCGGTCAGCGCGTCGTCGTGGACTGCGCGCACGACAAGGGGCACGCGCTGCATCCCGAGGTCAACGCCGCGCTCATGTCGAAGTACCTCTTCGCGCATCGCCTCGGTGAGCCGTCGCCGTTCGGGGCGGACGGAGGTGCGTTCGAAGGGTACCCGGCGAGCTGCACGCTGCGGCTGCCCTGAGAATGCGTGCCGTTCACTGCCATGACTCGAGCGGTCCTTCGGGGCTCCGCGTCGACGACGACGTCCCTCCGCCCGCCGTCGGGCCGGGGGAGGTCCTCGTCGACGTTCGCGCGGCGGGCCTGAATTTCCCCGACGTCCTGCTCTCGTACGGGAAATACCAGTTCAAGCCGACGCCGCCGTTCGTGCTTGGGGGCGAGGCCGCGGGCATCGTGCGATCCGTCGGCGAAGGCGTCACGTCGCTCGCCGTGGGCGATCGCGTCGCTACGTGGAAGATCCACGGGACCTTCGCCGAACGGATCGTGACGCCCGAGCTCGCGACGGTCCGGATCCCGAACGACGTCGGCTTCGAGGTGGGCGCGGCGACGCTCTTGACCTACGCGACGACGTACCACGCCCTCGTCGATCGCGCGGCGCTGCGGCCCGGCGAGACGTTGCTCGTCCTCGGGGCCGCCGGTGGCGTGGGGACGGCCGCGGTGGAGCTCGGCAAGGTGTTGGGCGCGAAGGTCATCGCCGCGGCGTCGACCGACGAGAAAGTTGCATTCTGCAAGGAACACGGCGCCGACGAAGGCATCGTCTACGGGCGCGAAGATCTCCGGGAGCGCGTCAAGGCCATCACGAACGGCCGCGGCGTCGACGTCGTCTACGATCCCGTCGGCGGCGCGCTCTCCGAGATCGCGCTCCGGTCGATTGCCTGGGAGGGGCGCTTCCTCGTCGTGGGGTTCGCCGCGGGGGAAATCCCGAAAATTCCGCTCAACCTGACGCTCCTCAAGGGGTGTCAGATCGTCGGCGTCTTCTGGGGATCGTTCGCGATGCGCGAGCCTCGGCGGAACCGCGACAACGCCGAGCGCGTGTTCGCGTGGGTCTCCGAGGGCAAGCTCCGGCCCCACGTCGACGCCGTGCTCCCGTTCGAGCGCGCGTCCGAGGCGCTCGCGCGGATGGAGAAGCGAGAGGTGAAAGGAAAGCTCGTCCTCGTGCCGTGATCGTCGGTTGGCGGAGCTGCGGTGGGCCGCTCCGGTCGCGCGACGTTCAGTGGCCCTCGTGGTTGCGCGCCGCCAGCCGTCCGTCCAGGCGCGCGATTTCGAGGTCGAGCTCCTTCTCCCGCGCGAGCTCGTGGGGCACGCTCCCTTCGCCGCGGAGGCGCAGCAGCTCGGCGCGCTGCGACACGATGCGCTCGCGGTGCGCGGCGTCCTCGACGCGGGGTGAGAGCGGAGGCTCGTCGGGCGGGCCGTGCGAGCCGTTCGCGTCGTGCGCGTCGTTCGCCACGTGCACTGCGAGGTGCGTGTCCAGCGCGCGTCGTCGCTCGTCGGCGTCGTCGGGGATGTCGAACCGGAGCCATCGGACGAGCGGCGGCAGGCTGAGACCTTGCGCGACCAGAGTCACCAAGATGACGACGAACGTCGTGAACACCACGAGCGAGCGGTAGGGGAAGGGCTTGCCGTCGGGCAACGTCGGCGGGATCGCCAGGGCCGCCGCGAGCGAGACCACGCCGCGCATTCCGGCCCACGCGACGAGCGTGATGAGCTTCCAGTCCGGCGAGCGACGAGGCTTCGGCGCCCACGGCAGATGCGCGGGGATGAACGCCGCGGGGAACGTCCACGCGATGCGGACGACGATGGCGACGACGCCGACGAGCAGGCCGATGCCGGTCGCCTCGAGCAACGACAGCGCGCCGAGATCCGCGATCACGAACGGGAGCTGGAGGCCGATGAGGATGAACGCGAGCCCGTTGAGCACGAACACGACCGTCGACCAGGTGCCGATCGCGTACACGCGCGACCTCGCCTCGAGGAAGCGGTGCGAGCGCGCCGAGAGGTAGAGTCCGCCGGAGACGACGGCGAGGACGCCCGATGCGTCGAAGCGCTCCGCGAGCACGTAGATGAGGTAGGGCGAGAGGAGCGTCAGCGCGGTGTCGACCTCGGCCGACGCCCGGAGCGCCCGGTGGACCATGAACAGGATCTGCGCCGCGGCGAGGCCGATCAGGACGCCGGCCACGGAGACCCACGCGAACTCGACGACGGCGTCTTGCAGGGCGAAGGTCCCGGCGGTGATCGCGGCGAGCGCGAACCGCACCACGATGAGGCTCGTCGCGTCGTTGACGAGGCTCTCGCCTTCGAGGATGGCGACGCTCGTGCGCGGGATCCGGAGGCCGTGCAGCACGGACGTCGCGGCGATGGCGTCGGGCGGCGCGATGATGCCGCCGAGCAAGAAGCCGAGCGCCCACGTGCAGCCTGGGAGGATCGCGTGCGCGACGACCGCGACCGTCGCCGCGGTGAAGAAGACGAGGCCGACGGCTTGGAGCGAGATGGCGTTCCGGAGGCGCTTGAAGTCCCGCCACGACGTGAACCACGCCGCTTCGTAGAGGAGCGGCGGCAGGAACACGAGGAACACGAGGTCCGGCGCGAGCGTGACCCGCGGCAGGCCCGGGACGAGGCTGACCGCGAGACCGACGAGCACGAGCAAGATCGGGAACGACAGCCGCAGGCGGACGCTCGCCGTGTGGACGAGGACGATGCCGAACAGGAGAACGAGGACGACGAGCAGGCCGTGGTGCATGCGGAGTCGCCGTCGGATCTATCGTGCTCCTCCCGCGCGCGCCACTGCGACTCTCGCGACCGGCTGGGGACGGATCATCGCGCCGTCGTCGCGTTCGACGATCGGACGGCGCGGTAAAGGGAGATGGAACCGGTGACCGTGGGGACGACGTCGGTCTCTTCGACGTTCGAAAACCCGACCTCGCTCATCAAGATCGGCAGCACGTTCGCGTCCGCGAGCTTTCGGCGCGCGCGCTCCAAGATGGTTTCGTCGGGATCGACGCCGATCAGCTTGGCGGGGCGCGCCTTCGTCCCGACATGAGAATGTGAGCAATGACTCGTATTGTCTATTCGCATCCCGAACGCTTCGCGTGCCGCCGCGCTCGTGCTCGAAATTAGGGCAAATAAGGCCATCCGAGAGCGATCGCGCGAGCCATCGCTCGCGTTTCGTCGAGGCGCCGCTTCGACGGCCGCTTGGGATTGACGCGGCGCGGGCGGCTTGCCATCCTTCGTCGTGGATGGCGGTGGAGTCCGCCGATACCCGTTCGCTTCCCCCGATGGGAGCGAGCCAATGACTCCTACGGCAGTGCCATGACGGCGCCGTAGGTACGCACCTCCGGCGCTTCGACGAAAGCGGAGGTTGTCGGGTGAAAAAGCGCGCGAACGCGTTGCTTCAATGGATCGGGCTCGGCGCGGCGGTGGGCGTCGCTTGCGGCGCGGCGTCGGCGTTCTTCCTCCACTTGCTGGAGCGCGCGACGCACTTCCGCGAGACGCACGAGCTCATCGTCTACACGCTGCCGCTCGCCGGCCTCGTCCTCGGCTTCGTCTACGACCGCTGGGGCAAGCCGATCAAAGGCGGCAACAACCTCGTGCTCGACACGATCCACGAGGACATGCCGCAGATCCCGTTCCGCATGGCGCCGATGGTCCTTTTGGGGACCGTCCTCACGCACGTCTTCGGCGGCAGCGCCGGGCGCGAGGGCACGGCGGTGCAGATGGGGGCGAGCCTCGCCGACGAAATCGCGCACCGCCTTCGCGTCGGCAACGAGACGCGGCGGCGCCTGCTCGCGGCCGGCATCGCGGGCGGGTTCGGGTCCGTGTTCGGTACGCCGGTCGCCGGTGCGCTGTTCGGCATGGAGGTCGTGACGATCGGCCGCATCGAGTACGACGCCTTCTTGCCGGCGCTCGTCGCGTCGATCGTCGGCGACATCGTGACGCGCCGCCTCGGCGTCGTCCACACGCCGTACCCGCACATCGCGCACGTCGAGCTGACGTGGGCGGTCCTGGCGAAGCTCGCGCTGATGGCGGTGGCGATGGCCGCCACGACCGTCGCGTTCGTCGAGCTGACGCACCGGTTGAAGCACCTCTTGGAGGCCAAGATCCGGTGGCTGCCCGTCCGCATGTTCTTGGGCGGGCTCGCCGTCGTCGTGATGTGGAAGATCGTCGGGACGAGCGACTACCTCGGCCTCGGCGTGCCGATGATCGTGCGCTCCTTCACCGATCCGAACCTCCCGTGGTTCGCCTTCGCGGCGAAGCTGGTCTTCACCGCGGTCACGCTCGCGTCGGGCTTCCTCGGCGGCGAGGTGACGCCGCTCTTCTTCGTCGGCACCACGTTGGGCAGCGTGCTCGCACGCGTCCTCGGTCTCCCGATCGAGCTCGGCGCGAGCGTCGGCCTCGCCGCGGTCTTCGGCGCGGCGGCGAACACCCCGGTGGCGCTGTCGATCATGGCCGTCGAGCTGCTCGGCGTCGCCGCGTTCCCGCACGTCATGATCGTCACGGTCATCGCGTACCTCCTGACCGGCCATCGCGGCATCTACCCGGCGCAGCGGATCCACGCCCGAAAACAAGGCGGGTTCTTGCGTCGTCCGGTCGCGCTCCGCGACTACCGCGAATCAAGCCCGCCGTCGTCGGTGCCGCCTCCTCCTCCGCACGATCCTTCGAACCGAGACCGAGGCGACGCGGACGATGCGGCGGCGTCTTGAACGAACCTCCGCAAAGGGGTGGCTGAACCGAACGGTGCTCGGCATCGGCCTCGCCAGCCTCTTTTCGGACGTCGGCCACGAGATGGCGACGAGCGCCATGCCGGCGTTCCTCGCTTCGATCGGCGCGAGCTCGATCGCGCTCGGCGTCATCGAGGGCGCCGCCGACGGACTCGCGAGCTTCGCCAAGCTCGCGTCCGGCCACTATTCGGACCGCCTCCGTCGACGCAAGCCGCTGGCCATCGCCGGCTACTTCGTGACGGCGTCGGGCATGGCGGCCTTAGCCTTCGCGACCCAGGTTTGGCACGTCCTCCT
>JBGAHN010000179.1:0-11256 GCA_044226145.1 Labilithrix sp. | reverse complement strand
GCCGACGAGGTTACCGGCGGAGTCCTTCACTTCGACTTCGACGCTCTCGACGTTCAAACGGTTGCTCTCGGCTCGACTGCTGTTTTGGTCGCCCTTCGCCAACAGTTGATTTCCGACGAGCATGACGGCGTTGTAGGCGCCGCTAAGACCGACATCGAATTTGCCGTAGAAGAGCATGGTCTGCGACGGATCGTTGCTGTAGGTGCATTGACCGTTCGTGCGTGTCGTGGGCGGCGCGAGGACGCCACGAATGAAGATGGACTCGGATTCGTCCGACGTGCTGCAGGCGGGCGCAGCCATACCGGCGACGAGCGCAACACCGAGAATCGACGCGACACGACCCAAGATCCGGTTCATGAGAACGATACCTTCCGCGAAGAACGCGCTGCCTCAGGACGTCGGTACGACGCGCGAGGAGAACTCTTCGAAAAGCGTATCCGGAGCGAAAGCGAAGCGCCAAATTCTGGCGGTCGACCCCGCCAGGACAGGTGGCGGGCGGTAGGGAATCGTCGGCGCTACGGAACGGTGCCCGGCTACGGAACGGTGGCCAAAACCGCGGCTCGCAGGTCCTCGAGGGGGATGCGCTCGACGTGCGCGATCCCGGGGGCCGTGATGATGGGGAAGCGGACCGTGTTGCCGGCGCGCTTCTTGTCCGAGAAGACGTGTGGCCACGCGGCGACGAGCTCGTCGTGTGGGACGGTCACGGGCAAGCCGAGGGCGGTCAGCAGGGCCTCCGTTCGTTCGGCGAGCGCGCGCGGGGTTCGGCCGAGGTGCGCGGCGGCGCGGAGCTCGATGGCGGTGCCGATGGCGACGGCCTCGCCGTGGAGCCACCGGGCATAGCCGCCGGCGGTTTCGAGCGCGTGGCCGACGGTGTGGCCGAGGTTCAGCAAGGCGCGGCGGCCCTGCTCGCGTTCGTCGTCGCGCACGACGCGGATCTTCGTGGCGACGGCGCTTCGGACGATGGGGCGTAGCGCGTCGCGGTCGCCCCGCGCGACGTCGGCGGCCGTGGCTTCGAGCCGCGCGAAGAGGTCGGCGTTCTCGACGAGGGCGATTTTCGCGATCTCCGCGGTGCCGGCGATGCGCTCGCGCTCGGGCAAGGTCGTGAGGTGCTCGAGGTCCAAGACGACGTGGCTCGGCTGGAAGAAGGAGCCGACGAGGTTTTTGCCGCGGGGCAGGTCGAAGCCGGTCTTGCCGCCGGCGGACGAATCGACCATCGCGAGCAAAGTGGTTGCAATCTGCACGCATCGGACGCCGCGGAGCAACGTGGAGGCCGCGAACCCCGCCAGATCGCCGACGACGCCGCCGCCGAAGGCGAGGACGAGCGCGTCGCGGTCGGCGCCAGCGGCGAGGGCCTCGTCCCAGATGCGCGCGACGCTCGCGAGGGTCTTTTCCGGCTCTCCCGGGTTGAGCTCGATGACGTGAACGGGGGTCGAAAGGCCTCGAAGCGCCGCGTCGAGCCAGGGACCGCGCGCGCGGTGGACGTTCGTGTCCGTGACGACGACGATCGACGAAGGGGCGAGCTCGTCGATGGCTTGGCGGAGCCGGAGGGGCTCTCCGTCCGCGAGCTCGATGGCATAGCTCCGTGTCCCGAGGGGCATCGCGAGGCGATCGTGCGTGGCGAGCTCGGCGATGCGCCCCGCGATGGCCTCGGGGGAGAGGTCGTCGACGGCGATGCGCGCGTGGCATTCCGCGTAAGCGTCGCGTCGCAGGGCGAGGAGATCGCGCGTGCGATCGAGCGGCGAGGCCGCGGCGAGGTTCGGGCGATCGGCGAGCGACGAGAGGCGTCGCACGATCGTCTCCGGAGAAGCCTCGAGCGTCACCACGAGCGCCCGTTCGAGCGCCGTCTTGCGGACGCGTTCGATCGTCATCGTGCCTCCGCCGAACGAAAGGACCCGCGGCGCGTCGTCGTCGAGGAGAGGCAGCACCAAGGCGGCCTCGCGATCGCGGAAACGGGCCTCGCCCTCGGAGACGAAGAGCTCGGGGACGGAGCGACCGGCCTCGCGCGCGAGGACCTCGTCCGTGTCGACGAACGGCAGGCCGTGCTCGTTCGCGAGGATGCGGCCGACGGTGCTCTTGCCCGTCGCCATGAACCCGCTGAGGACGATGGGGCGCGGCCGGATGCGCGACGGCACGCGCGTCGAGGCGCTCATTCGAAGCCTTCGACTTGGTCGGCGTATCCCTTCACGTTGCGCGCGAGCTCGCGCACCGAGTCGCCGCCGAATTTCTCGAGCAGCGCGTCGGCGAGGACGATCGCGACCATGGCCTCGCCGACGATCGACGCGGCCGCCACGGCGCAGATGTCGCTTCGCTCGAAGGCGGCGGCGAAGGGCTCTTTCGTGCGCACGTCGACGCTCGGGAGCGCCTTCTTCAGCGTCGCGATTGGCTTCATGGCGGCGCGGCAGACGACGGCCTGTCCGTTCGTGATGCCGCCCTCGACGCCGCCGGCGCGGTTCGTCGGGCGCGTGAAGCGGTGCGCGTCGCCGTCGTACGCGATGGGATCGTGCACGGCCGAGCCGCGCGTGCCAGCGGCGTAGAAGCCGTCGCCGATCTCGACGCCCTTGATGGCCTGGATGCTCACGAGGGCTTGGGCGAGGCGACCGTCGAGCTTGCGGTCCCATTGGACGTGGGAGCCGAGGCCGACCGGAACGCCCGTCGCGAGGACCTCGAACACGCCGCCGAGCGTGTCGCCGGCTTGTCCGGCCGCGTGGATGGCTTCTTTCATGGCGGCTTCGGCCGCCTCGTCGGCGCAGGCGAGCTCCGAGGCGCGCGCGCGGATTCTGAGCTCGGAGAGGGGCATGTCGGTGCGCGCGGCGGTGACGGGGCCGATGGCGACGACGTGCGCGAAGACGTCGATGCCGACGCTCGCGAGGAGCTTCTTCGCGACGGCGCCGACGGCGGTGCGCGCGGCCGTCTCGCGCGCGCTGGCCCGCTCGAGGATGTCGCGCAGATCGCGGCGATCGTACTTCAAGCCGCCAGCGAGATCGGCGTGCCCGGGGCGGGGCCTCGTGAGCGGCTCGGGTTCGGCCGGCAAAGGGCCGGCGGACATGCGGTCGAGCCACTTTTCGTGGTCGCGGTTCACGATCGTCATCGCGACGGGCGAGCCCAGCGTTTCGCCGTTGCGCACGCCGCCCGTGAACTCGACCCGGTCCGTCTCGATCTTCATGCGGCCGCCGCGCCCGTAGCCGCGCTGTCGGCGCGCCAGGTCGCCGTCGACGTCGGAGGCGAGGAGCGGGAGGCCGGCGGGGACGCCTTCGACGATCGCGGTCAGGCGCGGGCCGTGCGATTCGCCGGCGGTGAGCCAGCGGAAGCGGGACGTGGAGGGCATGGATCGGTCATGATAGGCTGAAACCCCGATGGCGGCCCCTCTTTGGAGCAAATACGAAGGGACGGGCAACGACTTCGTCGTCGGGACGGCGAGCCGCGACGACGCCGTGTCACCCGACGAAGCGCGGGCGCTCTGCGATCGCCATTTCGGCGTGGGGGCCGACGGCGTGCTCCTCGTGCTCCCGCCGGTGAGCGCGGGCGCCGATGCGCGCATGCGCGTCGTCAACGCGGACGGCTCCGTCCCCGAGATGTGCGGCAACGGTCTGCGCTGCGCGGCGCTCTACGTGGCGCGTGCGCGGAACATGACGGAAGGCCGCCTCGTGTTCGACACGGACGCGGGGCTCCGCCCTTGCACGGTCGACGATCGGGATGGTCGCGGTCTCGTGACCATCGACATGGGCGTGGTGCGCGTCACCGGGACCGAACGCGTACCCGTGGACGGCGAGACGTGGGAGCTCGTGCTCGCCGACGCGGGGAACCCGCACGCCATCGTTCGCAAAGACGTCGCGCGATCCGTGATCGACGCCGTCGGACCGCGCCTCGCGATCCACCCGGTGTTTCCGAACGGATCGAACATCGAGTTCGCGACGTTCCGCGGCGACGACATCGACCTCGTCGTCTACGAGCGCGGCGTCGGCGTGACGCTCGCGTGCGGCACGGGGGCTTGCGCGACCGTGGCCGTCGCCGTGCACCTCGGCCTCGCTTCGAGGGGGCGCGAAGTGGCCGTGCACCTCCCCGGCGGGACGCTCGCGATCGAGCTGCGCGACGACGATCACGCGATCATGCGCGGACCGGCGAGGCACGTGTTCTCGTTCTCCCTCGCGCAAGACGGCGCGTCTCGTTCTTCGGAGCCCGCGTCTTCGGCGGGGCGCGCATGACGGAGGGGTCGGCGGGGGAGGGCGCGCTCCGCGTGCTCGCGGTCCTCGACGACGTGCAAGTCGCGCGGACCATCCAGCGCGTCGTCGCCGAAGAGGGCGACGCCTACACGCGCGTGGCGAGCGTCGAAGAAGCCGTGACGCTCGCCACCAACGAGCCCATCGACGTCGCGTTCATCGAGCTCCGCGCGGAGTCCGGTGCGGCGCTCGCGCTCTGCCATCATTTGCCGAGCGTTCGGCCGGAGCTCAACGTCCAAGCCATCGTCCACCCCTCGGACCTCGCGCGCGGACCCGAGGCGTTGTCGCTGGGCTCAACGTCCAAGCCATCGTCCATCCGTCGGACCTCGCGCGCGGACCCGAGGCGTTGTCGCTGGGCGCGACCGCCCTCCTGCTCTCGCCGTTGACCGGGGACGGCGTCTCCCGCGTCCTGTCCGACGCGAAGGCCGAGCGCGCTCGCCGGCGCCGCGTCGAGGCGCTCGAGCACCGGCTTTCCTACGAAAAACAGCGGGTCGAGCTCTACGATCGGCTCGTCCGCTACGCGCGTACCGGGGCTCCGTCGGAGGCCGTGCGCGCGATCGTCGAAGGGCTCACGGAGCTCGGTGGCGCCAAGGGCGTCGCGCTCTACGCGAGTTTCGACGCCGACGATCGCGAGCTCGTACGCCTCGCGGCGGTCGGCTCGGCGATCGACATGCCGCAATCGCCGGCCCGTACGGAGCTCGCGCGGATCGCCCTCGATCGGCAAGGCCGCGTCGTTCCTCTCTCCTCGGCGTCGGGCGAGCTCGGGTTGCTCGTCATCGAGCACATCGAGCCGAGCCGCGAAGCCGAGTTCATGGCGCTCGCCGATCTCGCGGCGGCGATGCTGTCGCTGCTCGATCGCCACGAACGCGTCGACGCCAAGGATCGCGTTTTCCCCGAGCGCGATTTCCAGACCATCTCCGAGCGCATGCTCGCGCTCGCGGCGCGGCACGATCGCCGGGCGAGCCTCCTGGCGATCTCGGCGGGCGACGGGTCCGTCCGACGCGACGAAATCATGGCGGAAATCGCCGACATCGTGCGCCACACGGACGCGCTCTGCGGCACCGAGGAGGGCGATCTCCTCCTCTTTCTCCCCGAGACGACGAGCACCGGCGCCCACGCGTGCCGGCGTCGCATCGTGGCGCGCTTGACGGGCGATCGGCGCGCGCGACCGAAGAGCGGTCCGACGCGCGCGACCGAATCGAAATCCTCGCGGCCGCCCGTGGCGGTCGGTGTCGCTTCGTTCCCGCACGACGGCACGTCGCTTCGGCGTCTGATCCGGACGGCGAGGGGGCGTGTGCGTGAAGACGCGTTGTCGTCCGTCCACGCGCTCGCGCTCGACGCGTTGCCGCTCGCCGAGCTCGTCGACGCCCTCCTCTCCAAGCCCGTGATCGACGCCGGCCCGCGCTCGCCTTATCCGCTCGACGTCGCGCACGCGGGGCTCTCGTCGGTCGTTCAGCGGGCGTGCCGCGATGCGCTCCGCGGAGGCGACGCGCACGTCCTGGCCACGTTTCAGCCCGGTTTGGGCGTGGCCGCGGCGGCCGGTCAGATCACCAAG
Source organism: Labilithrix sp. (assembly GCA_044226145.1). Taxonomy (GTDB): domain Bacteria; phylum Myxococcota_A; class Polyangia; order Polyangiales; family Polyangiaceae; genus Labilithrix. The sequence goes on along the minus strand of JBGAHN010000179.1, from coordinate 5,484 downwards.
CCTCGCGTCCTCGACGTGCGGAAGCACCCGCGGTGCGCGGATCTCGAGGCCATCGTGGTCGAGGCCGAGCACGGCGTCTGGATCTGCTGCGGACGCGTCGTGGGTAGTCGGTTCCGCGGCGTTCACGCGGCCGATCCGCTCCTCGCGGACGTGATCGGGCGCCGGCTCGTCGAGCTCGGAGGGCTCCGTGCAAGCTGACGCGCCGCTCGCCTCGCCGGTCTCCGTCGACGCGCTCCCGGTCGTCGACGCACTCTTGTCGATCGAACGCGAGCGGCGCACGGGCTCCTTCGTCCTCCGCGCGGACGACGTCTCGGGCGAGGCCCACTTCGTCGACGGCGCGCTCTTCGACGTGGTGCACGGACGGCACGAGGGCATGAAGGCGCTCGCGAGGCTCGTCGACGCGCGCACCGGAACTCACCAATTCACGGCCGGCGGCGGCTCGATCGCGCGCCGTCTCCACGGACCGACGCACGTGCTCGTCGTCGAAGCGAAGGCGCTCGCCGTTCGTGCGTCGACGCTCCTCTCGCGCGCGGGCGAGCTGCTCGCGTCGACGCTCCTCGCCGTCGAAGCGACCGCGCCCGACGCCTCCGAAATCGACCGGCACGTGCTCGAGCACCTCCGCGCGCCCGCGACGCTCGAGAGCGCGCTCGAGTCCCTCCCGCACCTCGACGCGGCGATCCTCGAATCGGCGCTCCGGCTGCACGATCGCGGCCTCCTCCGAAACCTCGGCAAGCTCGAGCAGCGCGTTCGTCTTTGCGGCGCCGACCAGCTCCACCTCGTTCGCGCGTCGGCCTCGCGCGCGCAAGCGTTGGGCTTCGCGGGGCCCGCGCGCATCGTGTTCGCGGCGACCCCCGCGCGGCTCGCCGTGTTTTCGCACACCGTGCTCTCGCTCTCCGACGCGCGCGCCGCCGACGAGACCGTGCCGTCGCAGCCCGTGCCGTTCACGATGGCCGTCCTTCACCTCGGCGACGGCGTCGACCTCGAGATCGTGGGGCTCCCCCTCGTCCCTGCGTACGCGCCGCTCTGGCCGATGGCGCTCGGAGGGGTCGCCACGGTCGTGAAGCTCGACGAAGCCTCCGCCGCCGCGCTCGAGGAGACGTGCACGAGCGTGGGCGTGCCCATCCTGGACGCGCGCGCCATCTTCGGCGTGCTCGAGGAGACGAGCGCGGTTCAAGTCGCGAGCCTCATCAAGACGGCCCTCGACGCCGAAGGCATCTCGGTGCGCTGATCGTCGGTGCGGAGCGGTGCGCGGACGCCCGGCGCGTCCATCGACGCGACCTCGAGACGCCCGCGGTGCCTCGTCGCCGGGGCGGCCGGGCGCTCTCAGCCGGCGTTTTTGTCGACGATCGTGCCGATCGAGTCGCCCAGGACGACGCGCTTGATGTTGCCCGGCTCCGTCAGCTTGAACACGCGGATGGGCATGTTGTTGTCGCGGCAGAGCGTGGCGGCCGTCGCATCCATGACGCCGATGCGGTCGTTGATGAACCGATCGAACGACATGTGCGTGTACATCTTCGCGTCGGGGTTCGAGACGGGATCCTTGTCGTAGATGCCGTCGACCTTCGTGGCCTTGAAGAGCGCGTCGGCGTGCACTTCCATCGCGCGGAGGGCCGCGGCGGTGTCGGTCGAGAAGTACGGGTTGCCCGTCCCGGCCGCGAAGATGACGAAGCGCCCCTTCTCGAAGTGCCGGATCGCGCGCCGGCGGATGTACGGCTCGGCGATCTGCCGGATGTCGATGGCGGTCTGAACGCGCGTCGGGACGCCCTGGCGCTCGAGCGCGTCTTGCAGCGCGAGCGAGTTCATGACCGTCGCGAGCATGCCCATGTAGTCGCTCTGCGCGCGGTCCATGCCGGCGCTCGCGCCCTTGAGGCCGCGGAAGATGTTGCCGCCGCCGACGACGATGCCGACCTGAACGCCTGCCGCGTACACGTCCGAGAGCTCGGTCGCCGTCGCGCGGAGGATCTCGGGCTGGATGCCGAACCCGCCCGTGGCGCCGCAGAGGGCCTCGCCGCTGAGCTTCAGCATGATGCGGCGGTAACGGAGCTTCGGATCGCGGGGTGGGGGAGCGATCGTGTCGAGCCGAGGGCCGGAGGGAGGAGCAAAACCGCCGGAACCGTCGCGCGCCATGGGTTCGTGATTACCCGCCGGCCGGCGTGAGCGCAAGGGACCTGGCGGCTCCGCGCGCTTCGGGACCGTACCCGAGCCGACGCCGAGCCGACGCCGAGCCGACCGAAGACGTCGAAAAGCCCCGTGAAGATGCCGTGTGAAGGAGAGCGCGGGGAGTGCTAGCGTGCGCGATCGTGAAGGCCACCGTTTCACGTCGCGCCGAGCGCTCGCGCCGCGGGGATCGCCCGTTCGCGCGCCCGTTGCCGCACGCCTTCGAGCGCGGAAGGGTCGGGCGCGGCGTGCTCGCGTCGTTCGCGATCGCCGTGGTTGCGTCGCTCGCGCCGACGCTCTCCGGCTGCAAGAGCTGCGGAGAGAACACGACCGCGACGGACGCCGGGTCGCACGCGCAGACCGATCTGCTCACCCCGGAGCAGGCCGCCAAACCCCTCGCGAAGGTCGGCGACGACACCCTCACGCTCGGCGACTACGCTGCGGCGCTCGAGCACATGGACCCCTTCGATCGGCTCCGTTACCAATCGCCGGAGCGCCGCAAGGAGCTGCTCGAAGAGATGATCACCGTCCAGCTCCTCGCGAAAGAAGCGACCGCGAAGGGGTACGACAAGGAGCCGCTCGCCCAGCAGGAGCTCCGAGCCATTTTGCGCGACGCCATGCTCGCCGAGGCGCGCAAGGACGTCCCCGCGCCGCAAGACGTCCCGGAGGCCGAAGTCCGCGCGTTCTACGAAGAACATCGTGCAGACTACAAGGATCCGGAGCGCCGCCGCGTGTCGGTCGTCGTCCTGCGCGACGATGCGCAAGCGCGCGCGGCCCTCGCCGAGGCGAAGAAGGCGGCGTCGCTCGCGGATTGGGGAGAGCTCGTGCGCTCGCGTTCGATCGATCCGCAGGCGCGGGCGAACGTCCCGGTCGATCTCGCGGGCGATCTCGGCATCGTCTCACCGCCGGGCGATGCGCGCGGCGAGAACAAGCGCGTGCCGGATCCCGTGCGCGAAGCGACGTTCAAGATCGCCGACGTGGGCAGCGTGTTCGACGAGGTCGTCGCGGCGGGCGGCAAGTTCTACGTCGTCCGGTTGACGCAGAAGCTCCCGGCGCACGATCGGTCGTTCGAGGAAGCCGAGCGGTCGATCCGGGTCAAGCTCGCGCAGGACCGCCTGCGGAAGAAGGAAGACGAGCTCCTCGCGGAGCTTCGAAAGAGCGTGAAGGTCGAGGTCGACGAGGCCGCGATCGCGACCGTCAAGGTCGACATGGGCGACGCGGGGACCGTCTCCGCCGACGCGGGCCACTGACCTGTCGGAGATCGCCGCCGTGTCCACGCTCGTTGCACCCGGGTCCCTCCTTCGGCGCCCAAGCTCGCCTTCGGAGGAGCGTGTCGCTTCCGAAGGACGCGTCGCGTCGGGCGAGCACGTGGCTTCCGAAGAGCGCGTGGCTTCCAATGAGCGCGTCGCATCGCACGACCTCCCCGCGCCGAAACGACCTCGCAAACCCTCCCGCGGCCCCCGCGATTGGCAGGCGCAGGTTCGCCGATCGATTCGATCCGTCGACGCGCTCGCCGAGGTCCTCGCGCTCACGCCGGAGGAGATCGCCGGCGCCCGACGCGCGGAGGCCGAAGGCCTGCCGATCGCGATCACGCCGTACTACGCGTCGCTCTGCGACGTGCACGATCCGGCTTGCCCGGTGCGAAAGCAATGCGTGCCGACCATCGCCGAGGGCCAGCGCGTCCACGGCGATCTGGTCGACCCGCTCGGCGAAGTCGAGCACGAGGTCGCGCCGCACCTGGTTCGCCGCTACCCCGATCGCGTCCTCTTGCTCGCGACCGATCGCTGCGCGGTGTACTGCCGGTTCTGCACCCGTTCGCGCATGGTGGGCGACGGCGGCGGCGCGGTCTCGATGGACCGCCTCGAGCCCGCGTTCGCGTGGATCGCCGCGCATCCGGAGGTGCGCGACGTCATCGTCAGCGGCGGCGATCCGCTCGCCATGGCCACCGCGCGCATCGAGCGGCTCGTCGCCCGCCTGCGCGAGATCCCGACGCTCGACACGATCCGCCTCGCGACGCGCGTCCCCGTCACGCTCCCCATGCGGATCACCGCCGAGCTCGTGCGCGCGCTCCGCAAACACCACCCGATCTGGGTGATGACGCATTTCAACCACCCGAAGGAGCTCACGCGCGAATCCATCGCCGCGTGCACGCGCCTCGCGGACGCCGGCTTTCCGGTCATGAACCAGACCGTCCTGCTCCGCGGCATCAACGACGACGCGGACACGCTCGAGGCCCTCTTCCGCGGCCTCGTCCGCGCGCGCGTGCGGCCCTACTACCTCCTCCAGGCCGATCCGGTGGCGGGGACGGGGCACCTTCGGACGCCGCTCGCGACGGGCATCTCCATCCTGGAGCGTCTCCAGGGGCGCCTGACGGGGATCGCGCTCCCGAAGCTCATTTGCGACACGCCGGGCGGCAAAGGGAAAGTGCCGCTCACGCCCGACTACGTCGTCCGACGCGACGAAGGCTCGACCGTCCTCCGGACCTTCCGCGGTGAAGAAGTGGCGTACGTCGATCCGCCGGCCGACGTGAAGAGATAGCGGCGCATGCCGCTCGCACGTAAGCGCGGACCTTAGAGCCTCTCACGCCAGTACTCGGGTGTGCGCTTCACGTGCTCGAACGCGACCACACGAACGAACTCCGCGCTGCCTTCCTTTGCGTAAAAGACCACGCGGTACGGGAAGTCGTGCACAGGTGCGCGTCGCGCGCGTGAATGCCCCTTCACCAGAGGATAGGCCAAGGGGGTTTCGGCGATACGAGCAAGCGTCGCATCCACGGCGGCAAGCCACCTCGCCCGGACCTCCGCATCCGCGTGCACCGCGTACCACGTCGCCGCTTCGTGCACTTCGGCACGCGCGTCGCGCAGGACGATGAGCTTCACGCCGACCGTCGACCGGTCGCCAAGATCTCGACGACCTCGGCGCGGACGTCCTCCCACGGCACGCCCTCGTCCTCGCCTTTTTCGACGCTCGCGATGCGTCGATCCAGTTCACTCAACGTGTCTTCCGGAGGCACGACGTCGGCGTCCTTGAGGACATCCAGCAACGCGTGAAGCACGCGGCTGCGATCCTCTTGAGGCAGCTCGAGCGCGTCACGGATGACTTCGTCGGCGGTCTTGGCCATTTCGGAAGGGTAGCACGCGTCACGAGCCGGCGCCTTCTGCTGCGCTCTTGCTTCCCGGCACGCGTGACGGGATTCTCGGCGACCGAAACGATTCCAAGATGAGCGTCTCTCTGATTCTGCGCCGCTCAGCTCGTCCGCTCTGCGCTCCGCGAATCCTTCGCCTGCGCTATTCCTTGGCGAGATCGTTCGCGACGGAAGGGGGTTGG
>JBGAHN010000178.1:0-11288 GCA_044226145.1 Labilithrix sp. | reverse complement strand
CGTCCTCGAGCACGCGCTCGAAGTCGCCGCGCACAACGGAGAACCCGGGACGGACGGTCACCCATTCACGCGTGGCTTCGTCCGCGCGGTCGGCGAGCACCTTCTTCATGGTCACCGCGAGGCTCCGCTCGTCCGGACGCAGGAACGTCACCGTCGCGCCGTCGACCTTCACGACACGCGGAGCCAGCGGCCCGCCGCGGAGCACGAGGTAGACGACGACGTCGCGCCGGATCCCATGGGACGAAAGCAACGCGGCGCGGAGGCACCGAACGAGGACGTCGAGGCGCCCGCTGGTCCCCGGGAAATCGTCGAGGAGGAAGTCCTCCGACGCGCGGGCTTTCTGACCGACGATGGCGAAGTGGCGGACGGGCATGGCGCTCCCGTTCTTCTCGCGCGTCGGTGACCGAAGGGCAACCACGACGCGCACGCGGACCGATCATCGAAACAGCGACGCGAGGTGCGGCGGGAGCTCCGCGTCGGCGGGTGGATCGATCGGCGTCGTCGAGAGCGTGTGCCAGAAGAGGATCGTGCGGTCCGGGCGGGTCCGCGACAGCGCGCACGCGAACGCCTTCGCGGTGTAGGTCGGATCGAGCGTCAACCCGGAGCGCGATGCGAGCGCGAGGGCCTCGTCGCCTGCGGGGGTCGGGAAGCCGTAGCCGGCGCCGAGGTAACCACCCTCGACCTCGATGCGGGCGGCGGCGCGCGCCGCGGCTGATCGCGAGAGGCCCGAAAGGCGCGCCGTCCTCCATGCGAGCGAACGCGCGTGCAGGGCGAGCGCGACGACGGGCGGCGAGATGGCGACACCGACGACGCGCGTCCGCAAGCCGCATCGCTCGAGCCCGACCGCGAGCCCTGCCGCCGTCCCGCCCGATCCGAGGGCCACGACGATCTCGTCGGGCTCGGGAAGCACGCCGTCGGCGACTTGGGCGGCGAGCTCTTCGGCGGCGTTCACGAAGCCGAGCGTGCCGAGCGGATTCGAGCTGCCGAAAGGAACCACGTGAGCCCCGCGCGCGCGACGGAGCGCCACGAGAGGAGGAACGAGCGCCCACGCCGGCGCGGAAACGGCGCGAAGACCGTGCGCGAGCGCGACGCGCAGGTTCGTCCGCGCGAGCTCGGAGTCCGGCTGCGACGCGAGCACGGCTTCGACCGAGAAGCCGAAGTGGGCCCCTGCCCGCGCGAGCGCGACGACCTGATGACTCCCCGCCGCGCCGGCCGTCACGAGCGTCCGTGCGCCGAGCGCGCGCGCCCTCCCGAGCAGCCACTCGAGCTTGCGCGTCTTGTTGCCTCCGTAGATCGCGCTCGACCGGTCGTCCCGCTTCACGAAGAGCGGTCCGGGTGCGTCCGGATGGCGCTCCACGGGCGTCGGGTAGGTGCCGATGGCGAGGCGCGTCACGACCGGTGCCCTGCGTCGCATGGCTCGCACGTCACGACCGAGCGCGCTCGCGAGGTGGCCGAAACCGACGAAACAAACGCGAAACGTTCGCTGGATAAAGTGCTTGGCAGCCTTCCCCGAAGTGGGGTTTCATCCGCCGTCGTCGCCCACGCCGACCACCTTCGACGCGCTCGGTCCGCGCGCCGAGTGAGCCATGAAGAAAATCGAGGCCATCATCAAGCCCTTCAAGCTCGACGAGGTCAAAGATGCCTTGAGCGAGGTCGGCGTTCAAGGAATGACCGTCACCGAGGTCAAAGGTTTCGGTCGCACCGGCGGCAAGAAGGAAGTCTACCGAGGCTCGGCCTATGTCGTCGACTTCGTCCCGAAGGTGAAGATCGAGATCGTGGTCGTCGACGAGATCGTCCACGACGTCCTCGACGCGATCGAGAAGTCCGCCAAAACGGGCCGCATCGGCGACGGCAAAATTTTCGTGAGCCCGATCGAAGAGGCCGTTCGCATCCGCACGGGCGAACGCGGCAAAGACGCCATCTAGTTCAAGGAAAGTCATGAAGACGAAAGAAGTCATCGAGCTCGCGCACAAGAACGACGTCAAGTTCGTCGATCTGAAGTTCATCGACTACCCGGGTATCTGGCAGCACACGACGCTCCCGGTGAGCCGCCTCGACGAAGCGCTGTTCGAGGACGGCATCCAGTTCGACGGCTCGTCGGTGCGCGGCTGGCAGCCGATCAATGCGTCCGACATGACCATGATCCCGGATCCGGAGTCGGCGAAGCTCGACCCGTTCTTCGCGCACCCGACGCTCTCGCTCGTGTGCTCGGTGTACGATCCGATCACCAAGCAGCCCTACTCGCGCGATCCGCGGCACATCGCCAAGAAGGCCGAGGCCTACCTCCGCCAGACGGGCATCGCGGACACGTCGTTCATGGGTCCCGAGGCGGAGTTCTTCCTCTTCGACGACGTGCGCTTCGATCACTCGAAGCCGAACGAGGGCTTCTACCACCTCGACAGCATCGAGGGCGCGTGGAACTCCGGCCGCGAGGAGTACCCGAACCTCGGCTACAAGACGCGCCACAAGGAAGGCTACTTCCCCGTCCCGCCGACCGACACGCTCGCGAACGTGCGTCAGGAGATCATGCTCGCGCTCGAGGCCTCGGGCATCGAGGTCGAGGTCGGCCACCACGAGGTGGCGACGGGCGGTCAGTGCGAGATCGGCATGAAGTTCAATCGCCTCCTCCCGTGCGGCGATCAGCTCATGTGGTTCAAGTACGTCGTCAAGAACATCGCGCGCAAGTACGGCAAAGCCGCAACGTTCATGCCGAAGCCGCTCTTCGGCGACAACGGATCGGGCATGCACGTCCACCAGTCGCTCTGGAAGGAAGGCAAGCCGCTCTTCGGCGGGGACGGCTACGCAGGGCTCTCGCAGCTCGCGCTCCACTACATCGGCGGCATCATCAAGCACGCGAAGTCGCTCGCGGCGTTCACGAACCCGACGACGAACAGCTACCGACGGCTCGTCCCGGGCTTCGAGGCGCCCGTCAACCTCGCCTACTCGAGCCGCAACCGCTCCGCGTCGGTGCGAATCCCGATCACCGGGCCGTCGCCGAAGACGCGCCGCATCGAGGTCCGCTTCCCGGATCCGAGCTGCAACCCGTACCTCGCGTTCAGCGCGATGATGCTCGCGGGTCTCGACGGCATCCAGAACAAGATCGACCCGGGCGATCCGCTCGACAAGGACATCTACGCGCTCAGCCCCGAGGAGCTCAAGAACGTCCCACACATGCCGGGCAGCCTCGAAGAGGCGCTCGATTCGCTCGAGCGGGATCACGAGTTCCTGCTGCGCGGCGACGTCTTCACGAAGGACGCGATCGAGGAGTGGCTCACCTACAAGCGCGAAAAGGAGCTCAATCCGATTCGCATGCGACCCACGCCGCACGAGTTCTGCCTCTACTTCGACATCTGAAGTGCCGTCCACGAATGTCGGCGTGCGACGCGCTTCGTGATCCCCGACGGGGGAAACCTGCACGCCGACCGAGTCGACGGCCGATTCGGCCTTCGGTGCACGGCGATCGCGAGCACGTGCCGGCGGCGGAACGATCCGCAAACGCCGGCGCGTGCCGCACCGAAGCCGCGTGCGCTCGGGCCGGGTGAGCGACCGACGTCCTCGCGCGAGGCCTCGACGGGGGCGACGCGCGAGGACCCTCTGCGCGCATGCGCGCGTGGCATGATGCGACCTCCGTTGTCGACGGCTACAGGCACGCGACACCGCACGGCGACGCCCCGCGCGGAAACCGCGCGCTCAGGATCGGACGACGAGCGCCGTTTCCATCGACGTACGCGCGCGTCTCGACGTGTGGCTCCCTCCTTGCAGTCGGCCCCCGCCGAGAGGAAGGACACCATGCCGAGACAAAGCACGATGAACCGAGCGACGAAGAAGAAGCGTGAGGGCAAGGCGCCGAGCACGCAAGCGGGGGAGTTCGTCCGGGAAGAGATCGAGCACGTGCGCGAGGGCAAACATGGCGCACGGAACACGAAGCAAGCCATCGCGATCGGGCTGTCGAAGGCGCGCCGCGCGGGCGTCAAGCTCCCCGCGCCGAAGAAGTCCTCGAGCTCCGGGCGCACGCGCGCGAAGGCCAAGCAAGACCTCGCCGCTGGCCGGACCGGCACGACGAAGCGCAAGAGCCCGACGCGATCGCGCGCCACGTCGCGTGCGTTGTCCCGCGAAGGACGATCCGCGGCCTCGCCGCGTGCGCTCTCGAACCAAGCTCGCTCGGCCGCCTCGAAGCGCAAGCGTGCGTCGACGTCGCACGGACGTTCGGCGACGAAGTCCCGTGCGGGGACGCGCACGGGTTCGGGTTCGGGCGCCGGAACGCGTACGGGCGGCCTTCGCGGGGTGAACACCCGCCGCGTCGCGCGCAAGACGACGCGCAAGAGCCCCGCGCGCACGACGACGAAGCGCCGAAGCACGCGCGCGAAAAGCCGACCTTGATTTCAGAGCGTCGACGCGGGGACGGAACCTGATCCGTCCCCGCGCGCCACTTGCCGCGCTCAGTTGACCGGCGGCTTGAACGATTGGCAGACCGCGGTGAACGTGTCGAGCGCCGCCTTGAGCGCCGGGGTCAAATCCCCGTTCGAGGGGCAGATCGAGCTGAACGCGCCGGACGAACCTGCCTTCGTGACGAGGTCCTTGATCTTCGTGGCGGTGACGTTCTGCGGCGGCAGGAACGGGATGCCGGTGTCCACCTTGCAGTTGTCCGAGGCGATGGCCGCGAGCGCCCAGCGACCCGGACCGTGCGCGGCGGTGTCGAGCATTTGGAGGAAGGACTCGGGCGTCCCGTCCGAGCCGTCGTCCTCGTCCGTCAGGAGGATCGTCGCGAGGAGCGCGTCGTCGCGGCGGAACCCCGCGTTCATGCCGTCCTTCACGCGATCTTCGAGGCTCATTTTGAGCGCTTCGAGGGGCCGCTCGTCGCCGGAGCCGCCGGTGCCGACCTTGGCGAGGCACGAAAACTTCTTGGTGATCTCCGGATCGGCCCCTTCGATCCAACGCTGGGTCGTCCCGCACTTCGCCGACTGGCGGTAGAGGCCATTGGATGCATCGCCGTCCTGGGTCGACGTCTCTTCCTCCGGATCGACCGTCGTCGTCGTGATGGCCGCGCGCCAATCGAGCTTCGCGCCGCTCTTCGTCCGGAAGCCCTCGATGGTCTCGACGAATTTCGGGAAGTTGTTCGCGAGGTTCGTCTGGTGGGGAGCCATCGAGCCGGAGTCGTCGATGACGAAAATGATGTCCACCTTCGTGCACTCGTCGACGGCGTCGGACTTGGAATCCGGGTTGGAGTCGTCGTCGCCGAATTTGCCCGTGCCGTCGTCCTTCTTCGACGAATCGTTCGACGAGTCGTCGTCGCCGATCGATGAGGAATCGTCGTTCGATCCGTCCTCATCGGGGTTCGACGATGAAGACCCACCACACGCGGCGACGAGCAAGACGGCCAACGGGCCGGCGGCCCACCGACGCCACTTCTCCGACGACGTTTGCTCCGGCAAGCCAAGCTCACTCTTTCGGCTCATAGCGTCCTCCATCCCTCGCTTCATCCACTCGTCGGATGTGGAATTGCAATCGACGTACCCATCGAGGACGGAACGACGTCTCTCTTATTTTGCCGAATTTTATTCGGGAATCATCAATCCTTATCGCACTCGTTCTTACATGTACCGTCATACGTCGGCGAACCGGCCGTGGATCACCGTTCCGGCAACGGCGTGATCCATCGAAGGGTCACGTCGCGTCGCCTCTGGCGAGTCCCCTCCAAAATGCACGAAGGCCGCCGCACGCTCCGTGGCATGCGACGGCCTCCTTCGAGCTTCGACGTGCCGATCAGGCTTCGGCGAAGCTGCGGCGCTCTTTCTTGGCCGGCTTCTTCTTCGCGTCGGCCTTGCCCTTCTTGGCGGTGCCGTTCGTGTGCACGCCGTTGCCGTTGCCGTTCGTGTGGCCGTTGCCGTTCGCGTGCGCCTTCACCGCCTTGACGGTCGTGCCCTTCACGCTCGAGCCGAGCAGATCGGACGCGATCTTCGCCGCGCGGTGGGTCTTTTCCCACGCGAACTCGCTCCGGCCGAAGTGGCCGTAAGCCGCCGTCGCGCGGTACTGCGGCGCGAGCAGGCCGAGCTCGTCGATGAGCGCCTTCGGGCGCATGTCGAAGTTCGCGAGGATGTACTTCTCGAGGCGCTCGTCGGAGACCTTGCCGGTGCCGAACGTGTTGACGTTGACGCCGACCGGGCGCGCGACGCCGATGGCGTACGCGATCTGCACCTCGCAGCGCTTCGCGAGGCCCGCCGCGACGACGTTCTTCGCGATGTAGCGCGCGTAGTAGCAGGCCGAGCGGTCGACCTTCGACGGATCCTTGCCGCTGAAGGCGCCGCCGCCGTGGCGACCCATGCCGCCGTAGGTGTCGACGATGATCTTGCGCCCCGTGAGGCCGCAATCGCCCTGCGGGCCGCCGACGACGAAGCGTCCCGTCGGGTTGACGTGGAACTTCGTGTTCTTGTCGATGAGCTTCTTCGGGATCACCTTCTGGACGACGAGATCGATCATCGCCTCGCGGAGGGCCTTGTACTTCACCTTCTCGTCGTGCTGCGTCGAGATGACGATGGCGTCCGCGCGGACGGGCACGCCGTCTTCGTACTCGAGCGTGACCTGGGTCTTGCCGTCGGGGCGCAGGAAGTCGACCTTGCGCTGCTTGCGGATGGCGGCGAGCTGACGCGCGAGCGCGTGGGCGTAGTCGATCGGCGCCGGCATGAGGTTCGGCGTCTCGTCCGTCGCGTAGCCGAACATGAGGCCCTGGTCGCCGGCGCCCTGCTCCTTGTGCATGCCTTCGCCCTCGGTCACGCCTTGCGCGATGTCGGGGCTCTGCTGCTCGACCGCCGCGAGGACGGCGCACGTCTTGCCGTCGAAGCCGATCGCCGAGTCGTTGTAGCCGATCTCGAGCACCGTCTTGCGGACGAGGGCGGGCACGTCGATCGTCGCGCTCGTCGTGATTTCACCGGCGACGACGACCATTCCGGTCTTCGCGAGCGATTCGCACGCGACGCGCGCGTACTTGTCTTGCGCGAGGATGGCGTCGAGGATCGCGTCGGAGACCGCGTCGCAAAGCTTGTCCGGATGTCCTTCAGTGACCGATTCCGACGTGAACTGGTAACGTGCCATGCGAGGCTCCTCGATGTAGTAGGACGAGAAACCCGTGCATAGCGCGGCTCGTCATGGGAGCAAAGCGCTAATGCGGCACGGCGGCTGGCCGGAGAAACGCCGCAAGCTCGTCCGCCTCGGGAGCTCGTGCCGCACCGACGGCGACGCGACGGGTACGGGGCCGCGCACATGGGGCGCGCACACCGGCGCCGGACGAGCTCAGCGCGTGCGGGGAAGCCGAGCGAGGGCTTCATCCATCGACGCATGCGCGATGGGGACGACCTCGCGCCCACCGCGATCGATGACGCCCCACGTGCCCCCTTCGAACACGTCGGCGTCGTCGCCCGTGCCCCGCTGGCAACCCATGCAAACCGCCGCGAAATCACCGCAAAAAGCGCTCGCGCCGTCCCATCGCGGGGCGAGGACCCGACGGCCGCCGAGGTCCATGAATCCCACCTTGCCGGCCTCGACGATGCGCGCACGACCCGATTGGAAATAGTCGGGGCCGTTGTCGAAACGGAGGGCTTCGGCGAGGACCGCGCCGGTTCGGTCGAGGAAAACGGGCCGGCCGGTCGCGTCGACTGCCGCGGCGATCCCCTCCTTCGAGAACTCGTAGGCGAACCGAAACCGAGGGGCGATGACCGCGCGGCCTCCGGCGTCGGCGAACCCGTAGCGACCGGCGGCGTCCTCGAAGACGTGGAGGCCGAGCGTTCCCGGAGCGTTGTCCGTGAACATCACGGCCTCGCACGTTTCGGAGGCGTCCTTCGACGACGAGCGATGGACCGAAGGCGACGCGCTCGGAGCCGGGGGAGGCGGCGGCGACGCGGCGAAGGGCTCGATCGACGACGTCGGCGCCACGACGCTCGGCGGCGCGGCATTGCCACAACCAAAGGTGATCCCCCCGACGAACGACGCAGCGATCGGCGCCGCCCGGCGGAATTTCCGGGCGGGTCGAGCGCGCATCGCCGTCACGAAGGATTCACCAAAGAGCTCGGCGTCGCACGCAGCGCGGGCGCTCAGCCCTTCTTCTTCGGATCGGGCACCGTGCCGTCCGGCGGGACGTCGTCCCACGGCTCGATGCGTTCGAGCCGATCGAGCCAGGTGCTCGACTCGCGCGGCTTCTCGGGCTCGTTCGTCAAGGGCGGCGCCGTCACGCTCGCGCGCACGGCCAAATCGACCTGCGCGCCGGGGAGCGCTGCGATGGCGAGCGTCGCGACGGGCTCGAACGTGAGCGGCTCGGTCGGTCCGCCGACGCGATCGTAGAAGCGGGCCGCGACGCGCCCGAGGCGTTCGGGGCCGAGCTCTTCGGCGACCTTGCGCCAGGTGCAGCCCTCGCAGAGCGCGTCGACGAACGCGTCGGCCGAAGCGAAGGTGACGGTGTGTCGGATCGTGGTGTGACGAACGAGCGAGAGGCCCGATTCTTCGAACATGCGCTGCACGGCGTCGCGATCGGCTTCGATGCGCGTCCGCCGCTGCGCGATCTCGGGCTCGAGCTCGGCCAAGGCCTGCCCCACGAGCTCGAACGGATCGTCCTCCGCGGGCGGTCCCCACGTGAGGATGCCGACCTTGCCGTGCGGCGCGAGCGCCTTCGACCAGCCCTGCAGGAGCGGCACGTGCTCGTCGAATTGCCAGAGGCCGAAGGCGCAGACGACGGCGTTCCAGTTCCCGTCGCCGACGTCGCTCGCCTCGGCTTGCTCGCAGACGACGTTCTTGAAGCCGGCCTTCGACACTTGATCTTGGCAGATCCGGACCATCTCCTCGCTCGCGTCGGTGGCGCGAACGAAGCCCTTGTCGCCCACCGCACGCGCCACGGCCAAGACCTCTTGCCCGGGGCCGGCGGTGACGACGAGCGCCCGTTGCCCGCGCGCGAGCGACAGCTCCCGGACCAAATCGAGGTGGTACGGCACGAAGCGAGGAACCCATTGCTCGAGGTAGCGCTCCGCGGCGCGATCCCAAGGTGTACCCATCGGCGGTCAGTCTAGAACACATCCGGGCGGTCGGGGACGGGGGATCGAGCGAACGGACCGAGACCGCCCGCCTCCCGGCCTCGCGCGGCATGGCCATGCGGGGGGGAACCGCTGTAAGCTGCGTCGCACGATGACCGACGCCGAGCTCCGCCAGACCTCCCTCCACGATCGCCACGTCGCCGCAAAGGGGCGGATGGTGCCCTTCGCGGGGTTCTCCATGCCCGTGCAATATACAGGCATCGTCGACGAGCACGAGGCGGTGCGCAAGGCGTGCGGCTTGTTCGACGTCTCCCACATGGGCGAGCTCGAGCTCCGCGGCGAAGGGGCCCTGGGCGTCGTCGACGGGCTCATCACGAACGACGCCACGAAGCTCGAGGACGGCCAGGCGCTCTACACCTGCGCGTGCAACGAGCAGGGCACGATCCTCGACGACCTCATCGTCTACCGCGCCGCGCGCGATCGATGGCTCGTCGTGTGCAACGCGTCGAACCACCCGAAAATGTCGGGGATTTTCGCGCGAGCGGCCGAGGGTCGCTGCACCTTCGAGGATCGGACGGACGAAACGGCGCTGATCGCGCTGCAAGGGCCGAAGGCGTTCGACGTGCTGGCGAAGGCGGGCGCGGACGCGGCGAAGCTCGTCGAGCTCCGGTCCTTCCATTTCCGCGACGCCGTCGTCGCGGACGTGCGGTGCACGGTGGCGCGGACGGGCTACACGGGCGAAGACGGCGTCGAGATCTTCTGCGCGTGGAACGACGCTCCGAAGCTCTGGGATGCCCTCGTGGAGCTCGGAGCGCCGCTGGGGCTCAAGCCCGCGGGGCTCGGCGCGCGCGACACGCTGCGGCTCGAGGCGCGCCTGTCGCTCTACGGCAACGACATCGACGAGACGACGAACCCGCTCGAGGCGGGCCTCGGCTGGGTGGTGAAGCTCGCCAAGCCGGCGTTCGTCGGCAAGGCGGCCCTCGAGAAGATCAAGGCGGAACCGCTCCGCCGCAAGCTCGTCGGGTTCGAGGTGACCGGGCGCGGGATCGCGCGTCACGGCTACGTGCTGCGCGATCTCGAAGGGCGCGAGGTCGGCGTGTGCACGAGCGGCAGCCCGGCGCCGACGGTCGGAAAAAACATCGGACTCGGCTATCTTCCCGCGGCCATGACGGACGTCGGGACGAAGTTCTTCGTGGACTGCCGCGGGAAGAACGTCGAAGCCGTCGTCGTGAAGACGCCCTTCTGGAAGCGGTCGTACTGAATCGAGCGCGAGACATTTCGGCGCCCGAGGACCTCGAGGCGCCGCGAGACGAAGCCGACAGGACAGAGAGGAATCAAGGATGAGCGACACGAACATCCCCGCGGGGCTCAAGTACACCAAGGACCACGAGTGGACGAAGATCGACGGCAACCGCGTCACCGTGGGGATCACGGCGTTCGCCGTCGAGCAGCTCGGGGACGTCACGCTCGTCAACCTCGACGTGAAGGCGGGCGACGCCATCGACGTCGGCAAGGCCTTCGGCACGATCGAGAGCGTCAAGACGCTGAGCGACTTGTTCGCGCCCGTCGCGGGCAAGATCATCGAGGTCAACGGCGCGCTCGACGCGAGCCCCGAGCTCGTCAACGAGGACTGCTACGGCAAGGGGTGGATGGTCGTCATCGAGGCCGCGGGCGACGTCGGCAAAGATCTGCTCGACGACAAGGCCTACGCCGAGCACGTGAAGGCCTCGGCCGGCTGATCGATCGCGGGCCGAGCGAAGGCCGCGAACACAACGAAGCCCGAAGTCTCGCGAAGGGACTTCGGGCTTCGTTCGTTCGACGCAGGGGCAGCGGGCGCTACTTCGCGAGCTTGCCTTGCGTGAAGCAGGGCGTGCCCGCGCTCGGCGAGACCGTGCCAGAGATCGTGGCCGAGCCCGACGTCGTGTTGATGCGGATGCGTCCGGCGCCACCACCACCGCCGGCGGGATAGGCATTTTCGGCGCGCGTGCCGCTGCTGCCATTGATCACGTCGGCGGCCGTGCCCATGCCGCCCTTCGACGTTCCGTCGGTCGACGCTCCGCCAAGGGCCATCGCATCGTCCGGCGTCGCGTCGTTGCCGTCACCCGCCAGGTACGCGCCCTGTCCCCATCCAGCACCGCCACCACCGCCGTTTGCCGCGAGCGTGCCCAAGACCGTTGCTGTGTCGGCTTCGACGAGGATGGCCCCCCCCGAACCACCGCCCGACGCTTCGGGGTTTCCTTTCCTTCCACCCCCACCCCCCGCATGAATCACACC
>JBGAHN010000177.1:0-11316 GCA_044226145.1 Labilithrix sp. | reverse complement strand
CACGGCTTCGAGCGCGAGCCGCGACGCTGGGACGAGGCCGCGACGCGCGAGCTCGGCCTTGGCCATCCCCACGGCGAGCACATCGAGCGTGGTGCGGTGCCACCCAAGCGACGCCTTCGTCGCGGTCTGGAGGACCGCCCGCCGAGCGACCTCGGAGGCCGCCTCGATGGAGGCGCCCACGAGCACGACGCGCGCTTCCTGCCGCTCCGCGACCCAGCGCACGGCCCGCGCGATGCGCGCTTCGGCGTCCGGGCTCGAGACGATGCAATGACGCGCGGGATCCATGCGTCCGAACGTCATACACACGATGCCGCGCCGCGGCCAGCGCCCCCGCGCGACCGATCTTCCTCTCCGCTACGGCGGTGTGCAATCCGCACGTTTGACGATCGGCTCGGCCCGCCGATTGACCGACGAAAAGAACAGCGCCACGGAGTTTTCGGTGACGAGCGCGGAAGGTGAACCGATGCCGCCTGCTTCGTCTTCCGTTTCGGGAACGAGGAGGGGAGCGGGGCTACGTTGGAAGGTGGCGCCGTCGTCGTCCGAGATCGCGTAGGTGATTCCGGTGCGCCAAGCCTCGTCGATCGAGAGTCCTCCCCAAAGCACCGTCGTGAAGAGCACGAGCCGGTCGCCCATGCGCGCGATTTCGGGCCCAGCATATCCGAGCGCGTCGTAGGCATCGAGGTTGCTCGACGGAGCGAGCACCGGCGTGGGATCTTCGACGAAGTCGGTGCCGCCACGCCGTCGCGCGACGCGGATGTCCCCGCCAGCGGCAAAGTACATTCGCTCCTCGTCGCCGACGACGATCCGCGAAGGCGAGGTTCTCGCGTGTTCGCCGTCCTTCGCCCGAGGGAGGAGCAGCTTGCCTTCGGACCACGCGAGGCCGTCGGCGGACGTCATCTCCACGAGTCCGGTGCTCCGGACCTGGACGGCGGGCGCGCCTTCCTTGTCGTCGCGGACGGTGTCGAAGTCGTTCGTCGTCGCGGTCATGCGCCACGCATGATCGACGTATTCGACGAACGGCTCGTAGACGTCGGCATAGTACGGATTTCGTCCGGCGAACGTGGAGAGGTGCTTGTCGTCCCAGCCATTCGGAGACCACTGTGCTCCGTCGGACGACTCGCCGAAGAAGACGTTGCCGGTCATCGCGCTGAAGCCTCCGAAGTAGAGACGTAGGCCGTCGGGCCCATGGACGACGTTCGGCTCCCCACCTCCGGTGGCGGCCGGCTCGCTCGCCCGCTTGCACGTGCCCGTCGCGCCCGGATAGACCATCCGATAGCGGAACTCGCTCGTATCCATCCGCGCCGTGAGGACCGTGTTTGGCACCTTGAGCGCGCGGGTCCCTCGATCGGGCCTCGTCGAGAAGGACTCGCTCTCCGCGGGCGCGAGGCAGGGGGTTGCCTTGGCGACCAGGACGACGAGCTCGGTGCCGGCGAGCACGTAGCGGTACATCGCTTGTCGGGGATGCTCGCGGACGATCAACAAAGCCTCCTTCGACCAGTCGACGTCGAAGTGGTCGGCCGAGTTCGCGAGGTATTCGTTCGCTTGGACTTCGGCGAGCGAGTGAAGGAGGAGGGGGCCGTCGCTCCACAGCCGTGCGCCGCTCTTCTCGTCCGTGCCGTCGAGCGCATAGCCGACGGACAGAGGCACGGCGCCGAGATGTGCGTCTTCGGGCTGGAGCACCGTCGCACCGGTCGAACGCTCGTCGAGGAACGCGACGAGCTTCGGCTGTACTTCGGAGAGAGGAGGGAGGCTTTCGCACTCGGAGGGCGGAGGCGGGATGGCCTTCGCATCTTCCTTGTCGGAATTGGAACAACCGCCCGCCACGCCGAGCGCTGCGAGTGAAAGGACGAGCAGGAAGCGAGACATATTTGGCGGGCGTGCCTGAGCAAGTGGCATGCCAAGCGTAGAGCGACCTCGTCAGGCCCCTTCGAGCCCCGCGGTGTGCCACCTTGTGTCATTCGACCGTTCGACCGCGATCGCGCGGTCCGGGCAGCACGGTCTTTCGTGGTGTCCCGTCGAAGGCCGCGCCGTTCCCCATTTAGTAGTGCGGACCGCCGAGGCGGCCGTAGTCGGCGAGGACCGCGCGGGCTTCGTCGCGGCGCAGATCGCGACGGACCTCGATCTTGCGCGCGGAGAGCTCGCCGATCCAGTCCGCGGGCAGGGGCCCTTCGTCGAACTTCGTGAGCGCCATCACGTCTTCGCTCCGCGCGCCGATGAGCAGGACGTCGATCCCCGCCCAGATGCTCGCGCCGTAGCACTGGCAGCATGGCTGCGACGAGGCCGCGAGCGTGTAGCGTCGCCCGTCTTCGTTGAGGCGCGCGCGGCCCACGTGCTGCTGCGCCAACATGAAAGCGATCGTCTCGGCGTGGCCGAGCGAGCTCCGCTGCGGGATGACGACGTTCACGGCGGCAGTGAGGAGCCGATCGTCGTCGTCGAAGATGGCGGCGCCGAACGGACCGCCCGTTTGGTGCGCGATGTTCTCCTTGGACAGCGCGATCGCGAGCGCCACCTTCGCGTCGTCGCCTTCGTAGCGATCGCGCGCGGCGACGTGATCTTCGACCCAGGCAGGCAGCTTGAAGAGGATGTTCGACGGGACGGTCATGGGAGGGCTCGTTCGTCCGTGCACACCATGACGTACATCGCATGGCTTCCGCAACGGCTCATTGCGTGGGAGGCGCTTCGACGCTCGGAAAAGCGACGTCGTCGCGCAAGAAGACGAACGTGTCGCAGCTCAGGCTCGCGTGCAAGTTCACGCGGGGGAAAAAGCCCCCGTCCGGGACGAAGGCGTGGTCGACCTCGCGGTAACCGAGCGTGCCACCGAAGAGGCCGCGAAAGAACGTCGTCGCGTCGTCGTCGTGCGTTTGGGCGGCCAGGATGGTCGGGACCATGCGCCCCTTCGTCGCCGTGTACGGACCTTCGTAACGTTCGAGGTAGCGCCACGCGAAGCACATGCTCACGACGATCCACGTCGGCCGTCGCTCGCCGATCGCCATGTACGGCGCCTCGATCTCGTGGACGTTCGGCAAGGGGCCTCGCCGGTCCACGGACGTCGGCCCGATGCGGAAAATCGTCGCCTTCGAAGGGAAGCGCGGGAGATAGGTGTTGAGCCCGTGCACTTCGATGACGTCGCCGGGTGAGACGTGCGCCTCGAGGAACGCTTCGGTCTGGTAGCGCGGCTCTCGCGCGAGCGTCGCGTCGATGGTCATCGCGCGATGAACCCCCAAGAGGAGCACCCCGACCACCGCGCACCGGAGCAGGCCGACGACGACGCGCTCGGCCTTCCCGCCCAAGAGTTTTTCGACGGGTCGGGCCGACCAAACGCTCGCGAACCCGAAGCCCCCGTAGACGGACGTGAAGAGGAACTGCGGGAGCGTGAAGCGCTCTTCGACGCGGCGGGCGACGAAGTTGAAGCACACCGTGAACGACGCGGCGACGAAGAGCGGCAGCAACGACGCCGTGAGCGTCGAGCGACCGAGCTTGCGCGCCCCGAGGACGGCGCTCACGAAGCCGAGGCCGAGGAAGAGCGCGAACGGCCAGTCGTAGTGGAACCGGAAATTGTCGAGGCCGTCGAGGAGGATCATCTTCCGCCCGGCCCACCCGCGGGCGTACTGGGCGAAGTCCTGGCTCGCGCTGCCGGAGAGGAAGCCGAGGCGCGCGCGGAAGCCGCTCGGGTTGAAGAGGGCGCCGTCGATCACCAGGAGCGCCGCGACGGCGATGACGAACGCGACGACCAGATCGCGGAGCAACGTCCGGACGTTGAGGCGAACCCACGGGTCGATGACGAACCAGACGACGATCACGGTGGGCACGCTCACCAAGAAGAGCGCGTACGCTTGATCTTTGGTCGCCACCGCGCACGCCGCGAAGAGCCCGAAGGTCCGGAGGCGCGCCGTCTCGTGGCGGACGACGGCGCGTGCGAGCGCGAGCGCGGCGAGCGAGCCCCAGAACAGGTAGGGGACGTCGAGGTTCGAGGTGTGCGCGTAGTAGGTGAACGGCGCGCCGAGCGCGGCCACCCAGGCCGTGAACACGGCCGCTCGGTCTTTGCGCTCGCGGTCGACCGCGCCCGCGCCTCCGGCGAGCTCTTCCGCGAGCTTCGCCAACGCGAGCACGATGCCGAGCGACATGAGGAGGGAGACGACGCGCGCGGTCATCGCCATCGCCGTCATGTACGGAGGCTCGATGATCTCGCGGAGGACCGGCCCCACCGCCGTCGTCCCCGCCCGGTACGCCGCGGTCAGCGTGACCGGGAGCGTCAGGAGCGTCAGGAGCATCAAATGGAGCGGCGGATACGTGAAATACTGCCCGGGCGTGAAGGTCTCGGCGACGCCCGGCAGGAAGTCTCGCGGCGCGATCCCGTCGTTGTCCCAGGCGTCGGACGCCGGCATTCCCCACCAAAGCGCGTAGCCGTGCAGAAAAAGCGCGACCACGAGCGCCGCGCGCAGACCGACCTGTAATCCCGACCAGCGTGCGAGCGTCCTTCGGAGGAAACGGGGATTCGATGACGTCGGACGATTCACGGCGAGGAGGAACGATGCCGAAGCAGGAGCAGATGCGGACCAGGACGACCGGGCGCGCGGGAGCGGCGACGGACCGACTCATTTTGCCTCAGGTTCGTCCGTCTTGTCGTCCTTCTCGTCCTTCTTCGACCGCGCGCGGCGTCATGAGGCGCGTCGTGCGCCACGCCGCGGGCGTTTTTGCGACGAAGAGGGGTGCGCGAAACGCGAGAGCGGCCTACGTACGGGGGGCTCTTTCGACCGATTCCACAGGACACGCCATGGCACGAACTCGTTCTTTGCTCGTCTTCTTCGTCTTCGGAGGCGCCGTTGCCGCGTGCTCTCCGGCGCCGGCCCCCGTCGCGCACTCGGCGAACGATCCGTCGAACCCCGACGCACCGGAGGGGACGCCCGTGCTCTCCGCGGCTTCGTCGCCGACGCCGCATGCCCACCACGAAGGTGCCTCGCCGACCGCGGCGCCCCACGAGGGCCATGCCGATCCGGCGGATGCACCGGCCATGGACACCGTCTACGTCTGCCCGATGCATCCCGACGTGACGTCGAAGGAGCCGGGCGAATGCCCCAAGTGCCACATGAAGCTCGTCCCCCGGAAATGAAGATCCTCCGGAAAGAAGATGCGAACGAGGAAGCGAGGATGAAGCGAGGATGGATCGCGCTCGTGGCGCTCCTTTCGACGGGGATCGTCGGCTGCGCTTCGACGTCCGCGGCGCCCGCGTTCGACGACGTCGCGAAGACCGTCGAAGTACGCTCGGGCCACCGCGTCCGCTGGGAGGCCTCGACGGAGCAAGATCGTCAGGCCGAGGACGCCATCGATCGGCTCCTCGACGCCGATCTGACGGTCGACGCCGCGGTTCAGGTCGCGCTCTTGAACCACCCGTCGATGCGCGCGACGTTCGAGGAGCTCGCCATCGCGCAGGCCGATTTGGTGCAGGCCGGGCTCCTCAAGAACCCCGTGTTCGGGATCGGGATGACCGCGTGGGAATCCGAGCACATCTCCCCGAACCTCTTTTTGAGCATCGAGCAGGACTTCGTCGATCTGATCACGTTGCCGCTCCGCAAGCGCGTCGCGCGGACCGAGCTCGAGGCCACGAAGCTCGCCGTGGGCGATCGCGTCCTCGAGATCTCCGCCCACGTGCGGGAGGCGTTCTTCGAGGCGCAGGCGGCCGGGCAAGTGCTCGCGATGCGCAAGCTGGTCGAAGAAGCCGCCGAGTCCGCCGCCGAAATCGCGCGCCGGCAGCACGAGGCCGGCAACATGAACGACCTCGCGCTCCAGACCCAGCTCGTCCTCGCGGCGCAGGCGACGCTCGATCGCCAGCGGGCGGAAGGGAAGGCCGCCGTCGCGCGCGAGGAGCTCAACAAAGCGATGGGCACGTGGGGCGTCCGCACGCGCTGGAAGCTCGCGGCGCGTCTGCCGGAGCTGCCGGGCGAAGAGCCGCCGCTCGAGCGCCTCGAGAGCCGCGCGATCGCCGAACGCCTCGACGTGGCCGCGGCGCGCCGCAACGCGCAGGCGCTCGGTTATGCGTTGTCGCTCGCGAAGACCACGCGTTGGACGGGGACGGTCAACGTCTCGGTCGAGGCCGGCCGGCTGCGTCACTCGGGCCGCTTCAGCTTCGGTCCGTCCGTCGCGCTCGAGATCCCGCTCTTCGACCAACGGCAGGCGCAGGTCGCCAAGCTCGAGGCCTTCACGCGCCGCGCGGAGAACGATCTGCGCGCGCTCGCCGTCGACGTCCGCGCCGACGTCCGCGCCGGGATGGCGCGGGTGACGACGGCGCGGGCCGTCGTCGAACAGTACGGCAAGGTCGTCGTGCCGCTCCGCGAGAACGTCGTGAAGTTCTCGCAGCAGCAGTACGACGCCATGCTCCTCGGCGTCTACGCGCTCATCCAAGCCAAGCAGAGCGAGTACGACGCCTATGTAGAATACATTGAATCGCTCCGTGACTACTGGGTCGCGAAGAGCGCCCTCGAGCGCGCCGTCGGCGGCCGACTCGCACATGGAGGTGGGTGACGATCATGAGCCTTCGGTCCTTCGTTCGCATCTTCTTCGCCGTCATTGCGCTCGCCGCGCTCGTCTCGACGGCGCGGCCCGCGCGCGCCCAGCAAGCGGCCCCGCAAGGCAAGCTCCCCTACGTCCCCGTCGTCACGCCGAACGGCGGGGCGCTGCCGTGGACCATGAAGAACGGCGTCAAAGAGTTCCGCCTCGTCGCCGAGCCCGTGAAGCGCGAGTTCGCCAAAGGCATGATCGTCAACGCGTGGGGCTACAACGGCTCCACGCCGGGGCCCACCATCGAGGCCGTCGAGGGCGATCGCGTGCGTTTTTACGTCGAAAATCGGCTCCCTGAGCGCACGAGCGTCCACTGGCACGGCATCTTGCTCCCGAACGGCATGGACGGCGTCTCGGGGCTCAACCAGCCGCACATTGAGCCGGGTGAGACGTACGTCTACGAGTTCACGCTCCGCCAGCACGGCACCTTCATGTACCACCCGCACTCGGACGAGATGGTCCAGATGGCGATGGGCATGATGGGCATGTTCGTCATCCATCCGAAGGTCCCCGAGGTCCCGAAGGTGGACCGCCATTTCGTCGTCGCGTTGAGCGAGTGGTACGTCGAGCCGGGGACGGCGACGCCGAACCCGAACGTGATGACGGACTTCAACCTCTTCACGTTCAACAGCCGCGTCTGGCCCGGGACCGATCCGTGGGTCGTCAAGAAAGGCGAGCGCGTGCGCGTCTCGTTCGGCAACCTCTCGATGGACAGCCACCCCATCCACGTCCACGGCTACACCTTCCGCGAGGTCGGCACCGACGGCGGCCCTGTCCCGCCCGCGGCGCAGCGCCCCGAGACGACGGTGAACGTCCCGGTCGGCAGCACGCGCACGGTGGAGTTCGTCGCGGACGTCGAAGGCGACTGGGCGTTTCACTGCCACAAGTCGCACCACACGATGAACGCGATGGCGCACGACGTGCCGAACATGCTCGGCGTCAAGACGGGCGGCGCGCTCGAAGATCGCGTGCGCGCGATTTTGCCCGGCTACATGGCCATGGGCGAGAAGGGCATGGGCAACATGATGGACATGGGGCGCCCGAAGAACACGCTGCCGATGATGGCGGGCGATGGCCCGTTCGGTCCCATCGAGATGGGTGGCATGTTCACCGTGCTGAAGGTCCGCGCGGGGATCACGTCGTACGAAGATCCCGGCTGGTACACGTACCCCGAAGGATCGGTCGCGAAGAAGGTCCCGCAGTCCGAGTGAGGGGGCCGCTTCAGGGAGCGGCGTCGTCGGACGGGGCGGCGTCCGTGGACGCGTCGGTCTCCGCGGCGGGAGCGGGCTCGGCGAGCTCGGGGATCGCGAACCGCAGTTGGCTCGGCAGCGCGAGGCGGAACATCACGTGCCCGTTCTCCTTCTCGCCGCGGTCCGTCGAGCGATCGAGGTACGTCAGGTAGAGATCGTTGTAGCCGGGCTTCGAGGGCAGGTAGTTCGGCTTGTTCTTCACGCCGCCGTCGGCTTCGTATTCGACGGGCGTTCCGTACTGGCGGAGCTCTTCGTCGCTCCAGATCCGCTCCGTTCCCCACGAGTTCTTGATGCGGAAGAACTGGAGGACGGCCTGGTCGCTCAGCGTCGCCTCGAGCGCTTCCGGCCGCGTCTCCCGCTCATCGACGCGCAGCGTGCCGTAGCCGGGGACGTCGTCGATTTCGTAGTCGACGAGGAGCGACTCGTGCAGCCCGCCGAGCGACCACGCGTCGAGGCCTTCGTTCCGGTAGGCGCCGTCCTGCGCCTTGTTCGAGATGACCCACGCGATGGGCACCGCGAGGCGCCGGTTCAGCACGTCGCGCAGGTTCTTCAGGAAGGCTTCGCGCCGCGCGTACCCTCGCTCCGTGTTGTTCCACGTGTAGCGGAGCTCCGTCCACGCCTCGACGCCCTCGCGGATGCCGTCGCCGATGGCGGTTCCTTGCACCTTCTTGCCGACGACGTCGGCGAGCGAGATCGTTCGCTGCCCGTCCGCCGAGAGCACGGGGAGCTCTTGCGGGACATGGATCGTCGCGGCGTCGCTCCGGCGATCGGCCAGATCGACGAACGGCTCGGGCGGCGGCGGGACGGGCTTGGGCTTCGGAGGACCGGCATCCGCCGTCGCCCCGGCGTCGTCGACGCTCGCGTCCAAGTCCTCGCCTCCGTCGCTCGGCGCGCTGCCCGCATCGGCCGTCGCCCCGGCATCGTCGATCTCCGGACCGTCTCCCGCGCCTTCGCTCGCAGGCGCGGGCGGCAGCGGAAAGGTCGCCTCGAGCGCCGCGACGACGTCCGGCGTGAGCTGCCAGGCGCGGTTCAGCGCGTCGCGCACGATCCGCGGATCGTGCCTCGCTTCGAACGAGGCGAGCGTCCCGCGACCGAGCTCGGCGTTGAGGGCGTCGACGGCCGCGGAGTGGCGCGCCGCCTTGTCGTCCGACTCCGGGATGAAGTCGTGCTCGTGCATCCACCCGTAGCGACGAATGAGCTCGGCGCCGAGCCCCCACCACCCGCCTTGGGTGACCTTTCGTCGAGGGTACCCGTCGTCCTTCGGCAGGACGATCGAGCCGTCGGTGATCTGCTCGTACCAGTACCAGTAGTTCCAGTAGGCCTCGGAGAGATCGACGTCGCGTCCCGTCGCGCCCTTGTGGAGCGACTCCGCCCAGCCGGCGGTCGCGTACAGCCAGCAGTTGCCGATCGCTTGCGATTTGACGTCCGTGTTCTCGACCGACGTGACGTCGTCCGTGGTCGTCGCCGAGCCGTCGACGAGCGCGCACCCGAGCGGAGCGAGCATGGGCACGAGCGCGAGGAGCGTCCTTCGAGCGAAGGGGAAACGAAGCGAGCGACGACGGTCGGTCATGCGGGGAGGGCTCCCGGGAGAGAGGTGAGGGAAACGACCTCGGCCTACATCATGGTCCGTGCCAAGTCGCCGCGGCACGGATCGCTCGGTTTTTCGAGCAATTCTAGGTTCTTCTGAGGCGTTGTCCGCGGGATCCTGGAGGACGAGCGATCCAACCCTGTTCAAGGGGCAGATCGGACGTCGACGTTTTTTGCAACACCGTCGCAGGCGCCTTCGCGGACGAGGAGCTCGCGCCACGCCTCGCGCACGCGCGTCGACGAGCGCGCCGTGGAGACGCAAGGGATCCCTTCGAGGTAGCCGTCGCCGCCGTCCAACACGAAGTCGGGCAGGGCGAGCCACACGCGCGATTCGTCGGCCGGGGGGCGAGGCGAGCGCGCGGCGTCCGCGGGGGCGTCGAGGACGAGGCGCTCGAGCGCGAGGGTTCCGTCCGCCGATCGTCGAACGCTCACGTGCGCGCCCGCGATGCCGAACGGGAAGCGTGTGCGTCCGGCGTTTCCCGCGAGCGCCCGTTCGATGACGCGCGTGAGATCGGCGCGGGTCGTCTCGCAGACGCTCACGGTGTTCTCGAACGGGAAGGTCGCGAACACGTCTTCGTAGCGGAGGGGCCCCGCGTGGAGCGGTGCGCGGATCCCGCCCGCGTTCGTCAGCGCGACGACGGACGTGCCTGGCGGAGGCGCGGCGGCGTCGCCGGCATGGATCGCGATCGCGCGGGCCACCTGCTCGAGCATCGCCGTGCCCTGGGCGCTCTGATCGAGGCACGCACGCTTCAACGTCGTCACCGGGGCCTGGGCGACGGTGGCCACGCGCGCGAGCCAGGGCGCGACGGCTTGGGCTACGCGCCGGCCGAGCTCCGTTCGCGGAGGCTCGGCGGCGACCACGACGCGTCGCTCGATGGATGACAGCGCCACGCGGTCGCCTTCGCGGCAGAACCGCACGCGCGCCATGCCGACGCCGTGGTGATCGCTCGAGACGATGGGGACGCCGTCGACGCGCCCGAGCATCCAGGCGTGACGGTGGCCGGCGACGATCACGTCGGGCCGATCGGGGCCCAGCGCGGCGACGAGCGATGCGATCTCGCCGTCGTGCTTTTCGCCGCGCGGATCGGCCGGATCATCGAGCTTTTGGGGGAGCTCGCCTTCGAGGCTCGCGTGCGCGAGGAGCACGACGGGCGCAGCACCGGCCGCCCGGAGCGCGCGGATTTCCCGTGCGACGGAGGCCGCGGCGTCGGTGACGAAATCGAGATCGGCGACGTTCGGCTTGAGCGTGGTCTTCGGCGTCTCGCGCGTCGCGTACCCCACGACGCCGACGTCGAAGCCGTCCCTCGCGATGCGCGTCGAGGCGCGAAAATGCGGCCACGCCGGCATCGCGCCGCCCGCGAGCCGCACGTTGGCGGCGACGAACGGGAACGACGCCGTCTCCATGCGCTGCGCGAGCGCGCCGCGCGGTCCGTCGGGCCCCGTCGCGTCGGTGGAGCCGGCCTTCGCCGTGACGGCGGCGTAGCCCACCGGGCCGAAGTCGAACTCGTGGTTGCCGATCGTGGCGGCGTCGACGCCGAGCACGCGGTAGGCGTCCACGATGGGCGCGCCCTCCGCGAGCGTCGACACGAGCGGACCCGTGAAGAGATCGCCGGCGTCGAGGAGCACGACGGCGTCGCCCGTCGCGCGCAGATCCGACACTTCGTCCGCGAGCGCGACGACCCCGCCGACGGCGAGGTGCCCGGTGTCGACGACGGGATGGTCCGGGGTGATCTGCCCGTGCAGATCGTTCCACGCGCCGATCGTCAAGCAGCGGGGGGAAGCGTGCGACGCGGCCTCCGCCGGACGTCGATCGGGCGCGTGCGGCGATGGCGCAGCGGCGCATGCGACGAGGGCGAACGACGCGAGGGCGGCGGCCGCTCGACGGCGGTTCGCCATGGAGGCCGCTTGCGCCACGGGAAGGAGG
>JBGAHN010000005.1:0-85708 GCA_044226145.1 Labilithrix sp. | reverse complement strand
GACGACGCCGCTCGCGATGCGCACGTTCTTCCCGATGCGGATGGGGCGCGCGGTGCCGAGCGAGCCTCGATCCTTGACCTCGTGGAAGTCCACGTCGAGCACCATCGTCATCGGACCGATGGTCGTCCCGTCGCCGATCTCGATGAGCTCTTGCGCGAAGATCGACGTGCCGTGCCCGATGCGGACGCGGTGCCCGATGCGGAGCCGGCCGGAAGTCGCCGTCACCAAGTGGCCGCGCACGGGGATGGCGCTGATCATGAAGTCGTCGCCGATCTCGAGGCACCCGTCGTTCACGACGTGGGGCGCACCGAAGACGCGCGCGCCCGGGCCCACCGCGTCGCAATCGTGGAACGTGCGGCTCGCGCGCCGCCGCGCCCAGCGACCGACGAGCCGATCAACCAAGCTCGACGCGTTCGGCGCTCGCACGTTCGACATGGGGAGCCTCTCGTAAAGACGTCGTGGTGGACGATGCGGGTGTGGACGCTGGCGTGATCGGCGTGATCGACGTGCTCGGCATGGCGCGCACGCGTTCCCCCGAAGGCGGCGGTCCCGACGTGACGCGCAGGACGCGCGCGGGGTTCCCCGAGGCCACGGCGTTCGGCGGGATGTCCCCGGCGACGACGCTGCCCGCGGAGACGACGGCCCCGTTCCCGATGTGCGCGCCGGGCAGGACGGTCACGCGCCCGCCGAGCCACACGTCGTCGCCGATGTCGATCGCGAGCGACCGATCGCCGTCCGCGACGTCCAGGGGCAGGGGCAGATCGGAGTCCGCGATCACGCAGTACGGACCGATCTTCGTCCGATGGCCGACGCGGACGCTCCTCCGCGCGGAGAGGGCGGTCCCGTAGTTGATGCTCACGCCGTCGCCGATGTCGAGGACACCTTCGGGGGCCGTCGAGAGCTGCACGACGCCGAACGCGCCCGAGGTCGAGAAGTCGGCCCCGATGCGGAGCTCCCCGCGGTTGACGACGTGCGGCCTTCGTCCGAAGACGCGCGCCCGCGGGCCGACCTTCGAGCACGCGCGGAGGACGGCGCTGCCCTTGGCGAGGGCGAGCGCACTCGCGCCGACCTTTCGTGTGAGCACGGAGAAGGACGGCCTTTTGTCGTCCCGGAGGACGCGCGCCAATTTTTCGACGAAAGGATGCATGCGAACTCGCCCCTCCCAAGACGTCGCGACGACGCTCTCGAACCTCGTGGTCATGCCCCGGCCTGCGCGGCGCGTGCGGCGGATGGCCCGCTCGTTTGCTCTCCGGTCTTCCGCTTCACGAACGCGACGATGTTGGCGATGGTGTCGAGGTTCTCGGGCACGATTTCGTCGTCCGCGATCTTGATTCCGTAGTGCGACTCCAAGAACGTCGTGACTTCGAGCACGCCCGTGGAATCCACGATTCCTCGTTCGAGCAGCGAGGTGTCGTCCGATATCTCTTTTGCGTCCGGGACGTAGAAATTGGATTCGATGAACGCCCGGACGGTTTCGTGGTGCTTCGTCATGGTGATTCGGACCCCCTTCGAGACAATGCTTTCTTGTCGATTTTTCCGTTGTCGCTCTTCGGCATCGCCGCGACGACTTCGAAGTACTTCGGGACCATGAAGCTCTCGAGGCGTTCCATGCACGCTTGGCGCAGCGCGCGTTCGTCCACGGACGCACCGCCTTCGAGCGTGACGAAGGCCTTGGGGACTTGGCCCAAGACGGCGTCGGCGACGCCGATGACCGCCGCCTCCTTCACGCCGGGGACGCCGTAGAGGACGGCCTCGATCTCTTTGGGCGCGACCTTCTCGCCGCGGCACTTGATGATGTCGTCCATCCGGCCGACGAAATACAAGTAGCCCTCGTCGTCGAGCTTGCAGAGATCGCCCGTGTAGAGGACGCGCTCGCCGGGGACGGGGCCAGGTCGCAGTTTCTTGGCCGTTTGTTCGGGTTTTTCCCAGTATCCCGCCATCACCGTCGCGCCGCGGATGACGAGCTGGCCGACCTCGTTCGGACCCACGCGACGATCCTTCTCGTCGACCAGCCAGAGCTCGGTGTTGGGGATGGCGACGCCGACGCTCGCCGGCTTCCGATCGAGATCCTCGGGGGGCAGGTACGTGCAGCGCTTGCACTCGGTGAGGCCGTACATCGAATAGATGCGCGCGGCCGGAAACAGCTCCTTCAGCGCGAGGATGTGCTGCACCGGGAGCGCGGCGGCGGTGTTCGTGACCGTCCGGATATGGCGAAGGTCGAAATCGCGGAGCGCGTTCGTCTCCGTCAGCATCGCGAACATCGTCGGCACGCCGGGGAAGGTCGTCACGCCCTCCTCGACGACGGTCTTCATGACCTGCATCGGGTAGGTGAATCCTTTTTCGAGGACGAGCCTGCCGCCCTTCGAAAAAGTCATGATCATTTGATAAAGTCCGTAATCGAACGACATCGGCAGCGCGCAGAGCACGACGTCGTCTTCCCGTGAACCGAGATATTGGGTAATCGACGCGCACGCGGTCGTCATGTTGCGATGCGTGAGCATCACGCCCTTCGGCTCGCCCGTGCTGCCGGAGGTGTAGATGATGGAGGCGAGATCGACGTCGATGCTCGTCCGCGTCGGCGGCAGATCCGTGCGCTCGGGCGCCAGGGCTTCGGCCCACGCGACGGCGCCTTCGTGCCACCCGTGGCGCGCCGGATCGAAGCTGCCGGCGACGACGATCGCGCGGAGGTGCCTCGACTTCTGGGCAGCGGCGACGAAGACCGGTGCGAGCTGCGCGCCGGTGACGAGCGCGGTCGCCCGGCAGTCCTCGAGGAGCCACGCGAGCTTGTCGGATTTCGTGTGCGGGTGGACGATCGAGACGACGGCGTTCGCCTTGAGGACGGCCCAGAACGCGATGACGGTCTCGACCGAGTTGTCGAGGAACACGATCACGCGGTCGCCCCGCGCGACGCCGCGTCGGACGAGCGCGTTGGCAAGGGCGTTCGATCGCGCGTCGATCTCGCCGTACGTGACGTGTTTGCCCTGGAACGTCACCGCGGGCTTTTCGGGCGCGCGTTTGGCCGTGGCGAGGAGGTGATCGTGCAGCAGCGTGACGGGGTTCATGGGCTCACCTCGGCGGGTTCCAGCGAGACGTGGGGCAGCGGTTCGTCGGCGGTCGCGGATCGCGGGACGACGACGCGTCGAACGAAGATCTCGTGCAGGAGCTGCGTCGAAAGGACGCCCGTGAGGGCCATGTTGTCCGTGTTCGACAGTTGGCCGACTTCGGCCTGCGCGCGGCACTTCTTCCAGAGGCGCTCGACGGCGTCCGGGTCGAACAACCCCGCGCGCTCGACGGCGCGCCGCCCGAGCGCCTCGGAGACGTAGTCCCGCGCCGCGGGGGAGGTGAGCGCGAGCGCGTCCGGGGCGCGGTAAGGCTGCTTCGTGCGCCGCGCGACCGACGGAGGCAGCAGGCCTTCTGCGACGCGCTTGAGGACGTGCTTTTCGTCGAGGACCCGGAGCTTCATGTCGTCGGGCAACCGACATGCAAGATCGATGACCTCGGAGTCGAGGAACGGGAAGCGCCCCTCGATCGAATGCGCCATGAGCATGCGATCGCCTTGCGACGACAACAGGTAACCCGCGAGGAGCGTCCGCATCTCGATCCACTGGTCTTGCGCGAGCGGCGTCCACTCGGGCAGGCGCAGGGGCAAGGTCGCGCGGAATTCGGCTTCGGCGTCGAACGCGGCGAGCTCGGCGCGCATCTGCGGGGAGAAGAGGCGTTTGACCACGCCGGTCGTCTGCCACCGGATGCCGTGCGCGAACCCGGGCTCGTTCGCCCGCGCGAGATCGCGGCCGAAGAAGCGCTCGGCCATCGCCTGCTGCGCGACGGGCGAGCGCGCGAGGTAGGGGTAGAGCTTCGCGAGCAAGCGCGGCCGGAGCTTCGACGACGGATTTCTCGCCCAGAAGCGACGGACCTTGCCCTCGCGGAAGAGGTCGTAGCCGGCGAAGACCTCGTCGGCGCCCTCGCCGGTGAGCACGACCTTGATCCCGGCGTCGCGCACGAGCTTCGAGAGCAAGAAGAGCGGCGCCGGCGCCGTGCGAAGGATCGGGCGCTCGGCGTGGGCGATGACGCTCGGGAGCGCGCGCGCGATGTCCTCCCGCGTGACGAGCAGCTCGTGGTGGTCGGTGCCGAGCGCGCCGGCGACCTCGCGTTGGAACGACGTCTCGTCGTACTCGGCGTCCTCGAAGCGGACGGAGAACGTCGAGAAGCGCTTCGTCGACCGGTGCGCGAGGGCGGCGACGAGAGAGCTGTCGAGACCGCCCGACAAATACGCGCCGACCGGCACGTCCGCGCGGAGCATGCGGAGCCGAACCGCGCGCTCGAGCGTGCGTCGCACGGCGTCGACGAGCTCCTCTTCCGACGCATGGCCCGTGCGTGCCTCGTTCCGCGTCGGGAAGGGAGGCTCGAACCAACGCTTCTCCGTCACGCGCCCGCGAATCATGTCGTAGGTGCGCACGTGCCCGGCCGGGACCTCGTCGACGCCGGCGAAGGGCGTCCGCGGCGCGAGGCTGCTCCAGAACGTGAACGTCTCGTCGATGCCGCGCGGATCGAGCGCGCGAACGATGCGATCGTCGGCGGCGAAGATGGCCTTGACTTCGCTTGCAAAATACACGCTTCCGTCGTGGGTGGTCGTGTGGATCGGCCGGACTCCGAGCCGGTCGCGTGCGAGCACGAGCGTGCGCTCGACCCTGTCCCAAATCGCGAACGCGAACTGCCCGTCGAATTTGCGGAGCGCCTCCTCCTTCCATTCGACCCACGCGCGGAGGAGCACCTCGGTGTCGCTCTCGGTGACGAATACGTGGCCGCGCGCGCGGAGCTCTTCGCGGAGCTCGACGTAGTTGAAGACCTCACCGTTGTAGACGACGACGTGGCGTCCGTCGGACATCGGCTGGCGTCCGCCCGCGAGATCGATGATCGACAGGCGCGCGTGCCCGAGCGCGACGGGGCCTTCGGCGAAGACCCCCGACTGGTCGGGGCCGCGGTGGTCCAGCGCGCGCGTCATGCGTACGACCGTTTCGCGCGAAGGCCGAGCGGCCGACTCCGACAGCGCGATGACGCCTGCGATCCCGCACATCACGCACCCCGCGTCCCGACGCGAAGCACGGTCGACGACGCCTCTTGCGCCGGCGACGTCTCCAGCACGGGCTCGACGAGCAAAGGCGGCACGTGGAGCCACTGCGTGGCGCGCCGCTTCGCGTCGATGTCGCGGTACACGCGGACCACCTGGTCTTCCGTCAAGCCGAGCGCGCGCGCGACCTCGGCCTCGGGCACGCCGTTGTTCTTGCCGTAGAGGCAGGCGTCCATCTTGTCGTAGGGCAGCGCGAAGTAGAACTCCTCCTGCGTCTGCTCCATCGAGAAGGTGTCCGTCGTCGGCGGCCGCTCGCGGATGACGCGCGGCACGCCGAGGTATTCGGCGAGCTGGTAGACCTGCGTCTTGTAGAGGTGCGCGATCGGCTTCACGTCGGCCGCGCCGTCGCCTTGCTTGACGAAGAAGCCTTGGTCGTACTCGAGACGGTTCGGCGTCCCCGCGACCGCGTAGCCGAGGCGGTCGGCGTGGTAGTACTCGACCATCTTGCGGAGGCGCTGCTTGAAGTTCGTCGCGGCGACGAGGTGCCGATAGGCCGCGGGGGTCATGCGGCTCGTCTTCTTCGCGCCGTCGGGCGACTGCACCGTGAGCTGGAAGACGTTCAGTCGGTCACCCTCGAGGATCGACGGGAGGGTGAGCTTGCACTGCCACCCTTCCGTCGTGCCGTACTCCGGGAACGCCGTGCGGATGGCCTCGTCTTGCCGCGCGTAGCACCCGATGGCCGTGAGCGCGGGGCCGATGTCCTCCACGATCCACGCGATGCCGAGGTGCTCGGCGAGCATCTTCCCGAGCTCGAGCGACGCCGGCGACGAGTCGCGCTCCGGCATGAGCAGCGCGATCACGCGATCCTTGCCGAGCGCGCGCGTCGCGAGCGCGGCCACGACCGAGCTGTCGATGCCGCCGGAGAGGCCGACGACGATGCCCTTGCGTCTCAGCAATCGCGTGACCTGATCGCGGAGCGTCTCCTCCATCGCACGGGACGTTTGCGCGCAGTCGATCCGAAGGACGGCGGTCGAGAATGCCATCCTTCCACCCCGAGCAACGTATGTACCTCGACCATCCACCGCGAAATGCTCGAAAGGACGCGGGCGCACCGTCCGCCCGAGGCGTGTCGCCGTCCACGATCGCCCCGTTGAGGCAAGCTCGAGTCGTCGCCGTCCGCGCATCGGCGACCGCTCGCGCTCCGACGGTGACGCGGCATCGCGAACGTGGTGTCGTCCTGCGGCCATGTGGCGTGCGGCATGCATCGGCCGACGCATGCCGACGCGGTCGGAAAGTCCGAGGAACGAATCCCCGCGAGCGTCCTTCGATGCGCGCGACGCGCGGGCCGGCACGGACGTCCATTCCACGGAGCTCGACCTTTCGCGCTCGTTCATGCCCGAAGCGCTGTCCGGCGCGACACCTCTTCGAGCCCTCGACGGCGACGATCTCCTGCGCCTCAACCAGATTCGGGCGTCGAGCTACCTCCATTTGTTCGAGCGCTTCGAGTCGCTCTTGGCCAACGCCGCGCGCAGCCGAGAGCACGCGCGCAATCGACCGACGCTCGAACCGCTCCTCCGCGACCGATCGACGGAGCACCGCGATCTGTTCCGTGCGTTCCAGCTCTCTTTCCGATCCGTCTTCCCCGTCAGTGTGCGCCACGTCTCGAACTTCGAGGACTTCGAGCGGACGCTCCACCATGCGTCGCCCTTGGCGCTGCTCGTCCTCGCGCTCCACCTCAAGCTCGTCACCCAGCAGCACTACCTCGCGTGCCTCCGGAGCGACGAGCCGCTCGAGCCCCATTTCGTCGACGTCCTCCGCGAGCACTGGAACGCCGAGTGCGGGCCTCCCTCGCGCTCGTACGGATCGGCGCTCGCGATCGAACGCGCCCTCTCCATCGCGCTGCCCGCGCGCGTGCCTGGTGCGATGCGGGACTATCGGCTGCTCGTCTTCGCGGGCGACGACGTCCTCCGGAGGCAGGCGCTTCTCGACGTGGAGACGCTCGAGCGCGCGCGCGCCGGCCGCCTCGACGATCTCGATCGCGTCAACGTCGTCGCCGCCCAGAGCGAGGCCCACCGCAAGGCGTTCCTGACCGTCGGCATCGTCAACGCCGCGTTCGTCTACGCCATGCGCGGCCTCGGACCCTCCGTACCGGCGACGCTGGCGGGGGTCGTCTCGGCGCTCTCGTCGCGCCCGTGACGGTTTGCGCCAACGGTGGCTGGTGCAACCTTGCTCGACGCGGGGCAGAACGCACCAATTCGGCCGGGCGATGCCGGCGATCGCGGGGGATCGGCTGCGATCGGCCCGGCATGCCTCGTGCAAACGCAGCCGAACCATGTCCGGCAGAATCCTCGTCGTGGACGATGATCAGGATACGTGCGAGTTGCTCAAGACCGTCCTCGAACGCGAGGGAAACACGGTCACGGCGAGCACGTCCGCGCAGGCGGCCCTCGAACTGGTCGGCGCGCAGGACTTCGACTGCGTCCTCACCGATCTGCAAATGCCGGAGATGGGAGGCCTCGAGCTCTGCGAGCGCGTCCTCGGGACCTGCCCGAACGTCCCGGTCGTCGTCATCACGGGGCAGGGGAGCCTCGAGACGGCCATCGGCGCGATGCGCGTCGGCGCCTACGACTTCATCACCAAGCCGGTCGACGCCAAGCTGCTCCTCGTCGCCGTCGACCGCGCGGTCCAGCACGGCGGCCTCGAGAGCGAAGTGAAGCGACTCCGCACCGTGGCGCCGCTCGAGGACATTTCGATCGAGAACGTCGTGGGCATGAGCTCCGCGATGCGCCGGGTCTTCGGGCTCGTGACGCGCGTGGCCGACGCCGACGCGGGCGTGCTCATCCACGGCGAAACCGGCACCGGCAAGGAGCTCATCGCGCGCGCGATCCACGACCGGAGCCGGCGGAAAGACGGCCCTTTCGTCGCCATCAACTGCGCGTCGATCCCGGCCTCGCTGCTCGAGAGCGAGCTCTTCGGCCACGAGCGCGGCGCGTTCACCGACGCCAAGACGCAGCGCACCGGCCTTTTCCTGCAGGCGAGCGGCGGCACGCTCTTCCTCGACGAAATCGGCGAGCTCCCGCTCGAGGTCCAGCCGAAGCTCCTCCGCGCGCTGCAAGAGCGCAAGGTCCGCCCCGTCGGCTCGAACCGCGAAACCCCGTTCGACGCGCGCGTGCTCACGGCGACGAACCGCATCCTCGAAGACGAGGTCTACGAGCGGCGCTTCCGCGAAGACCTCTTTTACCGAATCAACGTCGTGAAGATCGACGTCCCCCCCCTCAGGGAACGCGGAGGCGACGTCTTGCACCTCGCCCGTCACTTCTTGAAGCAATACGCCGAGCGCCACGGCAAAGCCGGCATGGATCTCTCGCCGGCCGCGGCCGAGAAGCTGATCAGCTACTCGTGGCCGGGCAACGTCCGCGAGCTCGAGAACTGCATCGACGGCGCCGTCGCGCTCGCGCGCGATCACCGCATCGAAGTCGACGATTTGCCGGAGAAGGTGCGCTCGTTCCGTCCGGAGAAATTCGTCGTGTCGGCGAACCAGCCCGAGGAGATCGTCACGATCGACGAGCTCGAACGGCGCTACATCCTCCGCGTCTTGTCGCTCGTGGGTGGAAACAAGTCGCGCGCCGCGCAGGTCCTCGGCTTCGACCGCCGCACGCTCTATCGCAAGCTCGAACGCTACCAGAGCGGCGGGACGACGAGCTCGCCGCCGGCCGATGCCGCGCGCGCGTGACGCGTCAGTTCGTGTGCGACCGCGGGGCCGGACCGCCGCCCGAGAGGATCTCGAAGTCGCCCGAGCCCGTCGCGTCGACGAGCCGCGCGTTGCGGTAACCGAGCTTCATGTGCATGAGGCCCGACGAGCGGCCGGCGGTGCTCACGACGAACCCGAGGCGCGCCCAGTGCGCCGCCTCGTGCGCGTCGCGGTACGGCATGACGACGAGCTGGCAGCCGCTGCCGATCGTGTCGCTGAGTCGTCGAATCATCGCGAGGTCGACGTTCTTTGACCGGCGCTCCTCGTCGACGGTGACGTGATCGACGTAGAGCAGGTCGATGCCGGCGCCGTCCGCGTACTCGTCGCGGTACCAACCCTGGGAGAAGTACGCGTCGTGCACGGCCTCGAGCTGCGCGCGGTGGAGCGCCGGCCAGAGATCCCCGAGCGCATCGGCCATTTCGCCCACGTGGACGAGCGCCACGCGCGCGACGCCCTGCGGGCTGTGGGCGTCACCTGCGCGCACGTCGAGCCACGTGACATAACCATGGTCGCCGGTCGGGGTTTCGAGTTCGATTTCGGACTGAATCGAGAGCTTCATACCCTCAACGCTTTCAGACGCTATCGTCGAGAGTCAACGCACCCGGCGCCACGCGATGCATTTTTGCCACAAGTGCCGCATCCCTGAGGCGAAATGGATCACGAACTGCGATCGCGGGTTTCAGGCGTGCGACATCGTGCCGCGCATCGCGAATCGGCGCGGGAATGGGCGTGTGCGCAGGTAGATGTAGAGTGCATGCTTCGACGCGCGTCGACCAGGGCCGTCGCGGGGAAGGCCACCGTGGCGTGGAGGTGGCGCGGGCTCACGGCGTCGTGAACGAGATCGTCCACGGCGACGGGAGTCCGTTCAGCAGCGTCGACGAAACCCGGAGGACGTAGGGCGCGTTCGACGTCGGGATCGCCCGCGACGCGTACGGCGCTCCCGCGGCGGTGGCGATGACGAAGCTCTCGTCTTCGGATTGGCCTTCGACGCGGACGATGCCCGTGACCGTGAGGGTCGGGGACTTCGCGTTCTTCGGGATGCGCAAGGAGAGGACGTCGACGGCGTCGCTCGCGCCGACCGTGCCTTGAAGGCACGTCTTGAGCAGGTTGGCGTCGTCCTCGTCGTCGTTCGGCTCCTTCTCGTCGTCGCACGAACCGAACGGACCGCCGCCGGCGTCTCCGGAGGTGCCGGCGTCGTCGTCCTCGTCGTCTTGGGCCGACGCATCTTTCGAAGTGCGGCCGTTCGACGACGTCCCGAGGAGGTCTTGCGTTTCGGACCCGGCGCACGCAGTTCCGAGGCAGCATGCGAGCGCGACGAGGGCCAGCGACGCAGGGCGGATCATGCGGATATCGTAGCGCAGAAACCGCCACGAACCTACGCCATGACGCGCGCTGCCCGGTTTGTTCGTGAGGGTGTAGCCTCGTGGGCATGGAACGTTCGAGAGCGTCGCTCGCGGGTGCCCAGGCGGACGTCGAGCTCGGGTCGGAGCACCTGGTCGAAGATCCCGAGACGCGGGACCAGCGCGCGTCGCTCTTGAACGCGGCGGCCAACGCCCAGAACGTCGCGACGCTCACGGGCACGCACGGCGTCGTCGCGATGCCGCTCGAGCGCGCGACGATCCGGTGGCCGTCCCCGGCGGCCGTGGTGGGGAAGGACACGTTCGAGCCCGCGGAGGGCGAGCTGCCGTTGACGACGTTGGTGCGCGCGCACGTGGCGTCGCTCGAGGCGTCCGACGACGCCGTGGCGCGATCGCGCGCATGGTTGGAGCTCGCGCTCGCGAAGCTCGAGGAGGACGACGTCACGGGCGCGAAGGAGGCCGCGACGCACGCGATGAAGCTCACGGAGCACGCGCCGGCGGTTCGCGCGATGCTCCGCGCCCTCGCCGATCGACGGGCGGCGCTCGACGAGCAGCTCGCCCACGTCGACGATCTCGTGGGGCACGTCGAGGGGGCGACGGCGCGCGCCGACCACCTCGTGGAGAGGGCGCGCCTCCTCGAGGCGAAGGACGGGCCGAGCGAGGCCTCGGTCGCGGCGTATGGAGAGGCGCTCGCGCTCGTCGTGGATCACGCGGGGGCGCTCGAAGGGCTCGAAGCGGCGCTCGAATCGCTGGGCCTGTGGGATGCGTTCGCGACGCACCTCGGTCGGCTCGCTGGGTTGGCCGGGGACAAGGAGAGCGTCGCTTGGTTCCTCGTCGAGCGCGCCATCGTGTTGGATCGGAGGCTCGGAGACGTCGCGTCGTCGCGGGCGCTGCTCGAACGCGCCGTCGAGCTCGATCCGCGGATCGGGCCGGTCCGTTCGGTCGCCGTGGATCATGCGGTTCGGCATCGTGACGACGCGCGGCTCTCCGCGCTGCTCGAGGGCGAAGCGGAGCTCGAAGGCGATCCGGCGCGCGCGGTGGGGCTTTGGCTCGACGCCGCGCTCCACGGCTTGCGCGCGGGAGGCGATGTCGATCGCGCCGTGCGGATCCTCGAACGAGCGCATCGGCGCGCGCCGACGGTCGCGTCGTTGGATGCGAGGGTCGCCGACGAGCTCGCGGGGGTCCATGAAGAGTGTGGGGCCTTCGCCGACGCGCTGAGGGTCCGCAAGGCGGCGCTTCGGGTGGGGTTGGACGCGCGCGAGGAGTCGCTCGCGCTTCGCGCCGTGGCCGACGTGGCGGAGAAGGCCGGCGCGCTCGACGAGGCGATCGTGGCCTTGGAGCGGGCGCGCGTCGTCGATCCGGGCGATGGCACGTTGCTGGAGGAGCTCGATCGCGTGCTCGTCGCCGCCGGTCGCCACGAGGCGCGCGCCGTGGCGTGGGTGCGCGAATCGGCGCAGACGAACGATCCGGTGCAAAAGGCCAGGGCGCTCGCGGCGTCGGCGGAGGCGTTTCGAGCGGCGGGGCGGCAAGCGGAGGCGCTCAAGCAGCTCCAATCGGCGTGGATGACGGCGCCCGGAGCGCCGGGGGTGTTCGAGGCGCTCGTGGAGCGCGTGCCGAGCGTGGCCGGTGCGTCGGCGGTGGCGGAGCGCGTCGGGCTCTACGAGCGCGCGGCGAACCTCGCCGAGCCGCGGAAGAAGATCCATCACCTGGAGAAGCTCGCGTGGATTTGGGACGACGTCGTCGGTGACGCGCGACGGGCGATCGAAGCGTACGAGGACATCCTCGCGATCGAACCGACGCGGGCGAGCGCGATCTCGGGGCTTTCGTCCGTGGCGGCGCGGTCCGGCGATCATGCGCGGCTGGCGCGGGCGTTGCTCGCGGAGGTGGCGATCACGGAAGACGCGCGCGGTCGGGCCGAGCTCCGGCTCCGCGCGGCGGAGGCGCTGGCGAAGGTCGAGCCAGAGAAGAGCCTCGTGCTCGCCGAGGAGCTCGCGGGCGACGACCACGTCGCGCGCCGTGCGGGCGAGCTCGTCACGCGGCTCCACGCGAC
The DNA here is from genome assembly GCA_044226145.1 of Labilithrix sp. Classification (GTDB taxonomy): domain Bacteria; phylum Myxococcota_A; class Polyangia; order Polyangiales; family Polyangiaceae; genus Labilithrix. The sequence continues at coordinate 73,481 of JBGAHN010000005.1, read as the reverse complement.
CGCGAATCGCTGGGAGCTCGCGCAGGCGTCGCTCGCGTCGCGCGCCCGACGCGAAGAGGAAGGGGCCCGGAAGACGGCGTTGGTCCTGGCCCGCGCGGCGATGCTCCGAAGCAAGCTCGGCTCGCCCGAACGCGCCTTCGAAGCGCTCGACGAGCTTCGTGAGGAGGCGTCGTCGGATCCCGCGGTGGCACGGGCGCGGCTCGATGCACTCGTCGCGATCGGTGACGAAGATCACCAGGTCGCGGAGCTGGAGAAGCTCGCCGCGATCGGGACGCCGGAGGGCCGCGCGGCTCGGCTCGTCCTGCCGCGGAGATCGAAGAAGGCCGCGAGGGACGAGACGCCGAAGCCGCGCGCCTCTACGTGGCGGCCCGCGCGCTCGTGCCGGACGAGCCGCTCGTGCGCGAGCGCCTGTCGAGATTGGGCGCCCGCGCCGACGTCCCAGTCCACGTCCCCGCCGACGCCGCGACGATGCTCTCGCGCGCGCTCCGGTGGCTCGACACGGACGCCGACGAGGTGCCGGACGTCGAGCCGCTCCTCGCGCGCGGAGCCGGCGACGTCGCCACGCTCCGCATCGTCGAGCGCATGTCGCGACGGACGCGTTCGACACCGCAGCTCGCGAACACGCTCGCGCTCGCGGCCAAGAGGACCGAAGGCGTGCTCGCGCGTCGTGCGCTCCACGGCCTCCGCGCGCTCGTGACCTGGAAGCTGCCCGAGAGCGACGATCTCGAACCCTGGGAAGAGCTCCTTCGCAAGGGGACGACGGACGTGGTGGTGTTGGACGATCTCGTGGCGCGCGCCCGCGGGCGGGTTCGCCGGGCGGACGCGGGGGCGATCGCGCTGTCGATCGAAGCGACGTCGCTCCGGCTCGGGCTCGCGGCGCCGGGCGCGGTGACCGAACGGATCGTCCTCGGGCTCGCGCTCGCGCGCCTCGAGCGGCTCGCGGGCCGGCCCCGCGAAGCGGCCGCACACCTCCGCGCCGTGCTCGCGGCGGACGCCTCGTGCATCGGCGCCGCGGCGATGCTCGCGGAGATCGCGTCGGAGGCGGGCGAGCGAACGTGGGCCATCGAGGCAGCCCGGGCGCTCGCGGACGCGACGGCCGATCGCCACGCGCGGGCCGCGCTCTTGCGGGACGCCGCGGATCTCGCCGTCGCGGAGCGTGACTTCGCCGGCGCCGCCGACGCGCTCGAGCGGGCGCTCGCGTCCGATCCGGAAGACGTGCTCGTCGCCGCCCGCCTCGCGCAGGTCCAACTCTCTCGATCCGCCCACGAGGACTTGGCGCGCGCGCTCCGCCGCGGGATCCACGCGGCGAAGACCCCGGAGGCCGTGGTCCCGATGGCGTCGGAGCTCGCCGAGGTCGCGCGCCGGTGGCTCGGCGATCCGTTGCTCGCCATCGAGGCCCTCGAGCGATCGCGTGAGGTGGCGCCGTCGCACCTGCCGTCGCTCTTCTTGCTCGCGGAGCTCTACATCGGCCAGCGCGCGTGGGAGAAGGCCCTCGACGCGCTCGGTGGCGTCGTCGCGCACGCGATCGAGCCCGGCGAGAAGCTCACGGGCCTCGTCGGTCGCGCGAGCATCTTCCGTCGCGCGCTCGGCGATCCAAGGTCGGCGGAAGGCGAGCTCCGCGCGGCGCTCGCGATCGACCCGCACGATCGCAAGGCGCTGCGTGGGTTGATCGAGCTGAAGACCGTCGTTCCGGCGGAAGAGCGCGCGGAGCTGCTCTCGCGCTTCGCGGGGTTCGAAGAGGACGCGTCCGTTCGGCTCGCGTCGCTGTTCGAGCTCGCCGAGGTGCGGCGCTCGCTGAACGACGTGCCCGGCGCGGAGATGGCGCTCGTCGAGGCAGCGGCGCTGTCGCCGGACGCCGCCATGCTCGAGCGACTCCGATGTTTCCACGCCGACGCCGAAGGTCGCGCGCGTCTCTTGAGCCGCGCGATCGCGCGCGTGCGCGAGAGTGGAACGAGGGTCGACGCCGCGTGGCTGACGGCCCTCGCGGACACGGAGCTGTCGTCGGGGCGCTTCGACGAAGCGAAGGTTCACCTCGAAGAAGCGGTGGAGCTCGAGCCCACGAAGAGCGCCCCGCGCCTGGTGCTCGCGCGCGGGGTTCGCCGAGCGCGGTCGTTACGCGCGCGGCGGTCGACGTCCTTCTTCCGCTCTTGATGGAGCCTTCGGCGCCCGTCGATCCCGACGTCGTGCGCGCGTTGGGCGACGCGTTCGCGCGGACGGGCCGCATCGCCGAAGCGCGGGCTCTCGCCGAGGTCCGAGCCGTCATGGGCGATCGCGATCCGTCCCTTCGCGCGTCGCTCGAGGCGCCGCACGGCGCGCTCCACGGCGCGGACGGAGTCCTCGCGTCGTGCCTCCGTTCGTTCGTCGTGCCGAGGCTCGGGGAGCATCCGTTCTTGGACGTTGCGTCGCTCGCGGCGTCGATGGCAGGAAAAATCGCCCGCATACCGCTCACCGATCGCGGCACGACCGCGAAGCAGCGCCTCAAGCCGCGCGTCCCCCATCCGCTCCGGCAGCTCGTCGATCACGTGGCGCGCTGCTTCGACCTCGTCGACGTCGAGCTCGCGGTGTCCGAAGAGCTGGTCGTCCCCGCGCTCGCCGTCGAAGACGTGCCGTGGCTCGTCGTCCCCTCGGACCTGGCGGACGGGCCCGAGGCGCGTGCGACGGCGATGCTCGCGCCTCCGCTCGTGCGCCTCGCGCTCGGGTTGCCGTGGCGAGGATCGGCCGTCTCGTCCGATGCGTTCGCGTCCGTCGTGGCCCTCGGCCGCCTCGTGGTGCCGGGATTCGAGTCCGGCGTCGAAGCCGACGTCGAGAAGCGCGTGCCTCAGGCCGATGCCCGCGTCCGCCGCGCGCTCGACCGGAAGCGACGCAAGCTCCTCGAAGATCTCGCGCCGGCGTTGGCGCATGCCCCGCTCTTGACGGAGTCGAGCTTCGCGCTCGCCGTGGCGCAGACCGAAGCGCGCACCGCGTTCCTTCTGTCGGGAGATCTGCGCGCGGCCTTCGACGTCGTCGCGTCGTTCGATGCGCCTCTCGGCAGCGCCCTTCGCGAGGCGTGCCCTGCGGTGCTCGATGCGCTCCTGGCCCACCCGGTCACGCGCGACTTGTTGGCGTTCGCCCTCCGTCCAGAGACCGTCGCGCTCCGCCGAAACCTCGGCACGCTGTAACGTGGCGTCCGCCGCGCACCGCCGTCGTCGCGGGGCGCGCTGCCGTTTTTTCGGCACCTCTGCTAGACGTGGCGCGATGGCAACCAAGGTGCTCGTTCTTTCCTACGCGGGGTGTTCGACCTGCAAAAAGGCTCTCAAGTGGCTCGCGTCCGCGGGCGTCGACGTCGACGTACGTCCGATCGTCGACGAGGCACCGACGGCGAAGGAGCTCTCGTCGTGGATCCCGAAGAGCGGCCGCCCCGTCCGCAAGTGGCTCAACACGAGCGGCCAGAGCTACCGCGCGCTCGACAAGGAAAAGGTCGCGGCGGCCAAGGACGCCGACCTCGTCAAATGGCTCACGCAAGACGGGAAGCTGGTCAAGCGACCGGTCGTCGTCGCGGGCGACGAGGTGTTGGTCGGCTTCGACGAGGCGGCCTACGGGGAGGCGTTCGGCGCCGGCGCGGGGGCCAAGAAGGCGCCCGCGAAGACACGCGCCGCGAGCACGGCGAAGAAGAAGTCGTGACCTTCGGGGCTATGCGTCGCGGTGTTTCATCGCGCGCCTGCCCAGATAGACCACGATGCCGAGGTTGATCGCGAACAAGGCGATGCGCGTCGGCCGGACCGATCGCGCGAGGTGCACCGCCTCGAACGGGAGGAGCGCCGAGGTCGTGACGACGACGAGCCAAGGGGCGAAGCCGAACCCGCGATAGAGCGCCCATCCTTCGATCGACGAGAGGACGCCGTCGAACGCGAGCGCGAACGTTACGAACCACAGGTGGTTCGACGCGCTCGCGATGGCGTGCGCGAGCGTCATGCTCCACGCCCCCGCGAACTCTTCACGCACGTCCCGCGCGAAGTCTTGGAGCCTCGCGGCGAGCCCGAGCCACGTGAAGATCGCGAGGATCGCTGCGATCACGATCTGCGCGAGGGCCTTCGTGAGCTTGTAGACGATGATGATCGCGACGCCGCGCGGACGTGCGACGGGGGGCGTGGGGCGAGCGGTATCGTTGGTCGGACTCACGCGGAATTTCGAGGGGGCGACGGCGTTCGGATTCGGTTTAACACACCTTCGCCGGCCCACGCATCGAGGTTCGCGTCACGACAGGAAGCGACGATCATGGAAGCGACCGTGGCGTCGTAGAACCATCCGACGTGGCTTTGAGGGGCTCATGGGACACAGGCCGCATGGGTGGATTGGTCTCCGATGGCGTCGAAGAGGGCCGCGACGCGGGGCGCTCAAGGCGAGAGTCGATGAATCGAAAAGCCTTCGATCGAGCCGAGCTCCTCGGTCTTCAGCGCGTCGGTGTCGAACTGCTCGCGGAGGCGCGTGAACGTCGCGGGGGCGAGCACGGCGAACGATGCTTTGCCCTTCGTCGCCGCGATCCCGACGATGCGCGCGACGTCTCGATGGCCGTCGCGGCGAGGCTCCGCGATGATGTCGTCGTCTTCGATGACGTCGGAGACGAGGTCGGGATACTCGGCGAACACGACCGATCCGGGGGGCACCAGCGCTCGGACACGCGCGGCGATACGCGCGTGGTGCGCGCGGTGACGGACCGTCGCGACGGCGTCGTACGAGAGTTCGGTCAGTCCAGCCCATACGACCGCGACGACCAAGACCGCGACGGCGAACCGCCATCGGGTCGCGATCGCTACGACTCCGATGGCTGCCAAGACGAGCGCGCCGTCGAGGAAGAAGAGCTCTTGCACGGTGAGCGAAGACGGTAGGATCGCGACGACGACGATCGCGAGCCACGCAGCGGCGATCATGAGCACCTTGGCGTCGACCTCGCGGAGGTTCCACCGAGGAGATCTCCGGAGGAGTCGATAACCGCCGTAGGTGGCGAGGATGGCCAAGAACGGCACCGCGGGCAGAAGGTAGCGGAGGTTCAAGCAGAGCCCTCCGTGCCAGCCGAGCGCGCCGAAGACGCCGCAGTGAAGAATCACGGGGACGGCGAGGGGAACGAGCCGTCGCTCGAGGAACGGCGCGATCGCAGCGAACGGAATCCAGGGCAGGCTCTGGAGGAACGACTTTTTCAACGCGCCGACGTACATCATCGCGCCGCGTGGACTGTGCGAGAGACCGGGCTGCACGTCGTTGGGATCGGAGTGCCGGAGATCGACGAGGAGCATCCACGCTCGATCGAACATCGCGGGGCGGACGAGCGCGACGGCGGCCACCGTCAGTACGATCCCGGCGAGCACGTGGACACGCTTCAGGCGAACGGAGTGGATCGCGACGAGCGCGATCGCGCCTCCGACCGCCAAGGGAGCGTAAGCCGACAAATCGGTGTTCGATCCCGCCGCATGCCAAGGGCCGTAGCTGAGAGGTTGCCACGTGCCGAACTTCACGTGATTGGCGACCGCGAGCAGCGCGAGCGCCGGGACCGTCCCCGCGAGCGTCAGCCCCGCGCGCGCGAGGGAACGGCGAGGGGCGAGGAGCGCGGGCAGGATCAAGAGGGCTGGCAGCATGAAGATGGCGTCGAGGCGCATCGTCGTCGCCAGTCCCACGAGCATCCCCGCGGTGAACGCCGCCCCGCGGTGCGCGAGCAGGAACGCACCCGTCGTGAGGAGCAGCGTCAGCGTGTGAGGCCAGAGGGCGAAGGAGTATTCCCAAGCATAGGTCCCGAATGCGAAGACCATCGCCGCGACGTCCGCCAGCGCACGCTTTTCGAGCACGCGGAGGGCGAGCGCGCGCGTCACGAGGATCGTCGCGTAGAACGCGAGCGTCGTGACGATCGTGAATCCGCGGAGGCCGAACCATCGATAAAAAGGAGCGACGACGAACGGAAATCCTGGCGGGTATTGCGGCACGATTTGCGAGCCGACCTGCCTGGCATGCTCCCACTCGAGCTCCGGCGACGAGGTGAGCTCGATCCCGTTGTCGATCGCGAGTGAGCCTCGCGTCACCAAGGAGCGGGTCATCGCGTGATAGGTGACTTCATCGATGATGAACGTCCCCGGTGGGCGCACCAACGCCACGGCGACTTGCAGCGCGCACAGCACGTAGACGATCTTGACGAAATGCTTCACGGCGGACACGGCCCCGGATCGGGCGCGCCAGGACCTCGCGGAGGGGCCTCTTCGCGTTCGTGCACGGACCAACCGTCGATGAGCGCGCGACGGTGCCATCGTGGTCCGGGAGGATCGTTGCCGAAGGGATCACGACCTCGCGACACGACGAAGTCGTAATAGGCGCCGTCGGTCGAATTGCGAAAGAGACATGGTTTGAAATCCCAGAACAGCGCTTCTTTTTGCGGCGGTCGTGCCTCGGGCCGATAGTGGATGGGCCAATGCGTCATCTCCGAGAACGAGAGGGAGGCGACGCCCCCGCGGCGGAGGCGGTGGTAGGCCGCGACGTGGACCCAGCCGGAGCCGTGCGTGACCGACGAGGTGCGGTCGAAGTCCAGCGAGAGCACGCGCGACCCGGGGCGAATTTCGGCGAGGACCGCGTCGAAGTCACCGAGCTCGCGCCGCGCCGCGCGGATTTGTACCGCGGCGTGGATCGCGGTGACCGCCGCGAGCACCGAGCCCGCGAGCAGGGCGACGCTCGCGCGTGGACCTGGATCCGGGCGCAGCACCGGTAAGACGAGCACCCCGAAGAGCGCCGCCAGTCGGACGTTGAGCATCGCGCCTGCGTCCACACGATAGGGGACGGCGAAGAACATGAGGAGCGCGCACGTGAACGGAACGAGCCGAGCGATCACCGCCCAGCCTCCTCCTGGCTCGTCGCTCTCGCGCTGGACGCCGAGCGCCAGGACGAGCAGCCAAAAGGCGATGCCGACGAACTCGTCGGTCCGCGAACGCCAGATGTCGTGCGCCCAAGCGGCGAACAGCCCGCCGAGCTCGGCTCGCGGTGGACCGTAAGAGATGCTCTCGACGACCCGATCGGCGTGCGCCGCCCAAAGGACCGCGCACGCGACCGACGGCAGGAGCGCCATTGCCGTCCGCGCGAACGACGCGACGTTTCGCGTCGGGACGGGGACCATCCACAGCCCCGCGACGGTGAGGCCGAGCAAGAGGTAGCCGGCGACGTGGAGATAGAAGAGAACGATGGCCAGCAACGCGAACGTGATCGAGCGGTGAACCTTCGGATCACGCCGTTCGCGGACGGCGAGCGCTATCGCCCAGCAGAGGACCGGCAGCGAGGCGACGTAAGGGAGAAAGCCGATCACGAGCGGCCGCGACCAGAAGAGCGGGCACGCGAGGATCGCCAACCGCTCGTCCGTCTCGAACGCGCGGAGGAGGGAACGGACCGCATAGGGCAGCCCGATCCCGGCGGCGGTCACGAGGACGCGGTTGGCGAGATCGGGACCGAGCGGGAAGGCGAGCGCGGCGCCGGCGAGGTGATACGCGAGGTAATGGCTCTTACCGAGCGCCAGCTCGTACGTCGCGGGAATGGCCCACGCGGGATCGTTCCAATGGCGGAGCGTCGCGATGGCCGCGACATGCTCGGGAAGATCGAGGAAAGGTAGATATTTCGACGTCCAGAGCGGCGCGACCGTCACCAGCGCCGAGGCGAGCGTGAGCCAGCGCCAGAGGTTACTCCTCGTAGCCGTAGTCGTAGCCAACGGCTCCTCCGCCGCCGCAGGCTGCCTGGACGCACAGCCCCGCCGCAGACAGCGCGATGACGACAAGCGGAAGGATCCGAATCCAGACGGCTCGCGTACCCATGGGCTCACCTTATCTCACAAAAGGATGTGCTGGTAGGCCTTCGCGATCGTACGAATGCGAAACGCCGCGGCCCGTTCGAGGGGAACGATGGGGTGCTCGAGGGTCTCGAGGATGGCTCGGGCGAGCGCGCTCGCGTCGCCGGGAGGCACGAGCCGTCCCCAGCGACCGTCCTCGAGGATTTCGCGCGGGCCGCTCGGACAGTCGGTGGCGACGATGGGGCAGCCGCAGGCCATCGCCTGCAAGAGCGCGTTCGGCATGCCTTCCGCGAAGGACGAGAGGACGAAGAGGTCCGCTTGCGCGAACCACGAGATCGGGTCGTCGACGAATCCGTGAAGCTCCACGTCGGGGACGAGGCGCCGCGCGAGGCGCGTCCGCTCCGGGCCGTCTCCGAGGATCACCAATCGCGCGGAGCGGACGGAGCGAACCTGCGCGAAGGCGTCGATGAGGACATCGAACCCCTTCTTGGGGACCAGGCGGCCGGCCGCGACGATGACCGGCTGGGTGCGGGGACGGGCGAGCCACGGATGGTCGATCGGCCTCGGCGTGTGGGTGATGGCAGGGTTCGGGATGACCGTGATGCGCTCGCGCTCGAGCCCCAAGAACCGCGCGAGGTCGTCCCCCGCGCCTTCCGAGACGGCGACAATCGCGTCGGCGCGAGGGTAGGTCGCGCGCGCCAGGAGACCCGCCGCCGTTCGTGATGCCGGCGATCGGAAGCGAAGGGCCGCCGAGATCGTGTTCGCCTCGCGAACGACGACCCGTGGGCGATGCCGGACCATCCGCGCCGCGCTCACCGCCAGCGCGTTCGGAGCGATGAGCGTCGACAGCACGGAGCGAGGTCGCGCGCGCTCGAGCCAACGGACGAACGGCAAGGCCGCGAGCGCCGTGCTCTTCGCGCCGAGCTCGACGACGTCGAACGGGCCGCGCGGGGTCGGGCGACGCCCGTGGCAGAGCAGCACGAGCGAGGTGTCGATCCCCATCGCGGTGAGCTCGCCGGCGAGTGCGACCATCACGCCCTCCGCGCCGCCGCCGTCGAGCGATCGACACACGAGCGCGATCCGATCTGATACGTTCGCGCGCAAGATGTCGCGATCATGCACGACGGGCGCGCGTAAGCCGAGCGTTCTCGTCGTGTCGAGCACGTTTCCGCGGTGGAAGAGCGACGCGACCCCGCGCTTCGTCGCCGAGCTCTCGAAGCTCTTGGTCCCCTCGTGGGAGGTCACCGTGCTCGCTCCTCACCACCCAGGAGCGTCCTTGGCCGAACACGTGGACGGGATGGAGCTTCGCCGCTTTCGCTACTTCGTTCCGTCGTCCTACGAACGGCTCTGTTACGGCGGAGGGATCCTCCCGAACGCGCGAGCAAGCGCGCTCGCTCGTCTTCAGATCCCGTGTCTGGTGGCCTCCGAATTCGTGGCGCTCACGCGCATGATGACGCGCCGGAGGTTCGATCTCCTTCACGCGCATTTTCTCGTTCCCCAAGGGGCGGTCTGCGCGCTCACGCGCGGCCATGTCCCGTTGGTCGTCTCGGTGCACGGGAGCGATCTTTCCGCGTTGCCGCGCGCGGACGCGGTTCGGCGCGCGGTGCTGGCGCGGGCGGCCATCGTGACCGTCAACGGTGAAGCGACGCGCCGCGAGCTCGTCGCGCGCTTTCCAGAGGTCGCTGCCAAGGTGCGTACGCTCCCCATGGGGTTCGATCCCGAGCTGTTCCGTGGCAAGCCCGCCGCGGCCCATGGAGATCCGATCCTCGCGTTCGTCGGGCGCATGACGAAAGAGAAGGGCCTCTCCACGTTGCTCGAGGCGTTCGAGCGGCTCGTCGCGGACGGACGCCGGCTGCGGCTCGTCGTCGGCGGTGAGGGACCCGAGCGTGCGCGGCCGTGCCCTGGCGTCACGTACCTGGGGCGGCTCTCTCCGTCGAGCGTCGCGTCGCTCTTTCGTGAGGTGGCGGTGGTGGTCGTGCCCTCGCTCGTCGAAGCGCAGGGCCTGGTCGCCGTCGAAGCGATGGCGGCGGGGGTTCCTCTCGTCGCGAGCCGGGTCGGTGGGCTCGCGGAGCTCGTCGGCGACGAAGAGCGCGGATGGCTCGCCCCCCCGGGCGACGCGACCGGCCTCGCGGACACCATCGCGCGTGCGCTCGATTGTCCCGAAGCGGCGCGAGCGCGGGCCGACGCCGCCCGTACGCACGTCCATGCTCGTTACGCGTGGTCGTCGCTTCGCGCGACGTTGCTCGGGATCTACGACGAGGCGGCGGCATGGCGCTGAAGGAGCTCGCGTATCGGACCGTGACGACGCCGCCCTTTCGCCGGGCGGTGCGCGGGCTCGGGCGATGGGCCGACGTCCCGGATTGGGAGCCTCCGACGGGCGCAAAGAGGTACCCGCTCCAGCTCTGCGTGACGGTCGATACGGAGGGAGGCTACGTCGATCGCGACGAGAGTCGCATTTGGCAGGGCCGCGCTCCCGACGCGCTCCAAGGCTACGTGCACGGAGTCCAGAACCTCGTTCGTGTGTTCGACCGTCATGGGATCAAGGCGACCTTCCTCGTCGCTCCGCACGGCGCGAGCGCCGATCTCTTGCGATCGCTCGATCGCGCCGGTCACGAGATCGGCCTCCACCTCCATCCGACCTCCGATCGGGCGATCGCCGCGCGGCTCGGGCGCTCGTTCGACGAAGGCAGCGCGGTTCGCCTGTCGACGTCGGAGCAGCGGTTGCTCGTCGATGCCGGAAAGAGCCTCCTCGAGGAGCGGCTCGGGCGCGCGCTCGACTCGTTTCGCTGGGGAAACTGGGGGCTCGACGCGTCCGCGGCGCGGATCGTCGCAGAAGCGGGCTTTCGGATCGACTCGTCCGCGGTCCCGCGCATCGCCGACACGAAGCGGCCTCGGCGTTACGATTGGAGCGACTGTTCGGAGCGTCGGCCTTGGGCGATCGCGCCCGGACTCCAAGAGGTGCCGATCGCGACGTTCCGATGGCTCGGGCGCTGGCTCCGCGCGGATCCGATTTACGGTCCGCTCCTCGACGCGTGCTTCGACCTGTATCGTGAGCGCGCTCCTCGGGACGAGGCTCCCTTTCCGTTCGTCGTGATGACCCACAGCTGCGAGGCGACGTACCGCGACGGCTCGTCCACCCGTACGCTGGCCGATCTCGACCGCTTTCTCGCGCGCGCGGTCACCTTTCCGGACGTCGAGGTGGTCCCGCTCCGCGCTACGTCTGCGAGCCGTCGTTGACGGACCGTTCGACTTCGAGGGAGCGTACGCGCCACAAGAGCTCCTCGAGGAGCCGCCGGTTGCCCGCGGTGACGTCGGCGAGCAGGCCGAGCAGGAAAGCGAAGCCTGCCAGCATGATGAGCAGCACGCACAAGAGGAGCGACTGCACGTGTCCGGAGCCGCCGTCCTCGAAGAAGAACCACAAGAAACGTATGCCGAGCGCGATCCCCGGGACGGCCAGGACGAAGCCGAGGATCGAGAACACGCGCAGCGGACCGTACGTGGCGTAGGTTCGTAAGATCGTCGCGCCGGAGCTCGCCACGTAGGCCGCCGTGGATCCCGCGAGCCGGCTGCTCCGCTTCGTCTCCCGCGCCTCGATCGGCACATGGACGAGCGGGATCCTTCGTCGCGACGCCTGGATCAACATCTCGTGCGTGTACGTGAAGTCGCTCTGCACGATCACGCGAAGCGCGGCCTCTCGCGACAGTGCTCGAAAGCCGCTCGCGGCGTCCGGGACGGGGGCGCCCGCGGCGATTCCGACGACCCAAGATCCGAACCTCGACAGGAGACGCTTTCCTGGCGCGAAGTGTCGGAGGCCCTGGAGATCGCGATCTCCGACGACGATGTCCGCCACGCCGTCGAGGATGGGTCGAACGAGCGCCGGAATCGACGCCGCGCAGTATTGATTGTCACCATCGGTGTTGACGATGACGTCGGCCCCTCGACGCAACGCCGCGTCGAGGCCGCGGCTGAACGCCCGCGCGAGCCCTTCGCGTCGCCGGTGCCGCACCACCTGCGCGCCATGGGACCGCGCGACTTCGGCCGTCCGATCGGACGATCCGTCATCGATGACCAGCACCTCCACCCGATCGAATCCTTCGACGGTCCTCGGGAGCTCGGAGAGCGTAGCGCCGAGGGTGGCCTCTTCGTTGTGGCAAGGAATTTGGATAACCAGCTTGCGCACGACCACCGTAGTTCGCTGATAGGGATATTTTCGAAGGGCCCAGAGCGATGAGAGCGATGAGACCGAGCGATTGAGACCGAAGTTTTGCCGTGGACCGTAGGTGGGTGTACGTCACTGGAAAACGAGCGCCGCAGCTTCGAAAGAGGGGCTACACCAGCCGGTCGATTTTGTACATGGTGCGGATGCACGGGGAGCCGGACTCGTGTCATGATGAGGTGCTTGAGCCTTCCTCGCCTGCCATCGCCGCTCGTTCGGACGGCCCTGACGGCCTCCGCGCTCCTCCTCTTGCCGAGCGTCGCGCACGCGTACTGTCGGACGACCACGGTCGAGCCGCCGTCGACGTACGACGTGTCCCAAGGGTGCTTCACGGAAGGCCTGCCGCTCTTTTGGCGCGGCGCGTGTGCGGGCTACGACTTGAACCGCGACGCGGCGTCGTACATTCCGCTCGCGACGACGCAGGAGATCGCCGATCGCGCGTTCGCGACCTGGTCGAACGTCACGTGTTCGGCGACCGGCGCGAAGGTCGGCATCACGGCGCAGGATCTCGGACCGGTCGAATGCTCGTCGGTTTGGTACGACCAATACGGCCCCAACCAGAACGTCGTCGTCTTCCGCGAAGATCGCTGGCCGTACACCGACGGCGCGAACACGCTCGGGCTCACGACCGTGTCGTACAATTTCGAGACCGGCGAGATCTACGACGCGGACATGGAGATCAACGCGACGGGCGGCGGGCTCGCGACGTCCGACGAAATTTCGCCGCGCGCGTACGACTTGCTCAGCGTGATCACGCACGAGGCGGGGCATTTCTTCGGCCTCGCGCACTCCCCGGTCGCCGAAGCGACGATGGCTCCGCGCTACAACCCGGGCTCGACGGAGCTTCGGAGCCTCACCCAGGACGACGAAGACGGGATTTGCGCCATCTACCCCAACGCCGACGAGCGCGTGGTCGACGAGTCGATCGCGGCCGGCGGTGTCCTCGCGGCGAGCGCGTGCGACGCGACCCCGCGGCACGGCTTCACGTCGACATGCGACAAGCAGACCCCGCCGAAGGAGGAGTCGGGCTGTGCGCTCGCGAAGGGGCCGCGATCGGAGTCGGCGCTCGCGACGTTTCTCGTCGGATCGATGATGGTGGTCGTCGCTCGCGGTCGTCGCTCGCGATTCACCGGACGCTGACGCGCGCGCGTCCGAGCAAGACCGCCCGGCGCGTGTTCGTCGGGCGGACTTCGATCCAGTGATCGCCACGCTCGATCGGGATCTGCGCGCGGTAAGCCGCGTCGAGCCGCGAGCTCACGCGCCCGTCGACGAGGACCTCGAGCGGCTCCTCGCGCGGCAGCCCCGTCGTCTCGACGCGGACGTCGAGCGCGCCGGTGGCGCCGATGACGCCGGCGGATCGCGCGGCGCTACGCCCGGCCTCGAACACGGCCCCGTCTTGCGGGTGCACCACGACGATGCGCGGCTCGTTCCCGTCGAAGTCGTCGCACCCGGGGACGCTCGCCTGCGAGAACCAGGGGACGTCGTGCACGTCGTTGCCGGGCGCGCCGAGGGGCTGGCGATCGAGCCACGACGCGAACGCCTGTGGCAGGACCACGATGCGCTTCGTCCCGCGCGCGTCGCAGCGGACCGCCGGCTCGTTCGGAGGGGCGGGGCGCGCCGACGCCCATCGATGCATGCTGCACGTTTTCGTCGGCGCGTGGCCGTGCGGGAATTTGCGCCGCACGTGGTCGGTGCACGCCGGGCCCGCGCGTTCGCCCGAGAGGGGACAGACCTCGGCGTCTTCGAGCGCCTCGGGCTCGACGAGCGGCCCGCGCACAGCCACGTCCCGCATCGCGCGCGCCATGACGTCGAAGAAGAGGGGGCCCGCGCCCACGGCGCCCGTGAGCTTGTTCGTCGGCGCGCCGCTCGCGTTGCCGACCCAGACGACGACGGTCCGCTCGCGCGTGTAGCCGGCGGTCCAGGCGTCGCGGTAGCCCGTGCTCGTGCCCGTCTTGATGGCGACGGGGTAGGGGAACTCGAACGGCCCGCGCGTCCGAAGCCCGCGTATGCGCGCGAACGGATCGGACAGCGCGTCGGAGATGGCCGCGATCGCGGGGGCCTCGAACACGCGCGTCTCGACGCCCGGCGGCGCCGACGCGTCTTCGCGCAAGGGGCGATGCACGCCGCCGCGGGCGAGGGTCGCGTAGGCCGCGGCGAGCTCGAGGGGCGAGACCTCGCCGCTGCCGAGCACCACCGAGAGGCCGAGCCGCTTCGCGCCGCCCGCGAGCGACAAGCCCGACGCGCGAAGCCGTTCGACGACGTTCGCCGCGCCGATGTCGCTCGTGAGGCGCACGGCCGGCACGTTGAGGCTCCCGGCGAGCGCTTCGCGCGCGGAGACGGGGCCGACGAAGCCGCCGTCGAAGTTCTCCGGTGCGTACGGCTGGCCGTCGTCGCCGAACTCGCTCGGCACGTCGGCGAGCATTTGCATGGGGGAGACGCCGCGCTCGAACGCCATCGCGTAGACGAACGGCTTGAGCGCCGACCCCGGTTGCCGCCGCGCGCGTGCGACGTCGAACGCGCCGGCGATGGTCGCGTCGCCGTAGTCCGCGCTCCCGATCGACGCGAGGACGTCCCCCGTCGCGTTGTCGACGACGACGACGGCCGCCGTGCTCGCGCTTTTCTTGGCGAACCGCGCGGCGTGCGTACGAACGAGGGCCTCGGCGTCGCGCTGCAAATCGGCGTCGAGCGTCGTCCGGATCTCGTAGACCCCGCGCGCGCCCCCGTCCTTGCTGGCGCTGGCCTTCGCGAGGACGACGTGTGGCGCGACGAGAGGCCTCCTCGAGCGCACGTCTTCGAGCACCAGCTCCTCGCCCATCGCGCGCTGGAAGTCCTCCTCCGAGACGTCGTGCCGGTCGCGCATCGTCGTGAGGAGCGCGCGCTGACGACGCACGGAGCGGTCGCGGTGTCGGTACGGATCGAGCGCGCTCGGCGCACGCGGCAAGACGGCGAGAAAGGCCGCCTGGGCCAGCGACAGATCCCGCGCGTGGACACCGAAGTACCCGAGCGACGCCGCCTCCGGTCCGGCGAACCCGTGCCCGTAGTCGAGACGGTTCAGGTACGCCTCGAGGATCGTGCGCTTGTCGCGCGCCGCTTCCAAGTTCTGCGCGCGCGCCATCTCGCGCAGCTTCGCCGCCATCGTCCGCGGTCGGGGCTTGCCTTGATGGTCGAGCCGCTTGACGAGCTGCTGCGTGATGGTGCTGCCGCCCGAGACGATGCGTGCATGTTGCATGTCGACGAAGAGCGCGCGGAGGATGGCGCTCCGATCGATGCCGTCGTGCTCGAAGAAGCGCCGGTCCTCGCTCGCCACGGTCGCCCGGACGAGGCGCGGGCTCACGTCTTCGAGCTTCGTCCGGACGCCGCGGAGCCCCTCGGCCGACGGGCGCTCGCCGAGGACCTGCCCGTCGCGCGCGAGCACCCGCGTCGCGAAGAGCCAGTCCGTGTCGTCGAGCAGCGCCTCCGGCGAGCCCACGCTCGCGCGGAAGACCCGCCAGCCCACCCAGAGGACGGCCGCGAACGCCGCGATCCCCATCGCGACCTTGCGGCCGGGGACCTTCGGGACCGCCGCGCGCCCGCCTGCGCGCCCGCCCGCGCGTACGCCGCTCAGGATCCCCTCACGGATCTTCCGAAGGGCCGCCTTCATCACCGCACCGTCATGCGCGTGACGTCGCTGTAGCCCTCGCTGTCCGGCTCGTACATGAGCTCGCCGAACGCGGGCGGGAGCGTGAACGTCCCGGGCGTCGTCGCGCGCGTCAGGTAGGTCGCGTAGAGGATGCGGCCGTTCCACACGCGGTCGAAGTAGATCCGGACGCGGTCGTCCCGCAGATCCACGTGGCTCGCCGGCGTCGCGTAGTTCGACAAGCCTTCGTAGTACGGGTGATCCTTCGACAACTCGGGCACGTTCGTCGTCGTCGACAGATCCGGATCGAGCGGCGCGAGCCCGGCGGGGAGCCGATCGGTGATGGCGACGTAGCCGAGCCGGTATTCGGCGAGCGACGGCAGATCGGCCCGCACCGCGACGCGCACGATGTCGCCTGCCTTGACGTTCGCGAGATCGATGGCGCGCCCTTGCGCGTCGCTGTATGCGCGGTGGAGGCTCATGCCGTTCGGCGCGTGCCGCGCGAGCCGCGTCCCCGAGGCCGCGAACGGGCGCTTGTAGGTGGCGTTCATGGCGAACGCGCTGGCGGTGTTGCCGTCGCCCTCGAGCACGAACGTCACCTTCTTGCCGGCGAGATCCGCCAGCGGGACGCGCACCTCCTTGTTGTCGCCGCCGAGGCGCCGGTACGAGTCGAGGATCTTGCCTTCGACCTTCACGCGCACGTCCACCGCGCCGCGCGGGTCCCGATCACCGACGAAGTCGGCGAGCGCCATGAGCGACCACGCGGTGCTCTGCGTCGACCAGCGATCGAGCTTGCGGGAGAGCTTCTGCGCGACGAGCGGCACGACGCGCGAGCCCTTCCGGAGCTTGACGAGCGCCACCAAGGTCTGCGCGCGATCGCGATCGGACGAGCCCCAGTAGTACCAGTCGTCCTTGCCGTGATCCTTCTTCGGCTCGCCGCGCTCGTCGAACGACGCCTCGAGGCGATCGAGCAGATCGCGGACGCGGTCGTCTTGGTTCGGGAGCGTCGAGAGCGCGATCGCGAGGCTCGCGAGCCCGAACGTGTCGAGCTTGTCGCGTGTATCATACAAGGAGTCCGCGTTCGCCGCCGGCAGCCCCTCCGCGAGCGCGAGGGCCTCGGCGATCGACACGCGCAGGCCCGGCTCGTCCTGCTGCGCGAGGGCCTCGGTCAGGTACGTCGTCGCGCCCGCGATGAGGCCGGGTTTTTCGATCCCGATGGCGCGCGCGCGGACCAACGCGCGCATCGCGTAGGCCGTGCCGTAGACGTTCGGCTCGTAGCCGCCCGGCCAGTACGCGAGGCCTCCGCCCGACGTCTTCATCGTCGCGATGCGATCGACGCCGGCCTGGATGCGCTTCTTGATCTCCGCGTCGTCCATCGCTTCGGCGCCGGTCCACGGCAGGATCGTCCGCGCCGCGAGCAAGGGCAGGAGACTCGACGTCGTCTGCTCGACGCAGCCGTGCGGGTAGTCGAGCAAGTACCCGAGCCGCTGACCGAGCTCGGGGTAGAGCGCCGAGCCCGTCTTGATCGAAAGGGTCGCGCCCGGTTCGAAGATCGCGTCGCCCGGGATCTCGACGTGGACCTCCTGGCGCGAGGTGAACGCCCCCGAGAGCCATGGCTTCTCCTCGGTGCCGGGCTCGTCGATGCGGAGCGGCATCTCGACCTTGTCCCGCACCTTGCCGTCCGCGCGGAGCGCGAAGGCCATCGTCTTCGTGCCGACCCAATCCGCGTTCATCGGCACCGCGACCCGCTCGTGTCCGCGCGCGGGGATCGTCAGGTCGCGATCTTGCCCGGCGACGGTCACCGTCGCGCGCACCGCGGCGTCGGTGTTGTTGTGCACCATCGCGGCGGCCTCGAACGTGTCGCCGCGGAGCGCGAACGCGGGCATCGCCGGCTCGAGCAAGAGCGCCTTGGTGACGACGAAGCTCGACTCCGACGACCCGCCGCGCCCCTTGTCGTCGACGACGACGGCCATCGTGCGGAACTCCGTGAGGTTGTCCGGCAGCTTGAATTTCGCCGTGACGTTGCCGTTCCCGTCCGTCGTCAGGTTCGGCAGCCACGCGGCCGTCTCGACGAAATTCTTCCGCGCGTCGAGCGCATCTTCGCCCGTGCCGTCGCCGCCGCCGGCGACGTGGCCCTTCTCGCGTCGCTGGAGCAGCCCCGTCCGCGTGTCGCTCGCGAAGAAGGAGAGCGCGAGGCCCGGGTGCAGCGCCGTCGCCGCGTCCTTCGCGTGGAACCCGGTCATGCGCAGGACGCCTTCGTCGACGACCGCGAGGGCCACGTCGGCCCCCTTCACGGGCGCGCCGTCGTGACCTTTGACGGCGATCGTCACGACCGCCTCGTCGCCGACCTCGTACGTCTTCTTCTGGCTCGTCACGGCGACCTTCAGCTTCGCGCCGTCCGCGGCGACCGGGATGCGCGCGGCCGCGATGCGGTAGTCGGCCTGCGTCTCGCCGATCGGCAGGAGCGTCACGACGGCGTGGACCCACGGCACGTTCGAGGCCTCGACCGGCACGTCGAACGTCGCCGAGAACCCTTCGATGCGCTTGCTCGTGTGCGAGAGGATCCCGCCTTGCTCCACCGTCAACACCGCGAGCGATTTCGCGTACGGGCTCTGGACGAGCACGTGCGCCGTCTCACCGGCTTCGTAGCTCGCCTTGTCGAGGACGATGGGCACCTTGCTGCCCGACGAGGGCGCGCGATCGCTCTCGTCGTAGCTCCACCCGTACGACCAGTACGAGAGGCTCGCGTCGTCGCGTCCGTCGACGGTCGCCGTGACGAGGTAGTTGCCGTTGCGCGGGATGGGCAGGTCGCAGCCGGTCGCGGTCTTCGCGCTCGTCACGTTGCATTGCCCGATCGTGGTCTTCACGTTCGACCACTGCTCGACGGTCGCGCCCGACGGCGCCTTCGTCGCGGTCCGCATCCACTGGAGCCGCTCGATGCGCGCCGCGAGCGGCTTGCCTTCGACGGCGTGCCCTTCGCGGTCGACGACGCCGAGCTCGACGCGCACCGGTTTGCCGGCCTCGCCGAACCGCCGCGTGAGCTTGAGCCCTGCGTGCAAAGGAACGGGATCGCGCTTGGTGCGGTAGCTCCCGGAGATGTGACGGTACGACGCGTCGTTCACGTCGGCCTCGACGAGGAGCTCCGTCGGCCCCTGCGCGAGCTCGCCCGGATCGGCGTCGACGACGAACGTGCCGTCGTTCCCGATCGTCCCTTCGCCCACGATCGGTTGCGGCGAGGCGTCCCTGGCGTCGTCGTCCCACCACCGATCCGTCTGGCGCTCGAAGACGAGGCCCGCGCGGGCGAAATCTCCGGCTTCGACGGGCAGCTCCGACTTGCGGATCGACCACGCGACGTGCGCGCCGTTCATCGGGGCCCCGAACAGGTACTTCGCCGACACGCGCGCGCGCACCCGCGGCGCGTCGAGCTTGTCGCTCCCGGGCAGCCCCTCGACGTCGACCTTGAACTTGGGCGTCTCGAAGACGACGATGCGCACGAGCTCGTCGGCGAGCGGCGTGTGGTTCGGATCGTCGAGCTCGAGCCGCAGGTGGAACCGCCCCGTCGTCCACGACGCGTCGAGCGCGACGTCTTGCACGACGGTGCCGAGCTTGCTCGTCGTGAGGACCTTGTCGAACACGTTCGTGTCCATCGGGTCGACGAGCCGGAGCCGCACCTTCGTCCCGGTCAGCGCCTTCGTCCCTTCGCGCTCGATCTTCCGCGCGAACGCCTTGACGTGCATCGTCGATCCGGGGCGGTAGATGCCGCGGTCGGTGACGATCATGCCGATACGGTCGTCGCTGCCGGTCTCGCCGTTCGGGCCGAACTCCGGGAAGAACGACGACGAGGTCTTCGTGCCGGTCTGGTTCATCGGCACGAGGAGCGTCGCGTCGGGCGCCGTCACGGCGACGGTCGTGTCTTTGTCGACGTCGCCCTCGGGCACGTCGAGCTTCGCGAGGCCGAGCTCGTTCGTCACGGCGGCGGCCTTGCCGATGGCGACGTTCGCCGCCCCCACGGGCTCGCCGCTCGCGAGCCGGAAGACTTGGACGACGGCCCGATCGCGCGCCCGATGAACGTGGGCGCCGAGCGCGTTCGGCCCGCCCGCGAAGAGGACGGCGGTCGACGGGCGGTTCGCTTCGGTCCCGTAAGGATAGCCCGCCTCGTCGACGTCGGGGGCGGCTTCGTCGACCTTCGTGCGCGCGACGTACGCCCTCCCTCGCTCGAGCGTGCGGTCGAGATCGATCGTCGTCGTGACGAGCTGATCGAGCGCCGTGCGAGGGACGAACGGCACGCGCACCGTGGCGGTCTCGTCGGTGTCTCCCATGCGCGCGCCCCGCACGGCCTGCGAGAACGCCTCCGCGTTGCCCTTCTCGAGCGGCCACAAGAGGAGCGAGCCTCGGACGACGTTGCGCGTCGTCACCGCGAACGAGCGCACGTCCGCTTCGTCGAGCACGACGGCGCCGTCGGGGATCGTCGCGCTCGTCGGCTGGGCCTTCGTCCGCAGCGTGAACGAGAACGGGCACGTGGTCCCGCCGTAGACGTCCTTCACCGCGTCGACGCTCACCGTGTAGGTCGTCGACGGCGCGAAGCTCCCCGAGATGGTCACGCGTTCGTACGCGCTCACGTAGAGGTTCGGCGGCCGCGGCGTGACGTGGACGATCTGGTTCGCGGTCTCCCAATCGACCTGCACGGGGTTCGAGAGCTGCGCGACGAGCGACCGCTGCGCCGAATGGTGGATGACCGGGATCTTCGTGCACGTGACGGCCTCGTCGCCGATCTTCTCGAGCGTCGTCGGCGTCGCGATCGTGAAGTTCTGCGTGCGCACGTCGTTCGCGTCGTCCTTCGAGCGCGCCTTGAACGTGAGCTTCTTCCCCGGCGCGAGCTTCGTCTTCGGCTTGACCACGACGAGCCCGCGCGGATCGACCTTCTGCCCTTCGAAGGTGTTGCCGTACGGGTGACGGAGACTCGTCGGGATCGCGCCACCGCCCTCGGTCTCCGCGGTCACGAGCGCCGCCGCGGCGCCCACGTCGATCGGCTGGTCGTAGATGACCGTGACCTCCTGCGGCCCCCCGAGCATGGCGACGTCGTTCGGGTAGATCGCGACGACGCGCGGATGCCCCGCCACCGGAATGTAGGTGATCGTCTTACCCGCGATCAGGATCGACGGCGTGGCCTTGAACGTGGCCTTCACGGCCTCGAGCTTCTTGCCCGAAGGGCTGGTCGTCTCGGGGATCTCGAGCGTGTATTCGACCGCCGGATCGAACGGTTTTTCCGCCTGGAACTCGACGTAGCTCCCGCCGTACCACGTCGCTTTTCCCGCGACCTTCGGCGTGATGTTCAAGGTCGGCGCCTGCTTGGCGTTCGTGAACAAATCCTGGTCGAAGTTCAGCCGCAGCGTCTGCCCGCTGAATTCGAAATGACCTTGCTCGTCGAGCTCGGGCGTCACGAGCCGCACGACGTGATCGGCGCGAAGGGACGCATTCGAGACCTTCGCCGGAAGCGGCGTCCGATCCGTCCATCCTTGGTCGGGCGGAGGAAAGATCAGCGGCGCCGATTCACCGGCCTGCATGGCGATCGGCGGGGGCTCCGAACGCCGGCACCCCTGCGCCCCCACGATCCCTACGAGAAGCCCCATCAAGGCCGCTGTTGCACGCCGATTCATTCGTTTTCGTCTCCCGTCGAAAGGTCCGTCCCGTGCGGAGATGCTCCGTCCCGGGAAACGCCGTTCGTGTGTCGTTCGATTCCGTCGTCTTCGGTGACAGTGTCGTCGTTCGTGCCGCAGGAGGGCCTTCGTACGGTCGTTCCCTGCTCGTCGTATTTTTCCACCGGTCGGTAGGAAACACGGCGGAGCACACTTCCGGCCACCAACAGTGGTGCTAGAGACGAGTCCCGTCTTGGACCGCCCGGCGCGCACGATGATGCCACGGTGCGTCGCCACGATGGGCGATCGAATTTGCTCCCGACCCCTCACGCGCGTTGGCGCCGCGGGCGGACCGGCGTAGGAGACTCCGAACCATGAAGCGAATCGGTGCAGTGCTCGCGACGTCGTGGATGGCCTTCGCGTGCGGAGCCATCGCGTCGGACCCGTCGAACGGCGCAAACGGCGATCCCAACGCGGATCCGAACGCTGGCGTGGACGGAGGAACGGGGGCGTCGAGCATCGCCGACATTCGCGCCGACTCGAACCGTGACGGCAGGATCTCGTTCGACGAGGCGGACGCCGACAAGACGACGTGGGACAAGACGCACGGCGCGATCTTCCTCGCGAACATCGACGACGATCTCGAGCAGTGCAAGGCCGCGAAGACGGACGTGGACTTGCCGAACTGCAACGACGCGCTGAACGACGTCGTCGACGGTCCCGACGATCTGCTCGACCTCGCGCCCATCGCCACGAGGCCATGGGCCGACGCGCCCGATGGGACGACCGCGACGCTCTCCGTCGCGTCCGGCTCCGCCGACATGATCCGATTGTTCAAGCGGACCGGCCCCGAACCGACCGACTTCACGGTGCTCGACACGTCGGTGCCGTTCACCGCGGAAGAGGTCCGGGCGGGCGTCGAGCTCGCGATCGAAGCGAAGGACATCGTCCGCGACACCGACGTGTGGGACGGGTACGTGACGCTCGAGTGGAGCATCACGTCGCCGACGAAGAGCGCGTCGGACACTGTGAAGCTCCGCGTCGCGCCGGTGATGACGTACCACCACCTCCTCCCGGCGCAGGAGGCGTTCGTGTCGAACACGGGCGACTCGGCGAACGCGGCGATGCGCAAGGATCTGGCGACGGGCTGCAAGGCGGCGTCGCTCGACACGCCCGTCGAAGTCGACTCGTACGACCCGTGGACCCAGGACTTCTTCGAGACGGCGTACACGTCGATGCCCGGGCCGAACGGCGAGCAGCACGTCATGCACGTCAACTACCGCTCGGCGAACCTCTACCAGCCGCAGAGCAAGAAGAGCCCGCTCCGTGAGGCCGGTCGCTACGTGTTCACGGATCTGCGCGGCAAAGACTCCGCCGGCGTGCAGCAGTTCGACCCGAAGCACTCGCTCGACATGGATTCGCTGAACTCGTTCGGCAACTTCGAGACGATCCCGCCGTACACGCTGAATGGCGAGAGCTTTCCGCTCGGACGCGTGCTCCGCGGCAAGACGAAGACGTTCTTCCCCGATCCCACGTTCACGAAGATGATCGAGTCGCAGGGGATCCAGCCGCCGGTGTACATCGACACGTCGTGGCTCCTGGTCGGGCACGTCGACGAGACGATCTCCTTCGTGAAGGTCGACTCGCCGCGCGGCTGGGCGGTGCTCGTGAACGACGCGCGGCTCGCCAAGCAGATGCTCGAGGCGCAGGTCGAGGCCGGACACGGCGACGTGCCGATGTTCGTCGGCAAGAACTGGTACGACGATCGCGGCAAGGCGTCGCCGGCGCAGGCGACGATCCAAGAGGTGCTCGCCGACACCGACGTGATGGACGCGAGCGCCAAGGCCGCCGTCGAGGTCGACGGGCAGCTCGCAGCGCTGAGAGAGGCGACGGGGCTCACGGACGCGGAGATCCTCCGCGTGCCGTACTTGCATCACGACTACGACAGCCTCTCCGTCGCCTACCAGCCGGGGACGGTCAACGGCTTCTACGCGGGCGACAAGGACTTCGTCGCGCCCGATCCGCACGGCCCGACGATCGACGGCAAGGACATCTTCCGTCAGGACTTGACCGACACGCTCGCGAAGGTCGGCATCACCGCCCACTTCGCGGAAGACTGGGACGAGTACCACGCGCAGCTCGGTGAAGTGCACTGCGGGTCGAACACGCGCCGCGCGGTTCCGGACGTGAAGTGGTGGGAGACGGGACGATGAAGAGGACGACCATGGACCACGGCATGTTTCGACGCGGGACGCGGGCGGCGCTCGGCGCGCTCTTGGGTGTGCTCGTGACGGCGGGGACGGTCCACGCGGAGCCGCTGGGCGTCGCCGGGATCGCCCTCGAGGCGAAGGCCCTCGCGCCGCGAGTGTCCTCGGATCTCCGCGCGCAGATCGTCAAGGCGCGGGCGACCGACGCGAAGTCGTTCCAGGGCGTTCGGGCGCTCGTCGTCCGTGCGCCGGAGCTCCACGCGCGCGGTCGAGGAGGGCGCGTTCCGATTTCGCTCGCGCTCGCGAAGATGGGCAAGGGCGCGCTCCTGCCGATGCTCGACGTCCTCGTGTTCGACGCCCCGGCCGAGCTCTCCCAAGAGCATCGGGCGACGGTGCGGCGCGACGTCGTGGAGGCGGTCGGGCTCTTGCGCGACGCGCGGGCGCTTCCCGTGCTTTCGGCGCTCCTCGAGCGTGATGCGGAGCCGTCGATGATCCGCACGGTGGCCGAGGCCGTCGCGCGCCAGGACTCGGCGGAGGCGGCCGCGCTCCTCGTCGACACGTTCGCGCGCTCGACCGGCGAGCGCCAAGTGGCCATCGCGCGCGGCATGGGCATGTGCCACAAAGAAGCGGTGGCCTCCGCGTTGGCGGACAAGCTCGCGTCCCGCCCGTCGACGCCGCTGGCGATGGGGACCATCCTCGCGCTCGGGCACGTCGGAAACGCGTGGGCGTGGAAGACGCTGGCCGATCGGAGCGAAGAGACGAACACGCGCGCGCTCGCCGCCAAGGCGCTGGTGAACGCGTTCGTCGCGTCGTCCGACGAAGACGTCCGCGAGGCGGCGGCGAAGTCGCTCCTCTTGGTCGACGCGCCGAGCACGCCGGAGCTCATCCGCGATGCGCGCGGCGGTGCTTCGGCATCGGCGCTCGAAGCGCTCGATCGGCTTTCGCGGCGCTTCGCGAACAACCCCGCACGTTGATATCGTCCTCGCGTCGGGACGAGCGCGCCGAGCGCGCGACGCCCCGCACGCGACCGGCATCTGAATCATGCCTTCCTCCATCGGAAGGCGCGGAGCTCGCGCGGACCGAGGTCCACGCCGCTCGAAACGTCGTGCCTTCCATGCATCGGGGAGGTCGAAGGAGGCACGCCCGAGGAGAAGTTCGAGCCGATGTGGCTGGTTAGAATCGCGCTGAAGCGCCCTTACACCTTCGTCGTGATGTCGATGCTCATCGTCATCATGGGGATCTTCTCGATCCTCCGGATGCCGACGGACATCTTCCCGGACATCGACATCCCGGTCATTTCGGTCATCTGGAACTACCGCGGTCTGTCTCCGGAGGAGATGGAGCAGCGCATCGTCACGAACTACGAGCGTGTCCTCACCACGACCGTCAACGACATCGAGCACATCGAGAGCCAGTCGCTCACGGGCGTCTCGGTCATCAAGATCTTCTTCCAGCCGGGGGCGCGCATCGAGGCCGCGACGGCCCAGGTCACGGCCGTTTCGCAGTCGATGGTCCGGTCGATGCCGCCGGGCGCGACGCCGCCGTTCATCATCCGCTACAGCGCCGCGAACGTGCCCATCATGCAGGTCGCGCTCGAGAGCGACTCGATGAGTGAGCAGCAGCTCTTCGACTACGGCACGAACTTCGTCCGCGCCGATCTCGCGACCATCCAGGGCACGCAGATCCCGTGGCCCTACGGCGGCAAGCAGCGCCAGATCATGATCGACATCGATCCCGCGCGCCTCTACGCGTGGGGGCTCTCGCCCCGCGACGTCAACGCGGCCATCGCCGGGCAGAACGTCATCCTGCCGACGGGCACGACGAAGATGGGCGACAAGGAGTACCCGGTCGTCCTCAACAGCAGCCCGGACGTCTACCAGGAGATCGCCGATCTGCCGATCAAGGTCATCGGCGGCACGACCGTCTACGTGCGCGACGTCGCGAGCGTCCGCGACGGGTATTCGCCGCAGACGAACATGGTGCACGTGAACGGCAAGCGCTCCGTGCTCATGTCGATCCTCAAGAACGGCAACACGAGCACGCTCGACATCGCCGCGAAGCTCCGGGAGATGCTCCCGGGAACGATGGCGAAGCTGCCGAAGGAGCTCAAGGCGACGCTCTTGTTCGATCAGTCGCTCTTCGTCCGCGCGTCGGTCGATGGCGTCGTCAAGGAGGTGCTCATCGCGGCGGGGCTCACCGCGATGATGATCCTCCTGTTCCTCGGGAGCCTCCGCAGCACGCTCATCGTCGTCATCTCCATCCCGCTGTCGATCTTCGTGTCGATCATCGTGCTCGCGGCGCTGGGTCAGAGCCTCAACGTCATGACGCTCGGAGGCATGGCGCTCGCGGTCGGCATCCTCGTCGACGACGCCACGGTCGCGATCGAGAACATCCACCGCCACATGGCGCAGAAGAAGCCCTTCTTGAAGGCGATCGTCGACGGCGCCCAAGAAGTCGCCGTGCCGGCGTTCGTCTCGACGCTCTGCATCTGCATCGTCTTCGTGCCGGTGGCGTTCATCACGGGCTCGGCCAAATCGCTCTTCGTGCCGCTCGCGATGGCCGTCGTGTTCGCGATGATGATGTCGTACTTCCTGTCGCGGACGCTCGTGCCGACGCTCGTGCACTTCCTCCTCAAAGAGGAGGCCGCCGCCCATCACGGGCACGTCGAGGCGCCGCGCGGGATCTTCGGCCGCATCGTCGCGTCGTTCAACGCGTGGTTCGATCGCCTGCGCCACGCGTACGGCCGGTGGCTCGGCTGGGCGATCGGGCACCGCCGCGTCGTGGCGCCGGCGTTCTTCGCGTTCGTCGGTCTCTCGATGCTCCTCTTGCCGTTCATCGGGCGCGACTTCTTCCCGACGGTCGACGCCGGCCTCATCAAGCTGCACGTGCGCGCGCCGCCGGGCACGCGCATCGAGGAGAGCGAGAAGCGCTTCGCGGACGTCCAAGACACCATCCGGACCGTGATCCCACCCGATCGCATCGCGACGATGATCGACGTCATCGGCACGCCGTACAGCGGCATCAACCTCTCGCTCAGCGAAGGCGTCGGCATCTCGTCGGCCGACGGCGACATCCTCATCGCCCTCGACGAGCACCACGAGCCGACGGAGAAATACGTCCGCGAGCTCCGCCGCGTCTTCGCCGAGCGGCACCCCGACACGACGTTCTTCTTCCTCGCGCCCGACATCTCCACGCAGGTCCTGAACTTCGGCATCGCGGCGCCCATCAACGTGCAGGTCGTCGGCGCCGTCGGCAACGACGAGCAGACCCACGAGGTCGCGCTGAAGCTCCTGCAGAAGATCGAGCGCATCCCGGGCGCGGTCGACGTGCACCTCGCGCAGGTCCCGAAGGTCCCCGAGCTCCGCATCGACGTCGACCGCACGATGGCCGGCCTCCAGGGCGTCACCCAACGCGACGTCGCGAGCGATCTGCTCATCTCGCTCTCGTCGAGCTCGCAGGTCGCGCCCAGCTACTGGCTCGACAAGAAGCGCGGCGTCCAATACACGGTCGCGGTGCAGACGCCCGAGCGCGCGATCGAGTCGATCGACGACGTCGTGCACACGCCGCTCTCGACGCCCGGATCGCCGCAGCTCTTGTCGAACGTCGCGCGGGTCTCGCGGACGAGCGGCCCGGCGAACGTCACCCACTTCAACGCCGCGCGCACGTACGACGTCCAGGCGAACGTCGACGGGACGGACCTCGGCTCCGTCGCGAGCGCGGTGCAGCGCGTGGTCGACGAAGCCAAGCCGGAGCTCCCCCGCGGCACCACGGTCCGCGTCAAAGGACAGGTCGAGAGCATGGAGTCGTCGTTCCGCGGGCTCGGCTACGGTCTGCTCTTCGCCGTCGTCCTCGTGTACTTGCTCATGGTCGTCAACTTCCAATCCTGGCTCGATCCCTTCGTCATCTTGATGGCGCTCCCGGGCGCGATCGCCGGCATCGCGTGGATGCTCTTCCTCACGCACACGACGCTGAGCGTCCCGGCGCTCATGGGATCGATCATGTGCGTCGGCGTCGCGACCGCGAACAGCATCCTCGTCGTGACGTTCGCGAACGGCCAGCGCACCGTCGGCCGCTCCGCCTCCGAGGCCGCGCTCGCCGCGGGCATGACGCGCCTCCGCCCCGTCGCGATGACGGCCCTCGCGATGATCATCGGCATGTTGCCGATGTCGCTCGGGCTCGGCGAAGGCGGCGAGCAGAACGCCCCGCTCGGCCGCGCGGTCATCGGCGGCTTGTTGGTCGCGACGTTCGCGACCCTCTTCTTCGTCCCCGTGATGTACAGCATGCTCCGCAAGAAGGCGCGCGCGACGGATCCCGAACTGGAGGCCGTATGAACCCCGAAAAGCTCCCCCCCACGGACGCCGGAGATCCGCGCGATCTCGGCTTCGACATCCCGCCTCCGGCGACGCTGAAGCCGGGCCGCGCGGTCCTGGCGGTCGCCGCGCTCGTGCTCGCGCTCGGCGCCGCGTTCGCCTTCGGGTTCGTGCCGAAGTGGCGCGCGAAGAAGGAGCTCACCCAGCAGACGGCGGCCTTCGAGGGCAGCCTGCCGAAGGTCCAGGTCGTCGCTCCGACGCAGAAGACCGGCGACTCGACCATCTCCTTGCCCGGGAGCATCGAGGCGCTCGAAGAGACCATCCTCTACCCGCGCGCGAGCGGCTACGTCCGCCGCTGGCTCGCGGACATCGGCGACAAGGTCAAAGAGAACGATCTCCTCGCGGAGATCGACACGCCCGAGCTCGATCAGCAGCTCGAACAAGCGCGCGCCGAGCTCGCCCGCTCGCAGGCCGCGCTCGTCCAGTCCCAGGCGAACCACGAGTTCTCGGCCGTGAACCTCGAGCGCTACCAGCAGCTCGCGCCGAAGGGCATCGCGTCCCAGCAGGAGCTCGACAAGCAACGCGCGCAGTCGCAGGTCGACGAGGCGAACGTGAAGGTGGCCAAGGCCACGATCGACGCCCAACAGGCGAACATCCGCCGGCTCCTGCAGATGAAGTCGTTCTCCCGCGTCGTCGCGCCGTTCACCGGGACCGTGAACGCGCGGATGATCGAACGTGGCGCGCTCGTCTCGCCCGGCACGCCGCTCTTCAAGGTGTCGGTGAACGATCCCGTACGCGTGATCGTCCGCGTACCGCAGGACGTGGCCACCTCGATGCGCGTCGACGCGCCCGCGAACGTGACGGTGCGCGAGTACGCCGGCCGCACGTTCGAAGGGAAGGTGGCGCGCACGGCCGCCGCGCTCGACCCGGCGTCGCGCACGATGACGACCGAGATCCGCGTGCCCAACCCGAAGAGCGAGCTGCTCTCCGGCATGTACGCGAACGTCTCGCTGTCGCTTCCGTCACCACGCAAGCTCCTCGAGATACCGCCGACCGCGGTCATGGAAGACGCGCGCGGCGTGCGTGTCGCGGTCGTCGACGCCGCGTCGAAGATTCATTTCGTCCCGATATCCATCGAACGTGATACGGGTTCGAGCATCGAAGTCGCGAGCGGACTCGAAGGCAGCGAGCGCATCGTTCGCCTGGTCAGCGCCGAGATCGTCGAGGGACGCTCGGTCGACGTCGTCCAGTGAACGATTCGACACGACGAGAGGCCGACATGAACGAGACGAACGTGCCGCCCCACCTTCGGTTCCTCCTGGAGCGACGCAGCGCCTCCGCGCTGATCGAACCCGGTCCGTCGGACGAGGAGCTCGGGTGGCTCGTGCGCGCCGCGATGACGGCGCCCGATCACGGCCAGCTCCGGCCGTACCGATTCGTCGTCGTCCGGGGGGAGGCGCGCGCGCGGTTTGGCGACGCGCTGGGCGCGGCCGCGCTCGAAGAACGCCCGGATTTGCCCCCGGGAGTCGTCGACAAGGTGCGCAAGAAGGCGTTCGCGGCCCCCGCGCAGATCGTCCTCGTCGCCTCCCCGCGCGAGGGCATGAAGATCCCGGAGTGGGAGCAGACGGCGACGGCGGCCTGCACCGGGTTCGCCGTCGTGCTCGCGGCGCACGCGCTCGGGCTCGGCGCCGTCTGGAAGAGCGCGGGCGCGCTCGATGGCTCCGCCCTTCGGGACCTGTTTGCCATGACGGCGGCGGAGCGGCTCCTCGGCTGGGTCAACCTCGGCCGCGCGGCGACGGACGGCGGTTCGCGGCCTTCTTCCGACCCGCAGGACTTCGTCCGAGTGCTCGGGACTTCGGGGCTCGAGCCTTTGCCGTCGTAGCGCGTGCGCGTCGAGGGAGGGCCGCGCGCGTCGATGTGCCGCGCGTGCTCCGCGCGGTCGTGCGGCGGATCGCGCGCGCCGGCTCGTAGCAGACCACCTCGATGTTGTTGCCCTCGCGATCCTTCACGAACGCGGCGTAGTAGTTCGGGCCGTAGTCGGGGCGGAGCCCGGGCTTTCCGTTCTCTTTGCCGCCCGCGCGCATCGCGGCGCGATGGAATGCGTCGACGAGCCTCCTCGTACCGACGCGAAGCGCGTAGTGCCCACCGCCGGCGGCCTTCTTGTCGCGCTCGAGCCAGAAGATCTTCTCGTCCTTCGACCCCATCCCGAAGGCCATCGGCACCTTCATGTTCACGGACATTCCGATCGCGCCCAACGCCTCGCCGTAGAACTTCCGAGCGGCGGCGAGATCGCGAACCTTCACGCTGATGTGGTCGACGACCACGGCATCCATTTCTTTCACGAGGAGCCTCCCTTCGAAGCGCGAGAACAAGCAGCTCTCGTACCGGCGTCGTGAAGGGACGGCGCGATCGCGGAGCCGACGGTCGCGCACGCGGTCGCTACGGCCGCGCAGGAGAGGCTCGTTTTCTCGGTATTTCGCGGAAACCGATTCGGTCGACGAGGCGTGGATGGATATGTGCGCAATCGTCTTCACTATCCTTCCTATTTCTCTGCTCGCGCTTTGTGAATCGAGGTCACCTGCGCAACAACCTTCACACCACGGGATGACGGACCGCCGATTTCCGTGAACCGACGATCCATGCACTCGCTCCGCTCGATTCGAGAGGCTCCTCACGGAGGCTCCGCGTGGGGAGAGGCGAGGCGTCGACGGTTCGCGCGGAGCGACGGGTCGTCCTCTTCGATCAGGCTGCGCCCGTTGCGTTGATCTGGTCTGCCCCGAAGTGGATCTCCGAAACGACCGAATCTTGGCGATCCGCCTCGGAGCGCCGGGCCGAAGGTCCTCTCGTTCGCGCCCGTGCGTGAAGGGATGGCCGTGCGCTCGGTCTCAACCCACGACCGAAACGAGCCACGAAGTATGAAGTTGACCACCCTTCGCCGCCTCGCGAACGCGCGATGCATGGTTTTGGCCCTCTCGGCGAGCAGCGCGCTCTTCGCGTGCAGCGCGAGCGCCGACGACTCGACCGGAGATCCCGCCACCGACGTGCTCCCGTCGACCACCACGGGAGACGAGGTCACCGTTCCTTCGGGAAACCCGTCCTCCGGAAACGACGCGTCCGGTACGCCGTCCTCCGGCGACGCTTCGTCGGGTGACGCCGCCGATCCTTCGGACGGCAACGAGCCCTCGCAACCCACCGGGAATCCCTACGCCATCGCGTCGGGCAACGTCCCGTACCGAGGAATCAACCTCGCGGGCGCCGAATTCGGTAGTGCGATTCCGGGGCGTGAAGGATCGGATTACAATTTTCCGACCCCGGCCATGGTCGATTACTACATGGGCAAAGGCATGAATACGTTCCGCATCGGATTCAAATGGGAACGACTCCAGCCGACCGCCAACGGTGACTTCACGGCGACGTATTTCGAAAAGCTCGACGCGCTCGTGAAATACGCGACGTCGAAGGGGGCGCACGTCATCCTCAATCCGCACAACTTCGCGCGGTATTACGGGAACCTCGTCGGATCGTCCCAGGTGCCGAATGGCGTCTTCGCCGATCTCTGGAAGCGGCTCGGCGCACAATACGCGGCGAACCCGAACGTGCTCTTCAACCTCGTCAACGAGCCCCACGACATGCCCACGAAGCAATGGGTCGGCGCCGCGAACGCCGCCATCGCGGCCATCCGCGGTGCCGGCGCGAAGAACGTGGTCATCGCTCCGGGCAACAACTGGACGGGCGCGCATAGCTGGTTCTCGACCTCTGGCGGCGCGTCGAACGCCGACGCCATGCTCGATCTCGTCGATCCCATCGACAACACGCTCATCGAGGTGCACCAGTACCTCGACGCGAGCTCCGGCGGCGGTTCGGGCGCGTGCGTCAGCACGACCATCGGCAGCGAACGGCTCGCCCAGTGGGTCGGCTGGCTGCGCGAGCACGGCAAGAAGGGCTTCGTCGGCGAGTTCGCGGGGCGCAACGACGCGACCTGCCGCGCCGCCATCGACGACATGCTCTCGTACATGCACGAGAACGGCGACGTGGTGACGGGCTGGCTCTGGTGGGCGGGTGGCCCTGGTTGGGGCGACTACGTGTTCACGCTCGAGCCGAAGAACGGGCAGGATCGGCCGCAAATGGCCTGGCTCGCGCCGTTCATCGCCGCGCCCAAGTGACGCGGTGATGCCCGAGTGACGAGGGCGGGGGGCGCCGCGGCCGACACGTCGCGCGCTCCCCGACCTTCGCCGTACCCGTCGCCACGCCCGGGCGCGCCGTCGCTACCCCGTCGCTACCCTGTCGCTACCCTGTCGTCGCGCCCGCCGCGCCCGTCAGTCCGCGTCCGGCTCTTCGCAGTCGATCGTCGCGGGCGCGTCCGTCGGCTGCGTGCAACGTTGGGATGGCGGGGGAACGTCGTAACCTTGGCCGAGCGACGCCTTCGCCGCTCGATCCGCTTCGGCGTAGTCTTGGTTCGTGATCGTCCTCGGCGAACCGGGGGCGTCCACGCGATAGGCTTCGAACCCCGCGCCGAACGAGAGCGCCTCGCACGGTAGCCCGAGGTTGTCGTCGCAGTAGTTCTCGCGGACGTCGCGCACCATGCACGATTGCTTGCGGAGGAGCGCGACGAGCCCGGGCACCGAACACACGCGGAGCGACGGACCGACGTTGACGTACCGCATCTCTTTGAACAGATCGTTCGTGCGTAGCCGCGCGCCGATCGTTCCCGACGAGAGGGTCAGCGTCCCGTTCGAGCTCTTCGAGAGCCGCGTGGCCACCCAGACGTTGATGAGCCGTGCGTCGAACGGTTTGGGATCCAGCTCGAGCGCCAGGAACGGCAGCGTGAGCTCGAGGAAGCGCGCCGCGATGATGCCGTCGTGGACCCACGCCTGCGACGAGAGCATCGGCGCGCCGCCGGCCTTCGGATCGAAACGCGCGTCCGGCCTCCATCGGTCCCGGTTCGTGAACGTCGGAGTCACGAGACCACCGTCGGGATCGTTCGCCGACTCGATCCCCAGCGCGGGGAAGACTTGGATGCGGATTTCCGGATCGTCGTCCGTGCCGTTCCAGTCTTGGATGCTGAAGACGAGCCCGAACTTGCCGCGCCTCAGCCGTTCGTTGATCGCCGTCGCCGTGAACTCGGGGGAGAACGTCCCCAGCAGACCGAGCAGTTTCGACGTGACGTTGTCGACGCCGTTCGATGGATCTTTCGCGTACTGGAGGATGACTCCTTGATCGCCCGGACTGAACGCGCAGCCGTTCGTCTCGAGGTCCATCGTCGTTTGGTGGTCGAGATCGAACCCCGGACGGGCGTTGTCGAGGTCGATGCCCAAGTCCAAGCTGCTGACCGCGAACAAGTACGTCTGTGGTTCCCCGGAGGGCGCCGCCGCCACGCTCGGAGGCTTCGGGATGATGTCGACGGAGTCTTCGCCGCACGCCGGCGTACCCGAATCGACCTTGTCCGTGCCTTTTCGAGGGTGGAGCTCGTCGAGGCCGAGCACGGCGACGCACGCGCCGCTCAGCGACGAGATCAAGGTCAGTCCGGCGAACCAGCGCGCCCGCTTCACCATCGCCCGAACACGCCTACGGATTGGGGGCCCAACAGACCGACGCTCGTGCTCGACCCTCGCTTCGACGCGGCGTCGGTTCGATCGGAACCGAAGAGCGCGATCGCGATGCCTCCGGCGATGAACGCCCCCCCGGCGATGATGGTGATGGTCCCGCCCGTCGCGACGAAACGCGCGTCGTTCGCGCGACTGACGGCGTCGGTCGGGCAATCCTCGGTGCCGTTCCCGCACGCCGCGCGGGCGTCGTCGTAGTTCCCCTTCGCGACGAGGGCGAGGACGAACCCCGTGACCACCGCGGCCGTTCCGACGCCGACGAGGGTGATCCCGGTGGTTCGTTGGGGCGTCCACCACGATTTCTCGCGGGGCGTCTCGCCGTCGTCGATCGGGGAGCTCGATTCATCCTCCACGATCTCGAGCAGCGGGACCTCGATCGTGCGGTCGTCGTCGCCGACGGCGATCTTCTTCCTCCAGGGGACGTGTCCGGGCGCTTCGGCGGAGACCCAGTGATCGCCGCGGTCGACGGGGATGCCGACGCCCCATTCCCCCTCGGCGAGCTTGCTCCCGTCGCGCGAGACGACGAGCCCGGGGATGCGGTTCGACGACGGGACTTCCAGCGTCATTCGTACGAGCGACGAGCTCAGCGCGTCGGCGCGCTCGCGTGCGGCCTTCTCCAGGTCCGCGCGCCCCGATCTGCGGGCGAGCCCCTGCGCTTCGCGGAACGCGCCCCAAGCGCTCGCGATTCGCCCGACGCGCTCGTAGCAACTCCCGAGGTTGAGGAGCGTGCTCGTCTTCGGATCGGCCTCCTGGCTCGCCGCGAATTTCGGGCAAGCCTCGGCGAAGCGTCCGGCCTCGACGTCTTCGATGCCGCTGTCGAAGAGCTGCTGCGCCCGCGCGCGATCGGTCGACGTCTGAGCGCCCGCGTGCGACGCGACGGCGAGGACCCCGGCGACGCAAACGAAAGAAAGGCCACGACGGAGCGAGCTCGTCACTTCCTTCATTCGCGGACTCTGAAGAATGTCCCTGCGTCTTCCGATGACGCCGGCGCGCCGGCCTTGACCTTCGTCGCGGCCGCTCCGTTGGCCGGCCGCGCCGTGGACGTGCGCGCCGAGTGCGCGATCGTGGTGCGTTCGACGGAAGCATCGGCCCCGTTCTCGGACACGCCCTCGTCGAGCTCGAGGACGGGAGCTGCCGAGGTGTTGGCCGGAGAGAGCACGGCCGGCGTCGCCATCCGCGATTCATCCACCACGGCGCTCGTCGCCGAGGCGTGCCCACGCGCCTGGCCGGTGGGCGGCGTGCTCCAGAACAACCCCACGGCGATGACCCCTCCGCCGAGGATCAAGACGCCGGCGAGGGCCAACCACAGCGCCCGGCTGCTTCGATTCGTCGGCGGAGAGATGTGCGTCGTGCCCCACGCGGCGATGGCGCGATCGCTGGGCGAAGAGGGCGGCGCGATGAGCGAACGCGACGATGTCGGGAGCTTTCCGGAACGCTGGCGCGCGCCGATGATGTCCGTCGCGCGCGCGGCGATGCCCCGATCGCGCGCGTTGGCGAACGGCGCGAGGGCCGTCGCGAGCTCACCGACGTCGGCGAAACGCAGGCTCAGATCCTTCGTGAGGCATCGCAGGATGACCTGCTCGAGCTCTTCGGGGATGTCCGGGCGGTACGTGCGCGGCGGGGTCGGTGCGTCTTGGACGACCTTGAGCCCCATCTCGATCGCCGATTGCGCTTCGAAGGGAATGCGCATCGTGAGCAGCTCGTAGAGGATGACGCCGAGCGCCCAGATGTCCGTGCGTTCGTCGACGTCGCGCGACGAGCGCATCTGCTCCGGGGACATGTAGGCCGGCGAACCGAAGACGGCTTCGGTGCGCGTCAGCGACGACGGCGTTCGCCCTTCGACGAAGGGTTCGTCGAGGAACTTGGAAATGCCGAAGTCGAAGACCTTGACGTGGGCGCGCCCGTCCGGACCGTGGGTCAAAAACAGGTTGGCGGGCTTGAGGTCGCGGTGGACGATGCCGAGCGCGTGCGCTTCGGCCAACGCGTCGCACGCCTGCAAGACGTAGCTCGCGGCGTCTTCGATGGGCAGCAAGTCGCTCATCGAGCGGAGCTCGGCGTCGAGGTCTTGGCCCTCGAGCAGCTCCATGACGATGTACGGACGCCCATCGTCCAAACGGCCTACGTCGAGCGTCTTGGCGACGTGCGGGCTCTTCAAGCGGACGGACGCCCGTGCTTCGCGGACGAACCGTTCGATCAGATCGGGCTTCGTTGCCGCATCGGGGTGCAGGAACTTCAGCGCGACGAGCTGGTCGAGCTCGATGTGGACGGCCGAAACGACCACACCCATTCCCCCCACGCCGAGCACCCGGTCGACCCGGTACTTCGAGGCGAGAACGTCGCCGGATTTGACCGGTGAAGCGTTGATGGAATGGGACATGGGGAATCTACGACGGCCTCATAAAAGGCTATGCGGCCTTCCCCGGCACGACAAGTTCGGAGTAGCCCCGCGTTCGCTCGTCATCGTCCCACATCGTGTCGATGTGCCGGTACGTGTACGACGATGTCTCCGCCGTCGTCTTCGACATCCGTGGATGTCGTCGTGGGCTCGCGGCCCGTCTCTGCCGCACCGTTCGAGCTCGCGGCGCCGGCGCGTCACCCGCGCGGCGCCGAGGTGCGTTCCACGCTCACGCGCGGAGCATCGACGTGTTGCCCACCATGACGTCGAGCAACTTCCGGAACCGCGCGCCGACGCCCTCCTGGATGTACGGGACGCCGTGCTTCTCGCAGATGGCGCGCACGCGGGGCTGCGCCTCGCGGTACTTGAGCATCGGCAGGTCGGGGAAGAGGTGGTGCTCGATCTGGTAGTTGAGCCAGAGGTGCGCGAAGTCGATCGCGTCGGAGCCCGTGCGGTAGTTCACCGAGCCGAGGACCTGGCGGACCTGCTTCTCGCCTTGCGAGGTCGCGCGGCGCTCGAAACGGAAGACGTCGTCGCCCGTGTGGTTCGGGCCGACGACGAAGAACGTGTGCAGGTTCGTGAGCACCTCGGCGGCCAGCGAGTTGAGGAACGCGTTCGCGCTCGCGATGGGGCCGAGCGGCAGGAACGCGGCCGGCAAGAGCCCGAGATGCAGGAGGGTCGGCGGCGCGTAGCAGCGGAGCCAGAGGGTCCGGAGGTACGTGGCGCGACGGCGCGCGCGTTCGGCGAAGGTCTTCGCCTCGGGGGCGTTCCGTCCGAGCCACGCCTCGAGCGTGCTCGGCGCGTAGTACGAAGGCCGCCACGTCGCGCCCAAGAGCCCCACGACCGCGTAGCGGAGGGCCTTCGGCAGCTTCGAGTTCCGCAAGAACTCCGTGTTGCGCTCGACGAGGTCCGGATCGTTCTCCTCGCCCGTGTTCGCGTGGTGGAGCACGTTGTGCTCGTACATCCACGCCTCGGGGAGCATCCAGTCGTTCCAGTCGACGAAGCGCCGCGCGCCGCGGGCGAAGACGCGACTCGTGTACTTTGCAGGTACCCCGGGGACCTTGTCGTAGCCGCGATGCCCGATGTGGTGCATGAGCATCCAGCGGGTCGAGCGGCCGAGGCTCAGCGCGACGGCGCTCACGGGGTTCGGCGCGATCCAGCACGTCGCGAGACCGATCGCCGTCGCGGCGCGGCCCCACATTTCCATCTTGCGGAGGTGCGCGATGTCGTCCTCGCCGAGCCCGGCCTCGAGCTCGCGGCGCAGCTCGCGCACGTCGCGCAGGAACGCCTGGACGTCGATGTTCGCGAAGGCGTCGGCGACGTCCTCGTGGCTCTCGGGCGCCGGGACCTCTCGATCGTCGTCGAGCCAATGCTCGGGAGAAGGGACGGGCCGGGAGGGCATGGGCGCGGCGTTCGCGTGCATGCGCGGTCGAATAGCGCAGCTACGGCGCGACGTCATGTCCGATTGGCGGTCGTCGCGGGCGCCGCGCCGCTCGATGCGATGTGCGGGGGAATTCCGTGATAGGAGGCCAGCCATGATGCTCGTTCGTCGGATGTGCGGTCGCCTTTGGGTCCTCGGTCTTTGTTCGGTCCTGGGATGCGGTGGTCCCTCGTCGCCCGCCGAAGAGCCCGCGCCGCCGCCGGCGAACGAAAGCGCCGATGCCGGAGCGCCGACGTCCGCCACGCCGGCCGACGCCTCCGTCGCGAACGCGCCCGCCGAGGTCGCGCAGGAGCCGCTGCCCGAGCTCGGCCCGCCCGTCGTCACGCTGATCGATCCGGGCGCCGAGCCGCGTCGCCCCCTGCGCTTCACCTGGAAGAAGACGACCGAGAGCGGCGTGATGGACATGAAGATGGCGCTCGCCATGAGCATGGCGGATCGACCGGCGCCGCCGCCGGTGGCGATGCCGACGATTCGCATGCGCTTCGACGTCAAGCCGGAGAGCGTGGCCCCCGACGGCACGTTGAAGGCGGTGTTCGAGCTGAAGAAGGCGCAGCTCCTGGCCGATCGTCCGCTGCCCGACGAGTTGAAGAAGGAGCTCGAGGGCGTCCTTCAGAAGCTCGCGGGGCTCCGGGTCCTCGAGACCATCTCGTCGCGCGGCATCGTGCAGGAGACGAGCGTCGAGGCGCCGGCGGACTTGCCTCCGCAGGTCCAGCAGATGGTCGAGAACATGAAGGAGTCGCTCCGCAACGTGTCGAACCCGTTCCCGGAGGAGCCGGTCGGCAAGAACGCGAAGTGGGAGGTCAAGACGGTCGTCGACGGGACCGTGCGCCTCGCGCAGACCGCGACGGTCACGCTCGAAGACCTGAAGGACAAGCAGGTGAGCCTCGCCGTCGGCCTCGTGCAGACGGCGCCGAAGCAGCCGATGCGTTCGTCGACGCCCTTGCCGAACGGCGCGAAGATGATGCTCGAGTCCCACACGGGGTCGGGCAGCGGCAAGACGAAGGTGGCGCTCGACGGGCTCGTGCCGTCGTCGACGATGAAGGTCGACGTGCAGGACGAGTCCGTCGTCGTGGTCGGCGACGAGCGCCAGCGCATCGACGTCAAGCTGGGCATCGAGACGACGATGAAGCCCGGGCGCTGATCCGGACGCCGGCGCGCTTCAGGTCGGGTCGGCCTTCGGCGTCTTCGCGGTGCTCTTCGGGAGCTCGGGCTTGTCGATCTTCGGCAGCTCGCCCGTCATGGACTTGAGGAAGGCGACGATGCTCTTGACGTCCTTGTCGGAGAGCTCTTTGCCGAGCTGATGACGGGCCATCAACCGGACGGCCTCGTCGAGCGTCTCGACGGAGCCGTCGTGGAAGTACGGCCCGGTCTTCTCGACGTTCCGGAGCGACGGCACCTTGAAGAAGTGCTTGTCGGCGTCGTCCTTCGTGAAGTCGAAGCGGCCGTTGTCCTTCAGCTCGCTCGGCCAGGCCTTCGCTTGGCCGAGCAGCTTGAAGTCGCGCCCGCCGACGGCGGCGCCCGCGTGGCAGGTGTTGCAGCCGACGTCGAGGAACTTCGCGAGCCCGCGGCGCTCGTCGTCGGTGAGGGCGCTCTCGTCGCCGGCGAGGTACTTGTCCCAGCGCGACGGCGTCACGAGCGTGCGTTCGAACGCGCCGATGGCCTTGCCGATGTTCGCGTACGTGACGGGATCTTTGTCCTGCGGGAAGACCTTCTTGAAGGACGCCACGTACTCCGGCATCGACTTGACGACCGCGACGACCGACGCGTCGTCCTTCATCGCCATCTCGACGGGGTTCAGGATCGGGCCGAGCGCCTGCTCCTCGACGTCCTTCGCGCGCCCGTCCCAGAACTGCGCGATGTGGAGCGCGGCATTGTACACGGTCGGGGAGTTGCGCGCGCCGAGCTGTCCCTTGTGGCCGGGGCTCGTCGGCTTGTTGTCGACGCCGTACGTGTCGAGGCCGTGGCACGAGTTGCACGAGAGCTCTTGGCTCTTCGACAGACGCGGGTCGAAGTAGAGCTCCTTGCCGAGCTGGACGGCGTCGTCGGTGACGACCGCGTTCGGGGCGGCCATCTTCGCGGGCAGCGCGGCGAACGCATTCAAGAGCGCGCGGTTGATGACGACGGGGGCCTCCTTCGGCGCGACGGGGGCCGCGGGGGTCGTCGGCGCCGTGGGGTTGGGGGGCGCTTTCTTGTCGTCGTTGCAACCGATGGCGGTGCAGCACGTGGCGAGGGCGAGCGGGAAAACGTAGGCGGTCGTATGCGAGCGAATCATTTCGAGGTACACGCTATCAGAATCGCGGCGCGCGGTCGGCTTCGGAACGTGTGGCTACGGGGAGCGCGTTCGGGTGCGATGACGTCGGCGCGTGAAGAGAGGAGCTTGACCGATGGGCGACGTTCCGGGGACGAAGATGCGGATGGGGAGCGGCGCGGGCGGGAGCGGTTCGGGTGCGGGCGTCTCCGTCGAAGGCGTCGAGATCCTCGTGGTGTCGGCGACGCGGGCGGAGGCGGCCCACGTCCCCGCACGGTTCGAGGTCTTGATCACGGGGATCGGGAAGGTCGCCGCCGCGTCCGCCGTCGCGAGCGCGTTGTCGCGCAAATTGGCGAGCAAGCGCGACCGTGAGCGGCTCGTCGTCGTCAACCTCGGCACGGCTGGCGCGCTCCGCGACGACGTGCGCGGATTGTGCGTCCCGTCCCGTGTGTTGAACCACGACATCAGCGCCGAGATCTTGCGCGGCATGGGGTTTCCGGTGGACGACGATCTGGCGATCGACGGCGGCGACGGCCTCGTGCTCGCGACCGGCGACGCGTTCGTCACCGACGAGGCCGCGCGCGCCGCGCTGGCAAAACGGGCGGCGCTCGTGGACATGGAAGGGTTCGCCGTCGCCCACGCCTGCGCGGAGCACGGCGTGCCCTGCAAGCTCGTCAAACACATCAGCGACAACGCCGACGCGTCCGCGCTCGAATGGGCGGACCGCGTCGACGCGAGCGCGCGGGCCCTCGGTGCGTGGCTCGAAGGCTTCGTCCCGGTCGCGTAGCCATCGCCATCGCCGCGACCATGGCCGCGACCGAGGCCACGGCCCTCAGCGTTCGACGAGGAGCACGGCCGTGCGCGCGCCGACCGTGTACGTGGTCCCCGGGATCGTCGGCTCCGCGCCCGGTGCATAGGCCGGCACCTCCGCCGACGTGTCGATCGCGCGTCGCCATCGCGCCTCTCCGCGAGGCGTCGGCAGCGTCACGGTCACCGGCGAGGGCGCGCGTTGATGGACGAACAAGAGCGACACCGCCGCCGCCTTCGGATCGGCCTCGCGCGGGTCGAAGCGGACGACGAGGGGCGCGTCGTTCCGATCGTACGTCGCCGCGTCGAGCTCCGTGCCGTCCGGGTTCGTCCACGCGACGTCCTTGACCCCGTCGCCGCTCGCGTCCTTCCCGTCGAGCGCGTGCGTCGCACGCAAAACCGTGTAGGTTGCACGTTGTGCGAGCACCGCCTTGGTGAACGCCGCGAACGCGTCCGCATCGGCGCCGGGCGACCAATCCATCCACGACCCGAGCGTGTCGAGGTTGTAGGCGTTGTTGTTGCCGCGCTGCGAGCGAAGCCGCTCGTCGCCCATGAGGAACATCGGCGTCCCACGTGACATCGCCAGGAGCGCCATGCCGGTGCGCGCGGCGCGCTTTTGCGCTTCGACGTCGCCGTCTTGCGACCACGACAGATCGTCGTCGCTCCCTCCGTCCGAAGGCCCGTACGGCCACGGCTGGTCGTTCCTCTTGTGATCGTACGCGTACAGGTCCGCGAGCGTCATGCCGTCGTGGGCGACGACGAAATCGATCGACGCCGCCGCCCCGCGCGCGCCGAAGACGTCCGTCGATCCCGCGAACCGCGCGACGACGTCCCCGAGCCTCACGTCGGACACGCCGTAGCGGTTCTGCACGCGCCGGACGGTGTCGCGAAAGGCGCCGTTCCACTCGGCGAACCCGGCGGGAAAATGGCCGAGCTGGTAGGTCCCGTCGCCGATGGCCCACGGCTCCGCGACGAGGTCGACGCCTTCTCCGCCCGTGACGGGACGCGGAGGGAGCCGCTCGAGGATGCGCTGCAAGAGCCCTTCTTTCGCGCCAGCGTCGAAGTGGAAGCACGCCGCGTCGCACGTGTTGCCGAGCACCGACGCGAGGTCGAACCGAAAGCCGTCCACGCCGAGGTCGTTCGCGGCATAGGCGAGCGATTCGAGCACCAGGATCTGCGCCGCCGGCCGCATGACCGCCAGATCCGCGCCGACGCCGTTGTGGTCCATGTCGAAGCGCCGGTCCTCGGCCCCGAGGTAGTAGTTCGGGCCGTCGAGGCCGCGGAGCGACAGGAGCGGGACGACGCCCGGATCCTGGCCGGCCTTGCCTTCGGCGGTGTGGTTGTAGACGACATCGAGGAAGACCTTGATGCCTTCGGCGTGGAAGGCGTCGACCATCGCCCGGAGCTCGCGCGTCGGACCTCCCGGCGATCGATCGTGTGCGTAGCGCCGTTCCGGTGCGAAATAGGAATTCGACGCATATCCCCAATAATTCGCGCCGTCGGTGCTGTCTCTCCAATCGTTCTGTTCGTTTTGTGTTTCGTGAATGGGCAAAAACTCGATCGCCGTGACGCCCAGCCCACGAAGGTATTTGGCTTTTCGCGCGGCCCCGGCGTACGTGCCACGCTCGTCTTCGGGGACGCTCGGATCGAGCTTCGTGAAGCCGCGGACGTGCGCTTCGTAGACGACGTCGTCGGTCAACGCGCGCGTGGGCTTCGGCGGGCGGCTCGTGGGCGCCGGATCCACGAGCGCGAGGCTCTTCGGCGCGAACCTCGCGTTGTCTTCGTCGCGGTGACCTTCGCCCGTCAGGAACGGCCCGAAATCCTGGTGCGCGAGCGACACGGGATCGTGCGTGAGCTCGCGCGCGAACGGATCGACGAGCAGCTTGTTCGGGTCGAAGTGGTGTCCGTCCGCGTCCACGTCGGCGACGAAGCCGGCGTGGCTCCCCGGCGCCCACGACGGATCGTACGTCCAGTTCGGTCCCCACGCGCGAAGGCCGTAAAGGTAGGGAGCTTCGAGGCCTTTTTCGTGGAGCTCGGCGCCGGCGAGTCGGACGCTCCACACGGGCGCATCGTCCGCGCGAGCCAAGGTCGCCGTGAAGACCGCGTCCTGTCCGGTGGCGGCCGCGAACAGCTCGACCGCGACGCGCGTGGCCCGCTCGGACCGGACGCGCAGGACGAGATCGCCGGTCTTCGGATCGACGTAGGGGCCGAAGCGCTCGGGGACGACGGTCGGGGAGTCTCCATCGGGCTCCGTCCCGCCGTCGGGCGCGTCGGCTCGGGCGTCGGGCACGTCGTCGGTGTTGCCTTTGGGCGCCGATGGTTGCGCATCGCCACACGCGCTCGACAGCGCGATCGCGATCGCCCCCAAGCATGCCATCCGTACCGTTCTCCGAGCCATCGCGCCTCCGACCGAGCCGACTCGTCGAGCCGGCCCGCGCGGAACCTCGCATGGCTCCGATTTCGGCGAGGTTTCGTTCACGCGAAGGTTGCGCATGTGCAACGATTCTTCGCGGACGGCGCGCGGAGCTCCGTCACGCGAACGTCACGGCGACTCGGCGTGCGACGCGCTTCCTTCGTGCCCTTCGTTCCGCTCTCGTTCGGCCCGTTCGGCCTGTTTGGCGAGGCGCTTGCGGACGCGCTTGCGCTCCTTCTTGGAGAGCTGCTTGCGGTGTCGCTTTCGCGCGTGGAGCGCGAGCCCGTCGGGTGTCCCTTCGTCGCTCGCCACGATCGCCACGCGTTCGAGCCCCGATGGAACGTCGTTGCCGTGCGGATCGACGACCTCTCCGGTCCTCGGATCGAACGTCGCACCGTGGTGAGGGCAAACGATGCATCCCTTCCGCAGTCGCAGCGGCACGATGGCGCGCTCTTTGTGCGAACAGGCCACGACGAACGCGCGCAGGTCACCGTCGACGCGGAACACGCCGTATGGCACGCCGTCGTGCTCGACGAGGAGGGGCGTCGTCTCGTCGATCGTGACGTCGTTCGGAAGGGGGATGCGCACGGCCATCGACCGGATCGATTGCAAACCCCGCGCCTTCGCCCCGCGACGAGCACCGAAAACGACGCGAAATCTCGATGTTCGTCCCCCCGAGCTCCTTCGTGGCGGCTTCGCTTCGCGGCTCAATTCGGAATGGGGAAACGAAGCACCGGCGGCAGCGTGAGCCACTGCCCGAAGCGTTTGGGATCGACGAGCTCGTTGTCGAGGTAGTCGACGTAGA
Organism: Labilithrix sp.; assembly: GCA_044226145.1. Taxonomy (GTDB): domain Bacteria; phylum Myxococcota_A; class Polyangia; order Polyangiales; family Polyangiaceae; genus Labilithrix. Next base: position 29,998 of record JBGAHN010000005.1, on the reverse strand, counting down.
TGTCGTTGTAGCCCGGCGCGGACGGAAGGTAGGTGGCCGGATGGGACGGTTGCGTCCGTCCCGGCAAGAGCTCGGGATCCTTGCCCCACGAGTTCTTCATGCGGAAGAAGGTGACCCGCGCGCCGTCGGAGAGGGAGGCCTCGAGCGCTTCCGGTCGCGTCTCGCGTCGGCCCACGGGGAGCGTACCGAATCCGGGGACACCTTCGACCTCGTAGTCGACGAGCAGCGAGACGTGCACGCCGACGACGTCTTGCGGTCGGAGATCGCCGCGCCGGTACACGCCGCGATCGGCCGTCTCCGTCACGAGCCAGGAGATCGGGACGGCGAGCCGCCGGTTGAGGACGTCTTGGACGTTCTTGAGGATCGCGGCTCTCCGCGGTTCGCCCTTCTTCCCCGAACGCCACGTGTATCCGACGGAGCTCCACGCGTGCGGTCCGACGCGCTGCCCTTCGTCCAACCGCGTGCCCGGCGCCGCTCGACCGACGACGTCGGCCAGGTTCACCACCGTTCGCCCGTCCGCTCCGAGCGTGGAGAAGGCCTGCGGCGCCCGCACGAACGTCGCTTCGAAGCCGCCGGACCCCGCGCGATCCGCGAGGGGCGTCCAGCGTTGGCTCCCCGGCGCGAAGGCGCGTTCGAGATCGGCGACGACCTCGTCGCGGAGATGCCACGCGCGGTTCAGCTCCGCCCGCGCGAGCGCCGGATCGGCGGCGCCGTTCGTGCCGGCGAGCGCGCCTCGGCGGAGGGATTCGTCGATGTACGCGACGGCCTCTTCGTGCCGCTTGGCTTTGGCGTCCGCGTCCGGAAGGAAATCCGTCTCGATCATCCAGCCATAGCGACGAATCAATTCGGCGCCGTAGACCCATTGGCCTTCGTTGTCGACGCCGTCGTCGCCCAAATATCCGATATCTCCGCCCGTGAGCTGCTCGTACCAATACCAATAGGTCCAATACGCTTCGGACAAGTCGACGTCCTCGCCGGCGACGCCCTTGTGGAGGGACTCGGCCCACCCGGCGGTCGCGTAGAGCCAGCAGTTGCCGATGGCCTGCTCGCGCACGTCCGTGTTCTCCACCGACGTGACGTCGTCCGTCGAGACGCCGGTGGAAGATCCGTCCGGCGCGCACCCGAAAGCCGCGACGACCGTCGCGATCGCGAACGTGAGGACACCGGCGCGTTTTTCGAGCATGCCGTCGCCAAAGCACGGCGTGTGCCTGGCGTCGCGCCGCGTGCTCGAACGGCGCGACGGCGTGACGTGTCGCGCTCACGCCACGAAAACGGCCGATCGTGACGCGTGCGGTCCTCGTTCGTCGAGCCGACGTTCGGCGAGGGTGACGAACGAGCGATCCATGGCGGATCGTCGTCGCTCCTACGAGCTCGGCCGTCGCCTCGACGACCCCTCGCGATTCACGTTCATCGATCCTTCACCGTCGCGATGAACATCGCGCGATGAACATCGTGATTCGTATCATTGAGTAATGGTCAAATCGCTTTTGAAAATGTCGACTTGCCCACGTACGTTCGACCGGTTACACCACTCGGCATGAGTTTCGTTCGCCGATGGTCGATGGTCGCTCTGCTCATCGCGGCTTGCGGGAGCCCATCCAAAACGGATTTGGATGCCGAGCCGGACTCGAATGGCGGCGACGACGATGGCGATGGATCGTCGGATACACCGGACGGCGGCGGAACGACGGATCCCGGCACCACCGATCCGGGGACGACCAACCCGGGGACCGGCGCCGATGCGTCCACCGAGCCGGGGCCGCCTCCGACGGGACCGCTCGCCATCGCGCAGCGCGTGGACCAGGCTCGTTACACGGCCGATCTCACGACCATCGCGCAACCCCGATTGCCGGGGAGCACGCATTGGCAGGAGATACAGGACCTCTGCGCGTCGCGCTTCACGGAATATGGATTCACGGTCGAGCGGCAAAACTACGGCACGGGCGTGAACGTCATCGGCGTTCGCACGGGCACGTCGGAGCCGGCGTCCGAAATCGTCCTCGGCGCCCACTACGACGGCGTCGAGAATTGTCCGGCGGCCGACGACAACGGCACCGGCATCGCCGGCGTCCTCGAGGCCGCGCGCGTGCTCTCGATGGCGAGCTATCCGAAGACCCTCGTGCTCGTCTGCTGGGACGAGGAGGAGCGCGGTCTCATCGGCTCGAAGGCGCACGCCAAGCGCGCCAAGGACAAGGGCGAGAAGATCGAGGCGGTCTTCGATCTCGAGATGATCGGCTACAAGGACGACGCCGAGAACACGCAGAACATGCCGACGGGCTTCGGCTTCTTCTTCCCGGAAGCGACCACCTTCAACGACAACAACAAGAAGCGCGCGAACTTCATCGGCGCCGGCGGCGATCCGGGGTCGGAGGTGCCCGTCAACACGCTCAAGGACTACGCCGACAAGATCTCGCTGCCGTTCATGTCGCTCAAACTCAAGGCGATCGACATGCAGAACCCGCTCCTCGCGGACCTGCGCCGGTCGGACCACGCCGCCTATTGGGACAACGGTTTCCCGGCGATGATGATCACGGACACGTCGAATTTCCGCTACGACGCGTACCACTGCCTGAACGGCAAGGTCGACGAGATCGGTCGCGTCAATCCGGAGTTCGCGACGCAAGTGACGCGCATGGTCGTGGGAGCGACCGCCGAGACGTTGGGGCTCCCGCGCGATTTCTGACACTGGAAATTTCGACGGGCTGAGTCTCGTTGACCGCACCGAGGGGTGGTGGTCGTCCTCCGATCCACGTGAGGACGACGGGCCATCGGTGCGTGGGAGCGAATGACCGAATACGCCAGGTATTCGATATCGTTTTTCGCTGGCCCGATATCTGCTTTTCCCGAAGACGGTACGGAAAAGCCAGACATCGGACGGAGGAAGCGATCGATGCATCCGAGGCGATCTCAACTTCGACGCGGCGCGTTCGTGGGGGCGACGGCGTTCGCGTGGGTCCTGGTGTCGGGATGCTCCGTCGAGATGGAGGACTCGGCGACGCAAGAGGCGAGCGCCCTCGGCTACGACTCGGCGCTCGGCAACCGTGTCGCCAGCTCGGCGGCACGCGTCGACGGCCGCGCGTCCGGAAACATGTGCCTGAAAGGCGTCGGCGACTCGCTCGACGCCGCCGGGATTCGTCCGCTGTTCCCGCGCTTGCCGGCCGCGGTGAATTTCGATGATTGGGCCCGCGCCAACCCCGGCGAGCTCGCGAAGCGGGGATATCAGCAGCAAAACCTATCCATCGATTCCATCCCGCGTGGCTCCATCATCACGTGGCGACCCGGACAATGCGGTTATTCTTCCCAATACGGCCACATCGAGATCACCATCGGCGGCGGTCGCGCGTGCAGTGACTATTGCGGGAACATCGCGCGCGGATGCGGTGCGCCCGGGATCTTCGTCCCCGTCGGGGACGGCACGAGCTCCGGCGGCACGCCGTCGAGCGGGGAGGACTCGTGCGCGGTCCGCTCGGGCGAAGGGAAGCTCCATTGCACGAACCGCACGTCTTCCGTGTACCGCGATCCGCGCTCGTCGAGCTCGGTCGTCGACACGTTGCGCACCACGAACAGCTGGTTTTCGTGCTGGACGACCGGCGACATGCACGCCGGCGGCAACACGACGTGGTACCGGACGCAGGGCGACGTCCACGGGAACTGGGGATTCGTGCCGGCCGCCGCCCTCGACACGACCAGCACGTTCGACGCCGATCCGACGGCGCGCGGCCTGCCGAATTGCGGAGGAGGATCGACCGCCGCGTCTTCGACGAGCTCGTCGTGCGCGGTGCAGGGCGACGGCAAGCTCCATTGCACGAACCGCGCTTCGTCGGTCTACGGCGCGCCGCGCTCGTCGAGCTCCATCGTCGATCGACTTCGTACGACGAACAGCTGGTTCACCTGCTGGACCACGGGGGAGCGCCACGGAGGCGGGAACACGACGTGGTACGGCACGGTGGGCGACGATTCGGATCGCTTCGGCTACGTCCCGGCGTCGGCGCTCGACACCACGAATGCCTTCGATCTGAACCCGGCGGGACTTCAGCGCTGCAATTGAACGCGTCACGTCCCGAAGTCGCGCCAGTGATGGCCGTCGACTTCGGGACGCGCGCGCATCGCCGCGTCGGCGCTTTCCCTATTTCGTGACGATGTCTTTGCAGGTCGAGAAGAACGTCGCGGCGCTGCTGTTCTTGAGGATCTCGGTGCAGATGGCGACGCAGTAGGGCGAGTCCGTTCGATTCATGCAGCACTCGTTGACGGCGCTGATGAGCGGCAAAGCGCCGTTGATGCCTTGTTCGCATTTCGCCGAAGCTTGCTTCTCCTTGAAGCACGCGAGCGCGGCTTTGTCGGAGTCGGAGGTGGCTTCGGCCTCGCACTTGGTGACGCAGCCGCCGCAGTTCTCGTTGTTGGCTCCCGAGAACCCGAGCTCGGCGAGCTGCGGCGCCAGCACTGGTCCGACCGTGCCGTTCTCGACGGCGCAATCGCCGAAGAGCTGGCAGGTCTGCTGGCAGCCGTCGTTCGAGCTCTCGCCGCAGACGACGTCGATCGTCGTCGGGGCCTCGTAGGGCACGTCCGTGCACGCGGCCTTGGCGCCCTCCGGGACGGCCGGCGCGAGATCGGCCGCGCCCTTGCCCGAGAGCCCCTTCGGATGCGCGAGCAAGCGGTCGATGAACCAGTCGTTGAGCGTCGAGAGCCACGCGTGCCCGACGTCGTCGCCGCGGCAGTTCACCTCCGCGACGTTCGGCTGCGCGTCGTAGAACTTCGACGCGAGCGACGCCTCGGTCACGAAGTTGAACCCGCCGACGCTCACGCCGCCGGCGTTGCCCGAGTAGCGATCGTTGTCGCCGCCCCAGGTCACGATGACGAAGAGCGGATCGAGCGTCGGGACCGGGTCGGGCGCCGTGAGGGAGTAGACGCCCGAGGCCACGATGCCGCCCGCCAGGAGCTGCGAGCGGCGCTGCAGCACGAAGTTCGTCATGATACCGCCCGCCGAGTGACCGCCGGCGTAGATGCGGTTTTTGTCGACGGGGTGGTGGGCCGCGACGCATTTGACGACGCTGTCGACGTAGTCGAGGTCCTTGTTCGGGGTGTTCTCGGTGCCGGGCTCGCGGAGCGCGTCCCACACCGGCCACGCGGTCCCGTTGCCCGCGCTCGACGGCGCGAGGACGATGAACCCGCGCGCCGCGAAGTCTTGGAGCTTGGCACGTTTCGAGAACGACGGCCCCGTCTCACCGGTGCCGTTGAACGCCACGAAGAGCGGCCTCGGCGTGGACGTGTCGTCCGGCAAAATCAGCTCGAACGAGCGATCCTGGTCATCGATGGGGTAGCCCTCGTTGAGCCCCGCCTTCGGCGCCGTGGCCTGGTAGCTGGCGGGGCAGTCGACGGTCGGATCGGCGTCGAGCTTCACCACCGGGACGTCTTCCGGCTTCGTGGGCGTGGGGTTCGTGGCGGCGTCCGTCCCTGCGTCCGCCGCGCCGTCGTCCGGAGTGGAGGACGATTCGGAGCACGCGATGGGGAGGGCGACGAGGGTGGCGACGGAAAGCAGAATCGGAAGACGCATGTTGGGATTCTCTTACCTCATTGACACGCCGCCGCGTAGTCCACGCAGCACGATTCCGGGTTCGTCTGACATCGCGCATCGCAATAGCACCCGCCCGCCGCCATGCCTCCGCACTGCGCTTGGCAGCTCACCTCCGAGGAGATGGATTCGACCGGCGTGGGCTCCGGCCCCGGCTGCGCGCGGCGCTTGACGGCGCTCACGTGGACGCCGTGCCCTTCGTATTGGAAGTGGAGCAGCCCGGCGCGCTTGCCTTGGGCGGCGACGTGGAAGAGGCTCGGCGGGACGAACAACCCCTCGCCGGAATCGCCGCGCGGACCGACGGCGGCGCGCGCCTTGGCGAGCAGCGGATCGATCGCGGCGCGGAACGCGGCGTAGTCCTCGTACGATTGACCGACGGCCTTCACGATGGCGTCGAAGAGCTGCTCGACGGCGACGCGTCGCGGATCTTCGGCGGGCAGCGTGTTCATCCGCATCTGCTCGAGGAGCGCGGGCTTCATCGCGGCGAGGACCGCGGCTTGCGCGGGCGCGAGCGACTCGCCGAAGAGCTCGCGCGGGATGTGCGTGCGGAGGAACTCGTCGAGGATGTCGCTCATCGTGAGCGGCTCGAGCGCGAGCTTCTTGTCCTCGCCCTCGGGACCGTACGCGGCGGCCGGCTTCAGATCCTCCGGAGCGACCGTGAGGTCGCGGATGTACGAGACGCGATCGTTGTCGTTGAGCTCGGTGAACGCGGTCGACTCCCCACGATCGTGCTTCGCGATGGCGTCCTTGAACAGCGTCCACTGCTCTTCGCCGACGAGCGGGATCATCGACGCGTCGTTGAGCGGCGCGATGAGGCCGGCGCTGAAGGAGAGGAACGCGAGCTCGGCGCAGTAGACTTGGTTGTCGGAGTCACGGAACCACGCGCGCGCGGCCTCGTCGCCGTTGATGGCGAGGATCATCTGCTTGACGTACTCGCGGACCTTCTCCGGGTTGCGCGCGCCGAGCGGATCGCCGCCGTTGTAATCGCCGGGGAAGTCGGTGACGGCGTTGAACCCGACGAGCATCGTGCGCACGTTCGCCTCGAACGCCTTGATCTGGTCCGCCGCCAGGTACGACGGATAGACCGGCCGGACGAAGATCATCGCGTAGTGCTCGTTGCCGAACGCGCCGTTCTCGTAGCTCTGCGGGTTGTTGAGCGTGATCGCGCCGCGCTGCCCGTCGCGGTTCACGCCGACGACGACCTCGATGTGCGTGTCTTGGAGCTTGAAGTGCTCCTTCATCGCGGAGGCGTTCGCCGTGTTGAGGTCGAGCTTCGGGAACTCGGAGCGGTGATGCTTGATCGCGATGCCGACCTGACCGGGCTCGAACACCTGCGCGATCACCGCGTCTCCGCGCTTGAGGACGCGGCCGTCGGCGGTCTTCACGTCGTCGTCGTTCGAGTACGGGATGACGTTGACCGCTTCACCGAACAGGTGCGTCGGGGCGGGGATGACTTTGTCGCCGACGCGGACGTCGACCTTGTACGCCTCTTCGGGCGTCGAGAAGTTCGTGCCGTAGATGCGGTTGTATTCGGGGAAGGAGATTTCGTACGACGTACGCGTCGTGACGTCGCTCTCGCCCACGTCGACCGACGGCGTCCCGACGTCGTTCGAGCACGCGGGCACGGCAGCGAGCGAGGCGAGCATCGCGAGCGCGAACGAGAGGCCACGAATCTTCTTCATCTTCCTTCTCCGTCGATCGGGGCGCGCCCTTCGCGCCCACATGGTCTTACGTCGAGCTCTGCCTAAGCAGGAGGTGTGCCGAGCTTGGTTAGCTGAAATTCATCAATGATTTCAATAAAACATCATGGCGTACCTGGTCCATCGACGATCCGAAGATGGATAGACCGCGCCTGGTCCGGCGTCGTGTTGGTCGTGGCCGACAACCCTCCGTCGATCCATCCGTCGCGCGACGCGCTCGCGTGTCCGTCGCGTCGCGCATGCGCGTGCATCGCGCGCGTGTCGGTCGTCGCCGACATCGTTCGGTCCTCGCCGACGCTCGTCGAAAGTCGGTCGCGATCGCGTCGCCGTCCTTGGTCGGTCGTCGCGCGGATGCTTTCCTCGCGTCGATGCATGCTGCACACGAGTTCTTGAAGACGCTCGCCATCGTGCTCGGCGTCGCGGCGATCACCACCGTCGTCTTCCAGCGCCTCCGCCAGCCGGTCGTGCTCGGCTACATCATCGCGGGCCTCCTCGTCGGGCCTCACCTGCCGCTCCCGCTCGGCGCCGATCCGGAGACGGTGAACACGCTCTCCGAGCTCGGCGTGATCTTGCTCATGTTCGCGATCGGCCTCGAGCTGAACGTCGCGAAGCTCGTCCGCGTGGTCCCGACGGCCGGCGTCATCGCCGTCATCCAGGTGGCGTTGATGATCGTCGCCGGCTACGTCGTCGGGCGCGCCTTCGGCTGGACGACCCTCGAGAGCGTCTTCGCGGGCTCTGCGATCGCGATCTCGAGCACGACGATCATCGCCAAGGTGTTCGACGAGCTCGGCGTCGAGCCGCGATTGCGCGAGCTGGTCTACGGCGTCCTCGTGGTCGAAGACATCCTCGCGATCCTCATCCTCGCGACGATGACGCCCGTGGCGAGCGGCGCCGGCCTCGACGCGATGACGTTCCTCGTGACCACGGGCAAGCTCGTCTTGTTCCTTGCCGTGATGGTCGTCTCGGGGCTCCTCGTCGTCCCGCCGCTCATGCGGTTCGTCGTGCGCCTCGGTCGCCCCGAGACCACCGTCGTCGCGAGCATCGGCCTTTGCTTCGGTCTCGCGCACGCGTGCGCCGCCGCGCACTACTCGGTCGCGCTCGGGGCGTTCGTCGCCGGCATGCTCGTCTCGGAGTCCGGGGAGGGGCACACGGTCGAGCACCTCATCGTGCCCGTGCGCGACATGTTCGCCGCGATCTTCTTCGTCTCGGTCGGCATGCTCATCGATCCGAAGCTCGTCGCCGACAACGCCATGGCCGTCGTGGTGCTCTCGGTCGTCGTCATCGTCGGGAAGATCGTCAGCGTCGCGCTCGGCGCCGTCGTGACCGGCGCGGGCGTGCGGACGTCGGTGCGGGCGGGCGTGAGCCTCTCGCAGATCGGGGAGTTCTCCTTCATCATCGTCGGCCTCGGGCTCTCGCTGAACGCGACGCGGCCGTTCCTCTTCCCGGTCGCCGTCGCCGTCTCCGCGATCACCACGCTCACGACGCCGGCGCTCATTCGTCGGTCCGAGCGCATCGCCGACGCGGTCGAAGCGCGCCTCCCGCGCCGGATCACCGCGTTCATCGGGCAGTACGACGCGTGGCTCGAACGGGCCCGCACCGCGCCGACGTCGCCGACGAAGGGGGCGCGGTGGCGGCGGCTCGTCGTGCTCCTCGTCGCGGATGCCGGCGCGCTCGTCGGACTACTGGTGGGGGCGGCGGCGCTCCACGCGCGCGTCGAGCGGTTCGTCGCCGAGCGGTGGGCGCTGCCGTCGATCCTGTCGCAGGCGCTGGTGTGGGTGGGCGCCGCGCTCCTGGTGCTCCCGTTCGTGTTCGGCGTGGTGCGGTTGACCCGCGCCCTCGCGCTCACGCTCGTCGGTGCGCCGGGTGCGTCGGCCGGGACGCAAGAGACGGATGGGCCGCAAGAGGCGTCCGGGACGCGGGATACCTCGAACGAACGGAAGGACACGGCGCGGCCGATCGCGCTCGTCGTCCAGCTCGGTCTTCTCACGGCCGTCGCGATGGCGGGGATCGCCGTCGTGGAGCCGTTCGTCCCGCCGGTGACCGGCGTCGTGCTGCTCGTCGCCCTGTTCGTGGCGGTCTCGATCGCGTTCTGGAAGAACGCCGAGCAGTTCGACGTCGACGTGAAGGCCGGCGTGTCCGTCGTGCGCGAGCGCCTTCAGGCCCGGGCGCGCGAGAATTCCATGGAGGAGTCGTCGACGCGCGCGCGCGACAAGAGCAGCAAGTCGAGCGCGTAGTTTTGGTGGAGCCTCCACGGGGCAACCGATCCTTGCTTCGGGAGCTCCTTGAGCGCGCGCGTCACGTAGCCCGAGGAGAAGTCGATGAGCGGCTCCTCTTCGATGCCCGCGCCCTTGCGCGGACAGCACGAGGCGTAGCCGTGCTCGTCCATGTGGCGGAGCAGCCGGCACACGTACGCGCTCGTGAGGTCGCATTTCAACGTCCACGACGCGTTCGTGTACCCGAGCGCGAACGCCATGTTCGGCACGTCGCTGCACATCATGCCCTTGTAGACCATCGTGTCGGACGGCTCGATCTTGCGCCCGTCCACCTCGACCGTCGCGCCGCCGAGGAATTTGAGCTTCAGACCCGTCGCGGTCACGACGAGATCCGCCTCGAGCTCGCGTCCGCTCTTCAGGCGCAAGCCTTTTTCGGTGAACGCCTCGACGTGATCGGTGACGACTTCGGCGCGCCCCGAGCGAATGACCTTGAAGAGATCGGCGTCGGGCACGAGGCAGAGCCGCTGATCCCAAGGATTGTACGAGGGCGTGAAGTGCGTCTTCGCGTCGACGACCTGCGCGGGCGGCGCCTTGCCCTTCTTCGGACGGAGCTGCTGGCTCACGCGGCCGACGAGGACACGCTTCGCGTGACGCGGGAATTTCCGACAATAGGCGTAGAAGCCCATCGAGAGGACGACGTTCTTCCAGCGGTTCGCCGCGTACGCGGGCCCCTCGGGGAGCACGTTGCGCACCCATTTCGCGATGGGATCTTTCGCGGGCATCGAGACGATGTACGTCGGCGATCGCTGGAGCATCGTCACGTGCGCCGCGCGTTTGGCGAGCTCGGGGACGAGCGTCACGGCCGTCGCGCCGCTGCCGATGACGACCACGCGCTTTCCTTCGTAGTCGACGTCGTCGGTCCACTTCTGCGGGTGGATGACGCGCCCCTGGAAGCGGCCCTGCCCGGGGAAGTCGGGCGAATAACCCTCGTCGTAGTCGTAGTAGCCCGAGCAGACGTAGAGGAAGCGGCAGGTCGTCGTCGTGATCTCGCCGGTCTCCCCGTCGCGCACGTCGACGGACCATCGCGCGTCGCGGCTCGACCAACGCGCCGCCTCGACGCGCTTCTTGTAACGGATCTTGCGATCGATCCCGTACGCCTCGGCCGTCTCGCGGATGTACGAGAGGATGTCGTTGCCGTCGGCGATGGCCTTCGGGCCTTTCCAGGGACGGAACGAATAGCCGAGCGTGTACATGTCCGAGTCCGAGCGGATCCCCGGGTAGCGGAAGAGATCCCACGTGCCGCCGAGGCGGTCTCGGGCTTCGAAGATGGCGAAGGTCTTGTCGGGGCAGCGCGTCTGCAAGTGGTACGCGGCGCCGATGCCGGACAGCCCGGCGCCCACAATCAGCACGTCGACGTCGGTGGGGTTCACGTGGTGCTCCTTCGCGATCGGTGTCTCGGGGTCTCGTAGCAGCGCGAACGAAGGGCGGACCTTCGATGACGCGCCAGGTCATCCATGTGTACAACGGCGCGCGCCCGCGCTCCAACGGCGCGAGAGGGGCGATCACGAATTTTCTGTCATGTCCGAAAACGGCCAGTCCAAGGGACGCTCCGACGCTAAGTAAAGCGACGATGAAGCTGCCGGACGGTACCCTCGACCCCGACGCCTGCTACCGCGCTCTCGTCGCGCGCGACGCGCGGTTCGACGGTGCGTTCTTCGTCGGCGTCCGAACGACGGGCATCTACTGCCGCCCCGTTTGCCGCGCGCGGACGCCGCGCCGCGAGGGGTGCCTCTTCTTTCCTCGCGCCGCGCTCGCCGAACGCGCGGGGTTTCGCGCGTGCTTCCGCTGCCGCCCCGAGCGCGCTCCCGGTCACGCGAGCGTCGACGCGGTCTCGCGGCTCGTGGCCTCGGCCGTGCGCAAGATCGAGGAGGGCGCCTTGAACGAAGGGAGCGTCGAGGCGCTCGCGGCGTCCCTCGGCGTCGGCGCGCGTCACCTGCGGCGTGCCATGAAGGACGAGCTCGGGCTCGGCCCCCTCGAGCTCGCGCTCTCGCGCCGTGTGGCCGTCGCCCGCGAGCTGCTCCTCGGCACGACGCTCCCCATCACGGACGTGGCGTTCGCGAGCGGATTTTCGAGCATTCGTCGGTTCAACGCGGCCTACCGTGCGCATCAGCGCATGACGCCGACGGAGGTGCGACGGCCGAGCACCGAGTCGCCGAAGAGCCGGTGCGACGTCCTTCGTCTCGTGCTCGACGCGCGGTCGCCGTTCGAGCCCGAGCTCGCGTTCGCGTTCCTCCGTGCGCGCGCCGTGCCGGGGAACGAGTCGTTCGTCGGTCCTCGGTACGCGAAGGCGGTCGCGCTCACCGGATCCAACGGCGAAACGTGCGCGGGGATCGTCACGATCGCGCCGGCGAAAGGGAAAGAGGCGATCGTCGTCGAGGTGTCGTCGTCGCTCGCGCCCGTGCTCCTGTCGGTCGCTGCCCGCGTTCGGCGCGTCTTCGATACGGACGCCGATCCTCGGCTCATCGGCGCGCACCTCGCGCGCGATCCGTCGCTCCGCCCGCGGGTACGCGCGCGCCCGGCGCTCCGCGTGGTGGGGGCGTTCGATCCGTTCGAGTGGGCCGTTCGCGCCGTCCTCGGACAACAAATCAGCGTGCGGGCCGCGCTCACCCTCGCCGCGCGTCTGGTCGAGCGGTTCGGTGTTCCGGTCGTGAGCGATCGCGAGGACGATCCTCGGCGCGCGTGGCCGAACGCGGTCCACCTCGCGAACGCGTCGGAGGAGGCCATCGCGGCGATCGGGCTGCCGCGCGCACGCGCGAAGACGTTGCGAGGGCTCGCGACGGCGGTGGCCGATGGGCGGCTCGTGCTCGACGGCAGCGCGGATCCGGCGGCGACGAAGGACGCGCTGCTCTCGTTGCCCGGCATCGGAAGCTGGACGGCGGACTACGTCGCCATGCGGGCGCTCGGCGCTCCCGACGCGTTCCCCGCGGGCGATCTGGGCCTACGAAAAGCGTTGGGCGGAGTTTCCGCGGCGGAGTGCGAGGCCCGCTCCGAACGCTGGCGACCTTGGCGCGCGTACGCCGCGGCGCACTTGTGGATGGGGAGCTCGGAAGAAAGGGGATGAGGTGCGACGATGAAGACGAAGCCCGAAATCATGTTTGCCCGCTACGCGTCGCCGATCGGCGAGCTCTTGCTCGTCGGCGTGCCTCGTGAGGTTCGCGAGCCTCGCGACCGTCCCTCGAAGGTGGCGCTGCGAGGGATCTATTTCGCGGATGCGCCCCACGCCGAAGGGGTCTTGCCCTCGGGCGCTCGCGAAGATCGCGCGACGTTCGCGCACGTCGTCGCGCAGCTCGACGCCTATTTCGCAGGGGAAAGGACGTCGTTCGATCTCGACCTCGCGCCGGAAGGAACGACGTTCCAGCGCGATGTGTGGCGCGCCCTCGCCGCGATTCCTTACGGGACCACGACGACGTACTCCGACATCGCGCGATCGATCGGACGGCCGAACGCCGTGCGGGCCGTGGGGGCGGCCAACGGGCGAAATCCGCTTTCGATCGTCGTCCCTTGCCACCGCGTCGTCGGGCGGGACGGCACGCTGACCGGATACGCTGGCGGCCTCGCGCACAAGGCCTCGCTGCTCGCGCTCGAACGCCAGCCGCGCTGAATCGGCGCTCGCCCGAGCGGTCCCGCCCGAACGGCCGAGCGGTGCGAGGAAGCATCAGAGGGGAGCGGTGGCCAAGTCAACGAGGGAGCCCGCGCGTCGACCGTCGTGCGAACGAGCTTGCTCGTGCGTGCGATGCTCCGCGTGCGCGCGGTGCTCGTGAATGCGCACGCGCGACGTCGTCTCCGGATCTTCGACCACCGCGGTGGTGCCGAACACCCGGGGGCGGGATCCTCCGAGCGTTCGCGCGACCTCGAAATGGAGATGCCCGTGGAGGACGTCGACGTTCGGGAATCGGGCGAGGAGCTCGACGAGCCGCTCGCCTCCCTGCAGCCCGTCGATCCAATGCCAAGCACGCGACGTGTGCGGAAATGGGGAATGGTGCATCGCGAGGATCACCGGCCGATCGCGGAGGTCCCCGTCGGCGAGGCGATCGGCGAGGGCGCGCACGCCGTCGGCTTCGATCTCGCCGGCCGACCGCGGGACGCGCTGATGGAACGTCGTGTCGATGGGCAAGATCCGGTGATCGCCGAACGCGATGACCTTTCCCGGCTCCTCCGCCGCGGTCCGTCGGAACGCCGCGAGTGGACCTTCGAGCGCCGCGCGCCATGCGTGCGGGGACGCATAGGCGTCGTGGTTGCCGGGGCACAGCACGACGTTCTCCGGCGTCAGGTGCTCGTGGAGGATCTCGGCCAGGGCTTCGAACTGCTCGGGCGTGCCCGTCTCGGTCAAATCACCGGTAAGCACGAAGTGCGTCGCGCCCAGCGCCTTCGCGCTCGCGACGGACCGCGCGATTTTCTTCCGACGTCGTTCGGGATCGAGGGCGCGGCCGAAGCTGACGATGCGCGTACCGAGGTCGATCGACGACGTCGTGCGTTTCGATGCGAGGACATGAAGATCGGAGAGATGCGCCAGCATGGGTGGCCTCCTCTCGGGCTGTCGAGGATGTCGATGGGAGCGGAACCAGTCCGCTCTCACCGCCGTGAACGTTAGAGGCGTCGAACGACGCCGTGGCTACACGCGCGCGACATTTCGGCGAAACTTCGCGTCGGTTCGCGGGCGTTCGTGACGTTCGCGTGGAGTTTGGGTCGAGCCTTCGCGGCTCGAGCGGTATGCTCTTCCGGATGTCGGTTCGAGCGCGGCCGTATTGCACGCTCTTCGTGGGCCTCTTGCTCTCCGCGATGAGCGGATGCCGGGCGCCGGGAACGTCGCACGAGTCGGTCACGGGGCGCGCGTTCGAGCAAGGCGTGCATCGACCGGATCCCGGCGCGCGCGTCGAGCCGGACGACGAAGGTGTCGTCGGAGACACCGACGACGGAGGCGCATCGAGCCTCGAATCGGCCGACGACGAACCGCTGCTTCCCGACGACGACGCGGGGCTCGACGAACCTCGCGTGGCGGCGGTCGACGGTGGACCGCCTGCGAGCGCTTACGCGGCGCTCGATCGTGACGCGTGCGAGGCGGCGCTCACGACGCGCGGCATCGCGTTCGACCGCGTGTCGGAGGCTCGCGGCGTGCTCGCCCCCGTTCGGCTCGCCGGGCCGCTCTCGGGCGTGACGTTCCGATCGAACCTCCCTCCGCAGAAGAGCCGTTCGTCGCCGTACGACATCTACGATTGCCGGCTCGTCCTCGCGCTCGACGACTTCGCACGAATCCTTTCACGGCACGGGATCGTCGAGGTCGTCCACCTGTCCGTCTACCGACCGGCTTCGCGAAAGACGAAGCTGCGTGGCCTCGGGCGCAGGCACACCGGCGCGCTCGCGATCGACGCCGCCATCTTCCGCACGAGCGACGGGCGATCGCTGACGGTCGAGAAGGACTTCCAGCCTCGCCGGCGGGGCGCGCGCCCGTGCCCTGCGCCGTCGTCGGCCTCCGAGCTACGCCGCATCGCTTGCGAGGCCGGGGACGCGCGGTTCTTCAACGTCCTGCTCACGCCGAACTTCAACCGCGCGCACTACAACCATTTTCACCTCGAGGTCACGGCGAACGTCCGCTGGACGCTGGTGCGCTGAGGGCGATCGCACCGGCGCTCGAGCATCTTGGTCCGCCGCACGCGGCGCCGCTCCGCGCGGGGCTCCTTGTCGCTTGCGAGGCGGCATGAGCCGACCCACGTGGATCGGAGGGATCGGAGAGGGAAGGTGACGACGATGCGGAGCGGATGGTTCGCCGGGGGCTGGGCGATGATCATGGGCCTCGCATGCGCGAAGTCTCCGACGGGACGCCCGCAGCTCTTGCTCGTCGGCGACGACGAGATGGCGCGTATGGGCGTCGCCGCCTTCGACGAGGTGAAGGCCGAGACGCCGACGACGAAGAACGCCGAGCTCACCGCGTACGTCCGCTGCGTCGCCGACGCGATCACCGCCGACGCCGCGCCGAACGCCCGGTGGGAGGTCGTCGTGTTCGACAGCCCCGAGGTGAACGCGTTCGCGTTGCCAGGCGGCAAGATCGGGGTCTACACGGGGCTGCTCGGCGTCACGGAGAACCAAGACCAGCTCGCGACCGTCCTCGCGCACGAGGTCGCGCACGTCCTCGCCAAGCACGGCAACGCGCGGGTGTCGGCGGCCTACGCGGCGAACACTGGGCTCACGCTCACCTCTGCGGTCGTCGGCACGTCGTCGCGCGGCAACCGCGAGGTGCTGGGGCTCCTCGGGGTCGGCGCGCAGCTCGGCGTCTTGCTCCCCTACGGGCGGGACCAGGAGACCGAGGCCGACGTGCTCGGCCTCCGCTACATGTCCGCCGCCGGCTTCGATCCGGCGGCGGCCATCCAGCTCTGGCGCAACATGCAGGAGGCGACGGGCAAAGAGCCGCCGACGTTCTTGTCCACGCACCCCTCGCACGAGGGGCGCATCGAGGAGCTGTCGGCGCGCTTGCCCGCCGCCACCCAGCGCTACCAGGCGGCGCTCCGGGCGGGGAAGTCGCCGCGGTGCTCGGAGCGAGGATCGTAGCCTCACCCGTGTTCGTGGACGTACGCGCGCAGATCGTCGGCGCCGTACTTCGCGCCGCTCGGGTCGCGCACGACGATCGGCGAACGGACGAGGACCTTTCGCCGCGAAGCGAAGCTCCCGCCGCTCCAATTGTAATAACCGAATTTGAAGTAGTCCTCGTGCCCCGGGGTTTGGAAACCGAGCTTTCCCTCGTAGCTCCAGATTTCCTTTCCGTCGAGCCACGCGCGTAAGAAGCCCTCGCCGTCCGGGGCCTGCCGGAAAGTGAAGACGAAATCCATCCATTGGCCGAAGATCAGCGGACGCGCCTCCGAATGGAGGATGGTCGTGTTGTTCTGACTCGGTGCTTTTCCGAGATCCGTCTGATGGCGCGCTTCGATCTGAAAGGATCGGTTCGTATCCCCGGTCGTGTTGATCGAGAACGAAGGGCTGAGCCCGAGCGAATCGTCTCCGGAGTGGATTTGTGTCCCGAAGAGACTCCGGTCGTTCTTTCCGAGGGTCCCCCAATCCTCGACCAGGACGCGAAGCGCGACCCAATAGACCTTGCCGATTTCGATGTTTTTGTCGAACGATATCTCGCTGCGTTTGGATCCGGCGGTCACGGGATCGCCGGGATCGAGCTGGAACGCGAAGACCTTGCGGTTCGATCCGAGCGGGTCGTCGACCTTGCCGAGGCGCAGCGTCTCCCCGTTCGACAGCTTCGATCCGTGAATGCCCTCTTCCGGGATCTCCTTGCAGTCGACGTACGTGCCGACGACCTGCGCGCCATAACCATTTTGTTGAGCGAAAGGGAGGTTGGCTTGGGCTTCGTCGACGATGTCGGTGGGATCGATCGGCGTGCCCGCGTCCGTCTGCGCGTCGCCCGAATCGAGCGGGGCACCGCCTCCGTCTCCGGGGTTCGAAGAGCCGTCCGGATCTCCGGACCCATCGGGGGATTCGCCGTCGTTCGTCGATGCATCGGAGCACGCGCTCGTCCGACATGCATCGTCGTTCGCTGCAGGATCTCCCGCGCTCGAGCACGCCAGCGACGACGCCAAGACCATCGCGAACGACCATCGGAAGCGAACGTGCGAGCGAGCCATGCCCCAAGGCTAACCGAGCTTCGGGATCTCGCCGCCGCCGATCGACGCGAAGCCCAGCGGAAGCTCGGTGCGCTGCCGTGTCGACCTCGTGGTAGAGGTGTGCGATGCCGCGTTCCGTCACCACGTTCCTGATGTTCCAAGGTGTCGCCGAAGAGGCCATGAACACCTACCTGGCGATTTTTCGGGGAGCGGAGGTTCGCTTCGTGGAGAGGTGGCAGGCCGGCGAGCCCGGACGCGAAGGATCGTTCAAGCGGGCGTCGTTCGCGATCGCCGGGCACGAGCTCGTGGCCTTCGATTCGCCGGTCGCGCACGCGTTCACGTTCACGCCGGCCATTTCGTTGTTCGTCGAATGCGCAGACGAAGCCGAGCTCGACGAGGCGTACGCGAAGCTCTCGGAGAACGGCTCCGTGTCGATGCCATTGGGAAACTATGGATTCAGCCAGAAATTCGGTTGGGTCAACGACCGTTTCGGCGTCTCATGGCAGCTCAACCTCGCCTGAGTCGTGCGAGGGCTCCGGCGGCGCGCGGCTCCGGCGGGGCGCGTCGCTCCGTCAGTAGTTGAATTGTAGCTGCAAGCGAAGGAGCCGCCCCGCCTGGCGATCGCCGTTCACGGTGCGCTCGCTTTCCATGTATTCGGCGGTCAGCTTCAGCCATTTGTCGTATTGCCATTCGACGCCGGCGTTGAGCTCCCGCACCACGTAGCTCGGCGCGTTCGTCTCGAATTTCTTGCCGCCGTCGTAGCGATGAACGCGCACGTAGGGGGTGAAGACGCCGGCCCGCTCCGTCGGATGTCGGGACATCGCCATCACGTAGCCGCCGCCGAGCGACCGTTCCTTGACGACGTTTCCCGAGAGCTCGGGCCCGAGGCCGACGTTGTATTCGGCCTGGAGCCCGATGGGTCGCGGGTAGAGCACGAACGATCCGTGCACGCGGAAGTCTCGGACGTCCCGCGGACCGCCGATGCCGTCGTCTTTCTTCGGGACGAACAACCCGGTGTAGCCGCCGGCGCCGATTTCGACGATTTGCGAGCCCACGTCGAACGGCACCGAGACGTGCGCGACGAAGTGCTTGTTGTCGTTCTTCTCGCGCGTGTTGACGGGCTGTCCGTTGATGACGCCGACGGCCACCAAGCCGTAGTCCCCGGAGCCCTTCAGTCCGGAGTCGACCAAATACCGAAAACGTCGGTGGATCGACTCGGGGGCATATTGGAAATAGGCACCGACGTCCCGTTCGTTCTGGAACGCGCTGTTCAATCCGTCGCTCCGATCGAGCGGCGCCCGGATCTGGCTCGACTGCATCAGCTCGAATCCGTAGGGCACCTTCGACTGCCCCGCGCGAACGCGGAACTCTCTTCGCATGTCGAGGAAGACGTCGGTGTACCAATCGCGCATCTGGACGACGTTGAGGCCGTCTTGGAAGGCGCCGGCGAATTCGGGCTGGAGATAGAACGAGAGGAACGGCGCCGGATCGCCGGAGAGAACGAGGCGCGCGCGCCGGATGTAGAAGCCTCCGGCGTCGCCGAGCGACTTGTCCGCTTGCTCGTTCTTCAAGTTGGGATTGCTCGCTCCGAGACGGTTGTAGCGGAGCTGTGCGTACCCGCGGACGTGGATGCGTTCGTACCAAGGCGCGTCCTTGGAGGCCGCCTCGGTCGTGCCGGCGTCGGGGGGATGGCGCTCGGGCGGGTGTTCCTCGGCCATCGCACGGGATGCGATCGCGAGGACGAACACGAACGAGAACGAAGCGACCTTGCCGCAAACGACACTGGTTCGACGCACGGCCGTCGCGTATCAGGATGCTTGTCACTTTCCTGTGAACTCTTCGTGCGCGAGTCGTCACACGAACGTCACAAAGCGAGTCTCGCGCGGGACTCGTGGGGGAGCCGACGCGGATCGTGGAAATTCCAGGCAGACGATTCCGGGCGCTCCGGTCAGCGTCGCTTCGCGGGCGTCGCCCCCTTCGCGCGTGCGAGCTTCCCGACGTCGCGATGACGGAAGCAATCGACGACGTGATCGTTGACCATCCCGACGGCCTGCATGTGCGCGTAGATGATCGTGGTGCCGACGAAGCCGAACCCTCGGCGCTTGAGATCCTTGCTGAACGCGTCGGATTCGGCGGTGCTCGGGGGGACCTCTTTCATCGTCGTCCAGCGATTCTGGATGGGACGACCTTCGACGAAGCGCCACTGGTACGCGTCGAAGCTCCCGAACTCCTCTTGCACCGCGAGGAACGCCTTCGCGTTCTTGATCGTGGATTCGATCTTGGCCCGATTGCGGACGATGCCCGCGTCGCCGAGCAGCCGGGCCACCTTGCGTGCGTCGTAGCGGGCCACCCGTTCGGGGTCGAACGCGTCGAACGCGCGGCGGTAGGCTTCGCGCTTGCGGAGGATCGTGATCCAGCTCAGCCCGGCCTGGGCTCCCTCCAGGACGAGGAACTCGAAGAGGACGCGGTCGTCGTGGACGGGAACGCCCCATTCGTCGTCGTGATAGGCGACGTAGAGCGGATCCGTTCCGGGCCAGGCGCAGCGCTTCTTCTTCGATGGACGGTCGTCGTTCGCGGGCATGGCGTATGAAGGTACGACGCTTCGATGAGGGCTGGAATCGCGTTCTAGAGGGCGAGTCCGATGCGCGCGTAGGAGCCGAACGCGAACGTGGACGCGTCCTCCGTCGAGCTCAGGTGCGTGTAGGATGCAAACGGCGCGACTTGCAGGAATACCCAGCGCGAGAGAGGAAACACGAAGGGGACGTCGAGGTCGACGCCGATCGCGGTGGTCTTGCCGTCGGGCGATCCCGTGGCGGTGAACCAACTTTCTCCGACATGGGCCGCGAGACGAGGCCACACCCAGACGTCGTCTCCGAGCCGTTCGACGATGCCGATGCGCGGCGCGGCGGAGACGGCGGTGGACTCGCTCTCGAACGTCGTCTTGGTGCCGCTGGCGTCGTTCGTGAAGCTCGAACGGGTGTATCCGACGGACATCGTACCTCCGAGCGTGAGGTGTTTGCCGACGACGACGTCGAGCGACGGCGCGAAGCCGACGAAGGTGAACCCAGACGTGTCGTCCTCGCTGTGCGAGAACGAGATCGGTCCCACGCTGTAGAGCGCGATCGAGCTCCCCGAGCTCAGAGTGGCAAAGGAGATCCCACCGAGGTTCGGGAGAAGCACGCGCTCCGGCCGAAAGAACTCTTTGGGGGCGTCGGCGTCGTGCGATGGTCCGTCGCGGCGGGCGTTCTTCAGGCGCGCTCGCGCGCGTTCGACCTCCGCTTCGGCGTCGAGTTCCTCGGCGAGACGATCGAAGGTTCGCAAGAGCAGACTCCTTTCTCGCGGCAAGGAGCGCTCGAGGTCGCGGCGAGATTCCTCTCGGCGCAGCGTTTGCCAACATGACGTCCACCCGGGGCGAGCCCTCGGCGCGCGTGTCAACCTGACGAACGCGGCGGGGACGGTGCGCCGTCGCTCGAGTGAATACGTTGGCCGGTTTCGACGTATAGAATGGGTCCGATGTCCGCTCCCAACGTCGCTTACCTGGCCGATGGCGAAGTCCACCTCCTTTCCGAGGACGGGACCGAAGAGACGATCACGAGCGCCTTCGTCGAGGACGTTCGGCGGCGGGAGGCGAGCATCGAGCGCAAGACGGGCTGGAAGACGAAAGGGACGGGCGCGAAGTTCATGGGCGCGGCGGCGCTCTGGGACGAAGCGGAGGGGCGTCGCTCGCCGGCGACGTTCACGTCGGTCTCACGCGGTCGGCGGAGCGGCGAAATCCTCTACGCGATCACCACCGGACCCGTCAGCGGTCTCTTCGCGTACGACGTCGCGACCGGAGACGAAGTGCGTCTCGTGCATGGGACCGACGGCGCCCCGCTCGCCATCGCGACGAGCGACGACCATCGCGTGCTCGCGCTCGCACGCGACCAGAAGACCGGCGCGCGCAACCTGCACGTGATGCGCGACGACGGCGGCGACTCCCAAATCGTCACCACCGGCGACGCGATCGACGACGCCCCTTCGTGGGTGCCCGTCGGTCCGGAGATCACCGAAGGCCGGCATCAGCTCGTCTACCAGTCGACGGGCATCGGTCGCGACGCGACCGGCCTCGTCGCGGGGTTCGGGCCGACCGAGATCAACTTCCTCGACGCCGAGCATGGAACCCTGAAGACGCTCCTCTCCGATCCTCGGTACGACTACTTGGCGCCGCGGATGGCGAGGGATGGCTCCCTTTTGGTCATGCGCCGCCCTTATCGTTCGGGACCGGAGCGGCCCGATCCATCCGCGATCTTGAAAGACGGCCTCCTCGCGCCGTTCCGCCTCGCGTACGCGGGGTTCCGCTACCTCGACTTCTTCTCGATGCGGTACACGGGCAAGCCGCTGTCGACCGCCGGCGACACGCGCGCGCGCAACTTCGATGCACGCAAGCTGATCGAACGGCAAAACATCGAGGCGGCGGGCGAGGTGACCGACGAGGCCCAACGGCGTGCTCCGTCCGATTGGGTCTTGCTGCGCCGGCAGCCGAACGGCAGCGAAGCGGTCGTCGCCGAGCACGTCGTCGCGTTCGACGTCACGACGAAAGGCACGATCTTCATGAGCGACGGCAACGCGATCGAACGCATCGCTCCCGACGGCGAGAAGCGGCGGCTCTCGGGGGTGGAACGCGCCGTCGCGCTCGCGGCGATCGAGTAGCGGAAGCCGTACCAAGTACGACGCCGATATGCGCGCCCGACGATGCGCGACCGACGATGCGCGACCGATATGCGCCCGACGCCACGCTCGAGCTTCGTCCTGCCGAGGAGGAGCGCGACGCCGATCGTGTTGGGCGTTGAGACGTCGACGGCGATCCGCGTACGCTGGTCGAATGGGCATGCGTTCGTTCGTGGTCGTGTTGACGTTCTTGGTGGGTTGTTCGAGCAATGACGACGTGTCGTCCGGGTCGCCGGACGCCGGTGGACTGCCGCCCGACGGCGGAGACGTGCGGGCCGACGCGGGGAGTGACGCCGCCAGCGGTGGCAACGAGGACGCGGGTTCCGAACCGTCGTCGGACGCGGACGCGGCGTCTCCGTCGGGATGCGCGCAGGCCTCGGCCGGATTGTCGGCGACGGCGGATCCCCAAGCTCCCGTGCTCGACGCGTCCACGTCGATGCTCCAGCGCGTGACGAGCAACGATGCGTTCTGCAAAGGGCAGAAGGCCAGCCACCCGGGGTTCGGCGACTACGGCTACTTGCTCAACATCGCGTACGCGGACGCCGACGGCGACGCGCCCGACCTGTCGGCGTTGAGCGCGTCGCCGAGCCCGGTGCGATTCGGCAGCGCGCCGGACGCGACGATCGATCAGCGCTTCGACCCCGAGCACGGCTGGAGCACGCAAGGCAGCGGCGCGAGCGGCACGTTCGTCTTGCAGCTCTGCCTCGACCAAGCCTACCCCGCGGGGACGTTCACGGTGGCCGTCGACGTCGCGGACAAGGCCGGGCACCGGAGCTCGGCGATCTGCATCACGGAGCCGACCGGCGGCTGATCGGCGTTCACGATCCGTCGGGCACGTACGCCGCCACCCAATCGATGTAGACGTGCCCCGACGTTTCGGGGAGCGGCGGCGCGCTGCCGAGCCACGTTTCGGTTTGAATCACCCACCGCATCGGCGTGTTCGGGACGCGCTGGGTCGACTCGCCGATCTTCGCGTCGTCCAAGAAGAAGGCGCACCGCTTCGGTGTCCATTCGATCACGGCCGTGTGCCACGACGCGAACGTCGTCGACGTCGAGAAGGCATCTTGATCGCCGCCCGACGTCCCTTCTTGACGGTGCATGAAGGCCGAAATGGTTCCGTCGAGATCGCCCTCCGGGAAATCGATCTCGCCGTCCTTCGGCCATTGCTCGCTGGCCGGCCAGAGGAGCCACGCGACCTTGTAGCGAGGGATCGAATCGGCCTTGAAGCGCACGACGAATCGCCCCGCGCTCAGCGCTCCCTTTTGATTGGCGCCGGGGATCTTCGGAACGATCGCCGACACCAGACGTACGCCGTTCTCCGTTCGAAGGTGCTTGTCGAGCACGCCGTCGTGGACGCTCACGACGCGGCCGGGCGAATAGGTTCCGTTCTTGCTCGTGTCTTTCCAGCCTTCGGAATAGGCGCCCCATTTCGACGAGACGGCGTCCGGGAACTTCCCGAGCGGCACGTCCGTCGAGAAGTCGTCCACGAAGACTTGCCGCCAACCCGGCAGATCACCGACGGGAGCGGCGAGCCCCGAAGGTCCCGCCGGTGAAGACGTCCCGCCCTCCTCGTCGTGGGCACCGTCGGCGAGGGCGTCATCGCTCGGCGTGCCCAGCGCGTCATCGGCACTCGAGGCGTCGTTCGACGAGCCTCCTGCGTCGTCCGTCGTGCCTTGCGCGTCGTTCGGATCGTTCGCCGCGTCGGGCGACTCCGGATCCGAGCCGCACGCGAGCCACGCGACGGACGACCCGACGAGCACGAAGATCCCTACCTTCCGAAGGCTGCGCTGGGGCATGACGAAAGGTTAGCCGAATCCGCCCGCGACGCCCGCTCGATCGGCGCACGTCGTCGCCGTCAGTCGTCGCGAATCGCGCGTCTTCCGGCCTTCTTTTCGCTGACTTGCTTCTTCGCGGTGATGCGACGGACGGTCGAACCTTTCGTCGGCTTCGTCGGTCGGCGCTTCTTCGGGACGAAGAGCGCTTGGACCACGAGCTCCCGGAGCTTCTCGCGCGCGTCGGCGAGGTTCTTCGCCTGGTCGCGCGTCTTCTGGCTCATCACGAGCACGCGTCCTTCGGCGTCGCGCATGTTCCGCGCCAGCACCCGCAGCCGCGCCTTGACCGACTCCCCGAGCACGGCGCAGCCCTCCAGATCGAAGGCGAGGTGGATCTTCGACGAGACCTTGTTGACGTTCTGACCGCCCGACCCCGAGGCGCGCGCGGCGGTCCATACGAGATCCTTCCCGGGGATCGTGATTCGATCGTCGATGACGAGCGGCGTACTCATGGTCGAGCCGAGAACGTCGCACCATCGCCCGCGCGGCGCAACGGGGCGCGCCTCAACGGGGCGCGGCGCAACCGGCCACGCCTCCGACGTCCGCGCGGCCCGGACGCCCGGAAAGCGCCTCCGACGTCTCCTCAGCGCAACAGGAGGAGGCCTTCCTGGGCGCCCAGCGAGACGTGGGACGTCTTCTCGCCCGTGTTGACCGTCGGATCCTGCGTCCCTTTGATTCGCCGGTACGTCGTCTCGAGCTCGACGCTGGCGTTCTTCCCGCTCTCGTTGACGAGCGCGAGGCCGTGGTCGAAGTCGCGCCGCCAAACGCCGTTCTCGAGCTCCTTCGCGGGGCCGAGCGGATATCCCAAATAGCCTTTGCGGGACGCATCGCCCGTCGCTTCCCCCGTGGCCACGTCGACCGAGTACTCGTCGTACCACCAGAGCGCGCTGTAACCGCCGTTCGGGCCGTCTCCGTCGGAGTAGCCGAAGTAGCCGTCGCCCATCAAGGACGCCGCGAGGACGGCGCGCATGAATTTGTAGTTGGTCTTGCCGTTGGCGGCTCCGGCCGGCACCAGGAACAGAGAATAGGATTCTCCATAATGGTTATTTTGCCACGACAAATACATCTTCAGATCGTCGAGGCGGAGGGAGTCGGGCTCCTTGACGAATCCGTTGTTCGTCGCGTTGAACCCTTGGCCCACGTTGCCGATGAGGATCGCGTTCGGTCCCAAACCGTCGCGGATCTGCTGCGTCAACGAATGGTTCGCGGCGGACCAGCGATCGTCGATCCATGCGTTGCCGTGCTCTTTCGCGTCGGCGACGCCGTTGTTGTCGAGATCGATGGTCGCGCTGACGGACGAAACGGTCTCGTTCAAGATATCGAGGATCACGCCGTCTTCGTGGGCGTTCGCGATCACCCACTGCGCGAGGTGATCGACCCAGGTCTTGCCTTGGACGACGGGGCAAGCGGTCGACGCGTTGACCATCTTCCGTCCCGGCGACCAGGGGTAGTTGGGGTAGCTCCCGTTCGCGTTCTTGACCCACCACGCGTCGCTGAACCCGGAGCTCGGCTCCGTCGGGGAGTACTTCCCGCCGCCGTTGTCCTCCGCGACGTCGACGTAGACGATGATTTTGATGTTCGGATTGGCGGCGCGGAGCGCGGGGAATTTCGCGACCTCGCTCGTGCTGACGACGACCCAGTCCCACTGCGCCAGGCGCTCGATGTCCGTCGTGATGTATTGGTAGAGCGCGAGGTGAGGGAACGGCGGCTGCTTCGGCGCGACCGGCCCACCGTCGCCGGCGTCGGTCGTCCCGCCGTCCGTCGTGCCTTGGGCGTCGTGGGTTGCGCCGTCGCAATCGGTGGCGGTCCCTTCGCACGTCGAAGCGTCCAGACATCCGGTGCAATCGGTTGACGCACCGTCGGGTGCCGACGTGTCGGTGTGTGCGTCGTCGTGGCAGGCCGTCGCGGCCCCGAGGGCCATCGTCGAAGCGATCGAAGCAAAGAAAAGCGGGCGGACTCGCATGCGCAAAGAACCTCCTGAAGGCCATCGTACCATCGATGACGAGGAACGTGCGATCGGCGAAGCGAACGGAGTCTCCGCCGTTCGGACGTGGCGATCGCGAGGCTTCCGAGCGAGGGCGCGGTGACGTCGTGGCCAATCGCCGCACGCCGTGCGATCCGGACATCCATTCGTTGAAATGGCTGATTGTGGTCTTGTGAAGTTTGAAATGTTGATGGATAAAGCGCCTCCTACTTCGAAGGGGGGAGCGGATGAATCGAAAGGGAACGTGTGCCTTCTTGGGGATGCTCGCTTTGGTCGCGTGCCGTGACGTCGAGTCGGACGACGAGCGGGTGTCGAGCGTCGGAGAGCGCCTCGTCGGAGCGAGCGCCACCATCTACGGCGATGCATTGGCCACGGATTGGAACCTGAACGGTTGGGGATGGAACTCGACGACGAGCATCGTCACGTCGCCCGCGCGCGGGGCGAACGCCGTCAAAGTGACGATGAACGCCGCATGGAGCGGGTTCGTCGTCGCCCACCTCGCGAGCCCAGGGGTCGCCCAAGCCATCCAGCCCGGGACGTACGAAACGTTGGAATTCGACGTCCACCCCGGTTCGACGGTGTCTCCGGCCCTCGCGTCCCTGATGCTCGATCTCGACAACGGATCGAACCAAGTCTCGATCGCGAGCCTGCTCGCCCATCCGTTGCAGCCGAACACGTGGTCGCACGTCCGCGTGCCGATGTCGGTCCTGAATGGCGCGAACGCTCCTTTTTTTCGGATCAACTTCTTCAACGCGTCGACCTCGACGGGATTCTCATTTCATATCGACAACGTCGTCCTTGGTCCGGCACCCGCGGGGCCCGTCGCGACCGTCGGTGTCGGTCGAAATACCGTCGGCGGGCAATCGTGCGACGAATATGCTTGGTACGACTCCGCGAGGCGGTATCGAAGCATGGCCTTCGTCGACGACGCGTACCGCGGAGGCTACGTCCGCCGCTTCGTCTACGAGCTTCCTGACGGGACGTTGCGGACCGCGCAAGGCGGCATCGACGCGAGCACGAACTACCAGGGATTCGGCTACCTCGTGAGCCACTTCGACGACGGCTCGAACGGCGGGAGCAGCAGCGCCGACTCGCGCGACGCGGACTATTCTTCGACGCTGAAGAACAACGGGCACGGCCAGACCATCTGGCAGGGCCGTCACCACCTCTTGCGCCAATACACGGTCGATCTCCATCCCAAATTCCATGGCTCGAACACCCGAGGGACCGTGCACGCGACCGTGCATTGGCTCTTGGCGACGGGGCGCGCGCCGGTGGTGTTCAGCGTGACCTACGACGCGAGCCCGAACGGGCCGAACCAAGTCGTCGCGGACTCGCGGGCGCCCTATGGCGTCGTCGCGTGGGATGGGACGGCGTCCGGCACCGCGAACGTCTCGGGGCTCTCGTGGGGCGACCAATACCGCTTCGTGAGCGACGCCTCGAACACCGGCGGGAATTTCACGATCGCGAGCAATTGGACGTACAACGCCGCGAACACGATTCCGTTCGTCGATATTTGGGCGAACGCGACCGACGCGGAGATGGGCCTCGTGAGCACGCGGACGTACGCGACGGACGTCTCCGCGGGCGACGCGGGCGTGTGGTTCGACGGGAACGGCACCATCCACGGCAGCGAATGGGTGGACACGCGCTGCTGGGGAAAGACGAGCGCCACGGCCACGCAGTGCGCCCGGCCCGACGTGGACGGCGCGACGGCGAAGGTCCCGGGGACCGGCCTCTGGCCCTATCAGCTCGTCAATTACGGTCTCGGCACCCAACCGACGACGAACAAGAAGGTCGCTTGGGGGACGAACTACGGCGCCGTCGGGTGGCAGAACGTCAATTCGTTCGGCAATCGGACGTACCACGGATATCCGTACACGAGCTATTCCACGAACGTCGTCCTCGGGCGCCGTTCCGACCAGCTCGTGGGGACCGAAGTGCAGGCGCAAGAGGCCGTTCGAGCGACGACGATCGCGACGAGCGTCGGCTCCGTCGTCACGAGCGGCATGGCGGGCATCGTGCGGAGCGACTTCGTCACGTTCGCGACCCCGGGGTACGATCCGGTATACGGCACGTGGCGCGTGGTGGCGAACGCGCAGGGCAAGACCTCGTTCACGATGACGACGGCGAGCGGCTCCCTCGTTTCGCCGATGTTCATCGTGGACGGGTTGTCGACCGCGGATCCGGTGGTGATCCTCGACGGCGTCATGCTCGAGGCGGACGTCGACTTCTTCGCGAGCTCGGGGGACTCGACGGTCTGGTTCACCTTGAACCGCACGTTGAGCGGCACGCACACGTTCTCGGTTCAGGCGCCGTAAAAGCCACGCGATCGTGACCGGTTCGAGAGCCCGACGAGCGAGGGGCTCTCTCGACGCGCGCGCGGAGCATTTCGCCTCGCGCGCGTGTCGCGCATGTCGCGCGTGTCGACAAGGGCGCCGTGCGCCACCACGTCGCTGTGCTGGGGCCATAGCGGGAGCATCGGCGCGATCCGTGCAGCAGACGGTCTCGTGACCGCGAATGGCGCAAAGAGCCCGAAAAGCGCACCTCGAACGCTCGCGGGGCGGCTCCTCCGTGCCACAGCGGTGGTGTTCGTGACGGGCTACGTCGTCTACGTGGTCGCGCTGAACGTGTTCCTGTCGACGTCGCTCTTCGACCGCGTCGTCAATCAGGATCCCGTCACCCTCGACGTCCACTACACGCGCGGCTGGACGCTCTTCCCGGGGACGATCCACGCGCGAAACCTCAGCATTCGTTCGAGCGACAGCAACGTCGAATGGATCCTTCGACTCGACGAGGTCGAGTTCGACGTCTCCTTCTTCGGGCTCGCGCAGAAGCGGTTCGACGTCACGCGGGCGCGCGGGCACGGCATCCGCATGCGCGCGCGCCGGAAGCTCGCGGTACCTCCGGTCAATCTCGAAGACGTGGCCCATCTCCCGCCGATCGAAGGTTATCCGGTTTATTCGATGCGTCCCGCGGGGCCCCCGCCGCTCGAGCGGTGGTTCGACGAGCACTACGCGCTCTGGGCGGTGCGTCTCGCGAACGTCATCGCCGAGGACGTTCGTGAGGTATGGGTCGATCAAGGGCGCTTCGAGGGTCGAGCGCGTGTGGTCGGCGGCTTCTACCTCAAGCCGATCCGCTCGGTCGTCGTCGGCCCGGCGCGCGTCGAGGCGCAACCCGGCTCGCGTGTCACGCTCGGCCGATCGACGCCGATCGCCACCGACGTCGATGGTAGCGCCGACCTCTTCATCGATCGATTCGACCCTCGAACCCTCGTGAACGACGACGTCCTCCGCTACGTCAGCGGTAAAATCGCGCTCCGCGCGCGCTTCGCCGATCCGGCCACGTGGCCGCTCGCGCTCCCGATCCATCTCTCGAGCGTCGTCGACGCGCGCCAGGTTCGGCTCGAGATCGAGCGCGGCGTACTTCGACCCGGCACGCGCGTCGAGCTCGCCGCCCCTCGGATCACGGTCGCCAAAGACGAGGTCATTGGTCGCGGGCCTTTCGAGCTCGTCGCCGAGGTGGTCCCCCGAGCGGGAGAGGATCCCGAGCTCCGCGCGAACCTCGTTCTCCCCGACGTCTCCGTCGTCACGGCGGACGCGACGGTGATCGGTCGTGCCCGTCGCGTGGTCGTCCGCGCCGACGCGCGGGCGCTCGATCTCGCGCGCCAGCCATTGGCGGACGTCCACGTCGGAATCGACGTCATCGACGGTCACGCTCCCGACGCGCCTCGCCTGGCGCGGTTTCTTCCCCGCGACGCGCGCGTTCGCGTCCTCCGCGGCGCCGTGCACGCGCGGGCGCACGTCGACGTCTTTCGCGCCGAAGGGCGCGCCTCCGGAACGCTCGCGCTCGTCGGCGAGGCCCTCGATCTCGAGTCCGGTCGAACGCGCGTTCGCGGTTCGCTCGATGGCCGCGTCGAGGTCGGAAACTACCGCTTCGGAGAGCATGCCGCCGAGAGCGTGTCGTTGGTCGCGCGATCGGACGACCTCGAGCTCGATCTGCGGGGCATGCGGGCGCGCGCGACGCTCGACGCCCGCGCGCGCGCCCGCGACGTCCACCTCGACACGAAGCAGCTCACCCTCGACCGCGCCGTCGTGGAGCTCGCCGACGTGCGCGTTCGGCGGAGGGTCGGCGCTGGCGTCCTGGCTCGGATCGACCGCGCGAGCGCCGCCGTCCGTGCTCCATGCATGTCGCTCGCGGAGCCCTTCGCGCGCGCCTTCGTCGACGCCGAGATCGACGGCGCACACGTCGCCGATCCTTCGACGCTCGACGCGTTCCTTCCGGCGAAGGCCACCTACGGGTTCACCGCGGACCACGGATCGTTCGACATGC
>JBGAHN010000176.1:0-11346 GCA_044226145.1 Labilithrix sp. | reverse complement strand
GCCCGAAAATCGGGCTCTTCGGCGACCTTCCAGGCCGAAAAACGCTGCGACTTGTCGGCCGACGCCACCGCGGCTACGACGGTGGCGTGAGCCGGTATTTCGTCACTGGAGCAACGGGTTTCCTCGGTCGCCACCTCGTGCGTGTTCTCCGCGAGAAGGGTCACGACGTCGTCGCGCTCGCGCGGTCCACGTCGGTCCCCTTGGAGGACGCGACGCTCGTTCGGGGCGACGTCCTCGATCGCGAAAGCCTCGAGCAAGCGCTCGCGTCGCCGTTCGACGGCGTCTTTCATTGCGCCGGCAAGGTCTCGCGAAAGCCGGAGGACGCCGAGGAGCTCCACGCGCTGCACGTCGAAGGCACGAAGAACGTGCTCGACGCCGCCATCGCGAAGGGGATCCGTCGCGCCGTCGTCGCGTCGACGAGCGGCACCGTCGCCGTCAGCGACGATCCGGACCACGTCGCGACCGAAGACGACGATCCGCCGATCGGCCTGCTCAACCGCTGGCCGTACTACCGCTCGAAGCTCTTCGCGGAGAACGCCGCGCTCGAGCGCAACGGCAAGCCGCTCGCCGACGGCACGCCCTTCGAGGTCGTCAGCGTGAACCCCACGATCCTCTTCGGACCGGGCGACGTGAACGGGTCGTCGACCGAGGACGTCCGCCTCTTCCTCGAGCGACGCATCCCCGCCGTCCCCCCCGGAGGACTCTCGTACGTCGACGTGCGCGACGTCGCCGACGCGATGCTCGCGGCGATGGAGCGCGGCGTCGCTGGGCGGCGCTACCTCCTCGGCGCGTGCAACCTCACGCTCCGCGAGTTCTTCGCGCGGCTCGAGCGCGTGTCGGGCGTGCGCGCGCCGCTCCTCCCCATGCCCACCGCGCGCAAGGCGCGTGAGCTGGCGCTCCCCTTCGCGGAGATGGTCGCGCGCGTGTCGGACCGCATCGGCATCTCGGTCGGCGTCGATCCGGTGAGCCTCGACATGGCCCACTTCTATTGGTACCTCGACGCGACCCTCGCGGAGACGGAGCTCGGCTTCGCGCCGCGCGATCCCGCGCAGACGCTCGCGGACACCGTCACCGATCTCCAAGAGCGAGGCGTCGTATGGCCGGAGACGGGGACGGGCACCACGTCGGTGCTGCCTTCGCTCCTGCGACGCGCCGGCGAGCTCGCGGCGCGCCTGCCGGATCTCTCGAAGCCGTCGGATCTTTCGTGAAGCCGCTGCTCGTCGTCAATCCGAACGCCGGAAAAGGTGCGACCGGCCGCGCCATCGACGCGATGCGCACGCCGATCGAACGCGCCCTCGGTGCGGTCGACGTCGTGATGACGGAGCGAACGGGGCACGGCACGGTCGTCGCGCGCGACGCGGCGCGGGAAGGCCGAGCGCTCGTCGTCGCGGTGGGCGGCGACGGGACCATCCACGAGGTCGTCAACGGCTTGATGCAAGCGCGCGCCGAACGCGAAGGCGCGAACGTCCCGCAGCTCGGGATCATCGTCCAAGGCACGGGCGGCGACTTCGCCAAGACGCTCGGCCTCGAGCATCGCCTCGACAAGTACCTCGCCGCCATCGCGAGCGGGCGCGAGAGGCCGCTCGACGTCGGCCGCTTCCAAGGCGGCGGGAAAGAGGTCCACTACTTCGTCAACATCCTCTCGGCGGGGATGGGCGGGCTCGTCGATCGCTACGTCGCCGATGGATCGCGCCTCCTCGGGGGCAAGGCGGCCTACTTCGGCGCGTCGCTGCGCGCGCTCGTCAACGCACGCCTCGGCCATGTGATCTGCACCGTCACCCGCGACGGCAAGACGGAGGAACACAAACTCCGCACGTTCATGATCGCGATCTGCAACGGGCGCTATTTCGGCGGCGGGATGCACGTGGCGCCGATGGCCACCGTCGACGACGGCACGCTCGACGTCGTCGCGCTCGGAGCGACCTCGAAGCTCGGATTCGCGCTCACGTCGGGCGGCATCTACCAGGGCTCGCACGTCGCGCGCCCCGAGACGACGCTGCTCCGCGGTCAGCGCGTCGAGCTGCGGCTCGCGAACGACGACGCCCGCGACGTCTTCTTGCTCGACGTCGACGGCGAACCGATGGGCCAGCTCCCGGTCGTGGTCGACGTGATCCCGAAGGCGCTCGTCCTGCGGGCCTGAGCCTGGCCGCGGCCGCGGGACCCTGCGCGCTTCCGACCTCGCCTCCGACCGCACGCGAGCCCCGCGCGGGCGCTAGCCGCGGGATTGTGTGTAGACCTCACGCAAAAGCGCGACGCCGGGCTTCGCCTTTCCTTCGGCCATGGCCCAAACCGTGTCGCGGGCGAGCGCGTTGATCGGGGCAGCGATGCCGTGCCGACGCGCCCGCTCGACGACCTCGCCGTTGAGGAAGTCCACGGCCGGCTTGCGTCCCCGTTCGATCGCCGAGAGCATGGAGCTCCGCATCCGACGGAAGCGGAAGCCGACCGCGAGGAGCAGCCCATGCTTCGCCACGAGGCTCGGCGAGCCCGAAGCGCCGCGCTCGTCTTCGGTGAGCGCGATCCACGGCAAATCGAGCGTCCCCGACACCTTCTCGAGGGTCACGCCCTCCGCGCGGGCGACGGCGACCACCTCGGTCATGATTTCGAGCGCGAGGCGCCGCACGAAGCGGTGCTGCAAGAGCGCCCCCAACCGATCGCCGCCGATCGTGCCGAGCGTCGAGATCGCGCAGTTGATGGCGAGCTTGCTCCAGCGCTTGCCGCGGAGGTTCTCGGTGACGTCGACGGGGCCGACCGCCTCGAGCGCCGTCACGAGGCGCATGTGCCGCGGATCGAGCGGCG
Source organism: Labilithrix sp. (assembly GCA_044226145.1). GTDB lineage: Bacteria > Myxococcota_A > Polyangia > Polyangiales > Polyangiaceae > Labilithrix. The sequence continues at coordinate 8,550 of JBGAHN010000176.1, read as the reverse complement.
CGCCGTCGATCGTCCCGATCGTGAACCCACCGGGCGCGGTGCGTTCGTAGAGCCCCGGCTCGGGCATCGTCGCTCCCCAGCCCACGACGGCGCCGAGGACGCGATCGCCGCCGACGATGGTCGCGAGGCGCTCCTCGCAGAGGCCGTTTTGCAAGCAGACCATGGCGCCGTCGGGCGCGAGGAGGTGCGCCACGGAGCGCGCCGCTTCCTCCACTTGGGGTGGCTGCGTCGCGAGGAGCACGTAGTCGAAGGCGCCTTCCTTCGGTGGGCCGAGCACGACCGGCGCGGAGAAGACGCGCGGCGCTCCTTCACCGACGAGCTGGATGCCCCGTTTTTCGACGGCCGCGAAGATGCTCTCGTTCGTCGTGAGGACGGTGACGTCCCGCGCGCTCTCGGCGAGCGATCCGCTCAAGACGCCACCGATGCCCCCGCAGCCGACGACCAGGAGCTTCGGCGCGGGTCTCGTGGACGACGACGGAGCGGGCTCGGAATCGAATCGTGACGGCGCGGCGGTCATGGCGACGCGAAATTAGCATCGGCGGCCGCGAGCGCCAGCCCTCGTGCCTCGCGACGGCCCCATCGCCGCGTGCGTCAGAGCACGCGTCAGATCGCGGCCACGCGCGTCATCAGCCGACCGCAGAGGTCGGAGGCCGGATTTCGCTCGCGCTCGAGCGTGAGGCCCTGACGGAACAGGTTCGACGCGGCCTCCTCGTTCCCGAGCGCCAGGTGGCACACCCCCAGCATCTCGAGATCTTCGGGCTCGTTCAGCGACGACACCAGCTCCGTGAGGGGCGCGACGGCCGACCGGAGCGCCGCCAGCAGCTTTTCGCTCGGTTGCCCGGTCCGCTTCGCGAGCACGAGCAGCTTGAGCGCCTGGCGCTGATCCTCGGGCCGGTTCTGCGAAAACCAGGGCGCCGAAAAGAGGTCGCGGTAGCCGTCGAACGACGTCTCGGCGTCGCCGGCGCGCGACGTGGCCATGATTTGCTTCACCGCGTTCACGAGAGCTTCCTTGCTCATTGGTCGATACGTTACCCGGCCCGCGGAGGCCGCGCGACATCGACCGGCGCCGCGTCGTTCGAACCAGCGAAAAAGGTAGGGCATCGCCCCACGACCGCCGGAAACCGCGCCGCCGAACGCCGACGCGCCGCCGAACGCGGGCGAGGCGCCCGACGTCGACGAGCGCCAGTCGAACCTGGAGGCCGGCGTCGACCGCCCCTCACACCGGGCCGGGCGATGCCCCGTGACGAATCGCGCGCTCTTCTTCGCCGAGCTTGCGGATCTCGTCGAGCGCGCGCTCCGAGATCGCGCGGTGCAGCCGCGGGCTCGGCGGCGCGTTCAACATGTCTCCGAAGTCGATCGGCGCGCCGAACACGACGTTCACGTCGTCGCCGGACTTCATGTAGTTGCTCGCCACTTGCTTGACGATGTCGTTGCCGAGCCCGTTGATGAACACCGGGATCACCGCGCTCCGAGACGCCTGGATGATGCGACCGACGCCGCTCTGCGCCGGTAGGAGCGCGTAGGGATCGTCCCCTTTGTTGCGCATGCCCTCCGGGTGCAGCCCCACGAACGTCCCGCCGGCGCCGAGGAGCCGGACGACCTCGTCGAGGCTGGCGAGGTTCAGCGCCGCGCGGCTCCGCTCGCGGAAGACGGGCGGGTACATCGCGAAGAAGCTCATCGCGCCGTTGACCAAAAAGCCCACCGGATGGTCGTAGAAGAAGCTCGCGCGAACGGGGAAAAGGAGCCGGTGAGGCATCCCGCGCTTCACGAGGTACGCGGTGACGACGTAGAGGTCGAAGAAGCTCCGATGGTTCGAGACGAGGATGTAGCTCCGATCGGGCGCGAAGGCGGGCAGGCGCGAGACGCCGTAGACGTGCCTCAAATGGCGGATCGAGTATTCGATCCAGTTCGCACCGACGTACTTCTGCAGCGTACGCAAGGCGCGGTCCGCGGGGCCGGGTTCGAACGAACGTCGCACCAGATCGATTTGCCAGCGCTCGAGCGCCGAGAGCGAGCCGGCCGCGCGGTCGAGCAAGCCTCGCCCCGAGGGCCGACCCGGGGGACGGTTCGATGGTCGGTGTTCGCGCACGTCGGACGCGACGGGCCCCGAGGGCGCTTCGGACCGCGGTGCCGCCGCGGAAGGGCTCTTCGATGCCTCGGCGCGATGTTCCACGGGCATGACATGACGAAATCGTGACCGAAGCGCAAGCCTATTCGCGCCGGAACTCGTGGCGATCGTGAACGACGTCCCCTTCCCGGGCGCTCCCGAGCGGCGGCGGGCGAGGGGCCTCTTCCGGAGGCGGGCACGCGTCGCCGATCCCGTCGTCGTCCGTGTCCTGCTGCTCCGGATCGGCGACGTCGGGGCAGTCGTCGTGGATCGGCACGTCGCCGCGCGATCGGTCCCAGAACCCGTCGCAGTCGTCGTCGCGGACGAGGTCGCACGGCCCCGAGTAGTCGAGCTCGCCCCACCAGTCGTCGAGCGTCTTGCCGTGGCGCGCGAGCCACCCGGGCGTGTGCGCCCAGTGCTCCGGCATCTCCCCTCGCTCGACCATCGCGATCATCGCGCCCTCGGTGACGTGCGACAGGATCCACGCGCGGTTGTCGTCGGCCGTGACGTCGGCCGCGAAGCAATCGTCGCCGCTCTTCATCGTGACGACGGCGAACACGTCGCGCGATCGATCGGGGCGCACGACGAAGATCGGCCCCCCCGAGTCACCCGCGCGTACGCCGTTTCCGTCCGGGAGCTCGAACTTGAAGTACGTCCCCGCGCCGTTCGATTCGTGCGACGACGGCAAATTGATGAGCGGCTGCACGCGGCGCGTCGAGAACGCCCAGCCCGTGTAGTCGTCGTTCCACGGCGAATAGCCGGAGAAGCTCGGGGTCGTGACGAAGCGCCCGTTCTTGCGGCGCGGCAGGGTGAGCGTCGGTCGGACGATGCGCGGCACGTTCCACGACGTCGCCCCACGGGTGCGCGGTGCGACGGACGAGGTGAGGTACACGAGCGCGATGTCGTCGCCGAACTTGTTCGGCGGTTGGCACGTCTCGACCTTGGTCATCGTCGCGCCCGTCTCGAACACGGCGTCGGGCGACATCCAGCGGCGTCCCACGCTCACGTAGGGGTTCGACTCGCCGTCGCACGGCACCGAGCTCGGCGCGGCGGGGCTCTCGGATCCGCGAATGCAATGGCTCGCCGTCAGCACGACGCGCGGCGTGACGAGCGTGCCTGTGCACGATCCGACTTTGACGACCACGTTGGCGTTCGCGGAGTCTTCGTCGGCCACCGCAGGGAACTGCTCGAAGTCGTCGCCGCATCCGGGCAAGAGCGGTCCCGAAACGAGGGCGAGCGACCCTCCGAGGACGAACCACGTCCACGCCGCTCCCCTCCGTGCTGCCGCACCGTGCTTCCCCCCACGCACTCGTCGCACGAGCATCCGTCAAGCACGGCGAATGCCGTCACCGCTCGAGCCGGCGCAGGCCGACTCAGCAGCTCGCGTGCCCCGTCGGGAAGATCTTGCCCGGGTTGAGCAGACCGTGAGGGTCGAACACGCGCTTGAGATCCCGCTGGACCGCGATGAGCTCGGGCGACTGCTCGAGCGGCAAATACGCCGCCTTGAGCACGCCGATCCCGTGCTCCCCCGACAGCGTCCCACCGAGCTCGACCACCCCGCGCATGAGCGCCTCGATGGCGCGGTCGACGTTCGGCCGCTCGTCGTCGCGATCCCAGAGGAAGTTGACGTGGAGGTTGCCGTCGCCCGCGTGGCCGTACGTCAGGTGACGCACGCCCGTCCGCTCGCCGATGCGATCGACCCGCTCGAGCAGCTCCGTGAGGCGCGAGCGCGGGACGACGACGTCCTCCGAAAGCTTGTATTTTGCAATCTTCCGGACGGCCGGCGAAAGGAGCCTCCGCGCCTCCCAGAGCCGAGCGCGCTGCGCGGCGTCCTGCGCGGCCACGACGTCGAGGGTCTTGCCGCCGGCGACGAGCGCGTCGCCGAGGACCGCCACCGAGGCGTCGAGCGCGGGGCCATCGGCGCCGTCGACCTCGACGAGCAGCATCGCGTGCGCGCGCGCGTCGATCGCGACGCCTTGACCGCGGACCGCGTCGAGCGTCGCGCGATCCAAGAGCTCGATGCAGCGAGGCACGAGCCCACGCGCCACGACACGAGCCGCCGCGTCGGCCGCGGCGTGGACGTCGGGGAACAGCGCGAGCACCGTCGCGAGACCGCTCGGGTTCGGGACGAGCTTCAACGTGATCGCGCCGAAGACGCCGAGCGTCCCTTCGCTGCCGACCATGAGCGCCGTCACGTCGTAACCCGTCACGCCCTTGACGGTCCGCTTGCCCGCGCGAAGCACGCGTCCGCCCATCAAGCCCACCTCGAGGCCGAGCACGTAGTCGCGCGTCACGCCGTACTTGAAGGCGCGCGGCCCGCCCGCGTTCTCGGCGACGTTGCCGCCGATCATGCATGTTTTCAGGGAGTTCGGGTCGGGCGGATAGAAGAGGCCCTCGGCTTCCACGGCGCCGTGGAGATCGGCCGTCACGACGCCCGGCTCGACGACCGCGACGAGATCGCGCCGATCGATCTCGAGGATCCGGTTCATCGCGTGCGTCGCGAGGACGATCCCGCCCGCGACGGGCACCGCGCCGCCCGTTCGACCGGTGCCTCCCGCGCGCGGCGTCACGGGGACTCCGTGACGTTCGGCGACGGCGAGCGCGGCTGCGACGTCTTCCATGCTCGACGCGATCACCACCGCGTCCGGCACGCGACCCACGGCCTCGCTCTCGTCCCGCGCGTACGCGAGCCTGCCCGCCTCGCTGGTATCGACCTTCGAAGGCCCGAGCGCGCGGTCGAGATCGACGAGGGCGCGCTCCACGGCGCCGCGATCGGCAAGACGAACCTCGGGGCCGGCGACGAGCACGCCGAATTCATAGCACCTCGCCCGCGCGACCTCACGCGGACGGCGCAAGCAGAGGTTGCGCGTTCGCCGGGTCTCTTCTATCGAACGGAACGTGGCCGAATTCACCCGCTTCCAAGGAACCGCGACCTACCTCACGAACGACGCCCTCGAGGCCGCCGTCAACGCCGCGCTGGCGCTCGAACGCCCGCTGCTCATTCGCGGCGAACCGGGCACGGGCAAGACGCTGCTCGCGGAGGCCGTCGCCGAGTCCCTCGGAGCCGAGCTCGTCCACTGGCCGGTCAAGTCGACGACGCGCGCCCAAGACGGCCTCTACGTGTACGACACCGTCCAGCGCCTCTACGACTCGCGCTTCGGCGAGGGCGACGTCAAAGACATCCGCCACTACATCAAGCTCGGTCCGCTCGGCCGCGCCTTCTCGGCCCCGTCGCGCCTCGTCCTGCTCATCGACGAGGTCGACAAGGCCGATCTCGAGTTCCCCAACGATCTGCTCCACGAGCTCGATCGCATGCGCTTCGTCGTCGCGGAGACCGGCGACGAGGTCGTCGCGCAAAAGCGCCCGGTCGTCATCATCACGTCGAACAACGAGAAGGAGCTCCCCGACGCGTTCCTCCGGCGCTGCGTCTTCCACTTCATCGACTTCCCCGAACCGGAGCTGATGAAGCGCATCGTGAAGGTGCACCACCCCGACATCGATCGATCGCTCGTCGATCAAGCGGTCGTCACGTTCTACCAACTGCGCGAGCTGCCCCGAATCCGCAAGCGCCCGACGACGAGCGAGCTCATCGACTGGATCTCGGTCCTCCGTCACGCGGGCGTCGGCACCGAGCGCTTCGTGCGCGAGCTCCCGTTCCTCGGCGTCCTCCTCAAGAAGGAGCAAGACGTCGACACGCTCACGGCGGCGAGGAAGAGCGGCCAGTGGCGTAGCTGAGGGCTGCGTTCGGCGGGCCATCGGCGCCACGACGAGACGACGTTTCACGTCGCGCGAAGGCAGACGCCGCGCGGGCCCGCTAGAACGTCCCCTGCCCGCGCTGCTGGCACTCGACGCACGCCGGATCGCTCGCGTTCTCGGCCTTGTCGCACATCGCCGGGCAGTACGGCACGCGGTTGAAGACGAAGTCGTTGCCGGCGCCGTCGTCGATGACGTCGCACCGGACGGACTTCCCTTTCACGACCATCTCGCCGTAGATGGCGCTCTTGGTCGGCTCATTCTTCGCGTTCGTCTGCCACTTGGCGACGCACGCGTCGTCCTTGCTCAACCACGAACCGAGGTTCGGCCACGGCTGCTCGACGTTCGCCGTGACGTAGTCGCTCTCCGTGCACGTCTCCGCGACGGTGCAGTCGCCGTCGGTGGGCTTGTCGGCATCACCGACGCGGACGCGGTAGCAAAGCTTGAAGTGCCCGGCGCAGTCCGCCTTCAGCGTGCTCGTCGACCAATCCTGCGCCGGTGGCGCCGACGGCTTCGGTCCGACGGCGGGGCATTGCGCGTTGCCATCACCATCTTGGTACGACGACGTCGCGTATGTGCTCTTGACGTCGTTGGTCGTGTACTCGAAGTAACAAGGAACGAGGTTCGCGATCTTCCACTGCCCCGCGGAGAAGCACTGGCACGCGTCGGGCCCCTTCTTCGCGCCCTCCTTCGGGAGGATTTCGCCTTCGCACGGTCCCCAGACCTTCGTGTTCTCGCCGATGGCTCGGCACTCCGCCGTGCCGTCCTTGCAGACGCCGAGCTCGCGGTTCGCGCGAAGCCCCGTCCAACACTTCTCCTTCTTGCCGACGTCGGCGCACGGACACCCCGGCTTGTTCTTGTCGTCGGGGCACTCTTCGGTGCCTCCCGGCTTCGGCGGCTCGGGCTGACCGGCCGGACCGCACCACGGCGGCGGCGGATCGTTCGCGTACGGATCGCCGGCGTCGCGCCCGCTGGGGTCGAAGGTGCCGTCACCGCTGTCGGTGTTCGACCCGCTGTCGGCCTGATCCGGCCCCTTGTCTTCGAACGTGCTGCCCTTCTCGGACCCGCAGGCCAGGACGAGCGCGCCCACGAAGAAGAAACTACCGACGGCCGACCGAACACCCTGGGTGCGGAAGTTCATGACATTGGCCACCCAAGGAAGGATCGTGCCGAGGTCGATGAGCGGCCATCACGTTCGGGAGGCTGCATTTCCTCGAAGGATCCGCGCACCCCGCACGTCAGAAATGGATCTTCCTGGATCCACCGCATGCGTCCATGAAGCCCCAGGCCACGACGACCGGCGGCTGAAGCTACTTCGTCACGGGGAGGCGTCGCTTGCCGCCGGGGCCGCCACTCCGGTCGATGATGGGCCCCGCCTCGCCGTCGTCGACGCGCTCGTTCACCACGTCGACGAGCTTGTCGGCCACGTCCATGAACGCCTGCGCGATGGGACCGTCCGGAGCCGCCTGCACGACCGGCGTTCCCTTGTCTCCCCATTCACGCACCTGCGGATCGATCGGGATCTGCCCGAGCAGCGGCGCGTGCGCGAAGTCCGCGACGGCCTGCCCGCCGCCCTTGCCGAAGAGCTCGTGTCGAACGCCCGCCGTGTCGACGAACCAGCTCATGTTCTCGATGATGCCGAGGACCGGGATGTTCACCTTCTGGCACATCGAGATGGCCTTGTAGACGTCGTCGGTCGCCACCTGCTGCGGCGTCGTGACGACGACGGCCCCGGTCACCGACGCGCGCTGCGCGAGCGTGAGCGCGACGTCGCCCGTCCCCGGCGGCAGGTCGAACACGAGGTAGTCGAGCTCGCCCCAATTCACGTCCTTGAGGAATTGCTGGAGCGCGCCATGAAGCATCGGACCGCGCCAGATGACGGCCGACTTCGAATCTTCGAGCAGGAACCCGATCGACATGAGCTTCACGCCGAAGCGCTCGAGTGGCTCGATCGTCTTGCCGTCCGTCGACACCGGACGCCCGCCGACGCCGAACATCGTCGGGATCGACGGCCCGTAGATGTCCGCGTCGAGCAAGCCCGTCCGGAACCCGCGGCGATGCAACGCCATCGCGAGGTTCGTCGCGGTCGTGCTCTTGCCGACGCCGCCCTTGCCGCTCATCACGAGGATGACGTGCTTGACCCCGGGAACCGGATCTTCGGGGGAAATCGGTCGGCTCGCACCGGATGCAGGCTCGGTCATGCGCTCCAACTAGGCTCGGCGCGCCGAATCGTCAACGCTCGAAAAACACGATGAGGAGGGAGGGGGCGAAGAACGCGGCGCCCCAATCCCCCGCAGTCGGGAACCGTGCCCTGTCGACAGTAGCGCGGCTTCGCCAGCGACAACACGCGGAAGCGAGCGGTCAGCACAGCCATGACGACAACGGCGAACGACAGCTCGTCGCGAAAACGAACCCGCCCCGTAGCACGACTCACGATCGACAAATTTCTATCAGCAGGGACTGACGAGAATAGAGCGTCACATGGCGCCGGTCGACGCCAACGCAACGGCTCCCGACTGATTGAAACATAGCCGACATTCACATTCACAACTACCAAGAATCCCCAAGCGACAAACGCCCGAACAGTTTCGGTATCAACCCATGAATCTCGCAAAATCGATTGAATGAGCAACTACACCCCGACCTCGACGCACGCAACCCCACCTTCGCCGCTCCGTCATTATCTCGCC
>JBGAHN010000004.1:0-87531 GCA_044226145.1 Labilithrix sp. | reverse complement strand
CCGACACGGCGATGGCCAAACGCGTCGCCACCTTCGCCCGGACCCGCGCGGCGTCTTCGCTCGACGGATCGTCCCCGTCCTTCGCCGCGACGATGAGCGCGCGCGCGTCGGGACCGAGGCTCACCGAAGTCTCCATTCGTCGCGGGCTCGATGCCGCGCGATGGCCGCTTCGAACGTCTGACGGGCCGCGCGGAGCCGCGCATGCGCCGTGTTGACGTTGAGTCCGAGCGTGTCGGCGACGTCCGGCATCGGGATTTGCTCGAGCTCGGCCATCACGAAAATCTCTCTGCGTTCGTCGTCGAGTTCGTCGAGGATGGAATGAAGCAGCCGCACCGCTTGGGCCTTCTCCGTGGCTTCGGCCGGCCCCGGAGACGTCGCCCACAGGCTATCGGGATCGACGATTTCCCGGGGAGCTTTGCGCAAGATGCTTCGCCGATGATCGCGCGCGACGCGGAGCGCGATCCCGAAGAGCCACGTCTTGATCGTCGAGCGCCCCTCGAAATCGGCGAGTCGCCGATGCACGACGACGAACACGTCCTGCACGACGTCGTCGAGGAATGCCTCGCCGACACCGAGCCGCTTGACGCTGCGCCACACGAAGGAAAAGTGATCCCGGTAGACACTTTCGAAATCCAGTTGGGAGGCCGACCCCCTCACGCCACACACCTCTCCCCTCGAGACAGACTCGGTCCGATGGTTCACGAGGTTCGAAGGCTGAGTGGATGGGTCCATGGCGATCCGTTAGGGAAAGTTCACTTCGAGCCCGACGGACACGAGGCCCGTCCAGGCCGAGGGTTGGTGCAAATCCCCCACGTTCTCGACGACGAACGTGGGCCTCGTGACCGGGACGGCGGCTTCGATGCGGCTCCGGAGCGCGAGCCAAGGCGTGAGCCTCAGGCGCACGAGTCCTCCCGCGGCGATGACCGTCCACGCCGCATCGCCTTCGACATCGCGCGTGGTCCCGTAGCCCGCGCCGGTGACGAAATTCACGTCGGCACCCGCACACGGCGACACCTCGAGCGCGCCGCTGCGCACGGCCGACCAACAGGCTCGGCCGCCGAGCGTTCGCATCGAAAAACGCGCGCCAGTGGACGACGTCGCCATGGAGGCCGACTGCGAAGACCAAACGCGCCCGTCGAGCTCGAGGCGCGCGCGGCCAGGGGTCCAAGCCGCCGTGAGCGAGCCTCCGACGGCGAAGCGAGGCAAGGCGGAGGAGTCGGCGGCGAGCGACGCTCCGAACGCGAACGCACGCGCGCGCGAACGCGACGGACTTCGGGCGGCGCGTTTCGCGTCGGACGGCCGGGAGTCATCGGGCGGGCGCGACTCGCCGGACGGGCGCGACGCTTCCTCGATGGGCAACTCGAACGCCACGTCTCGCGAAGACATCGCGAGCGCGACGAGCACGGCCGTCGCTTCGGCGACGCCGTCGCACGTGCCCGCCACGATTTCGCGTTCACCGCGCGACTCCCCGCGACGCGTGGAGAGCTTGACCCTCCACGGTTTCTCGGCCGCATCGATCGTCTCGACGAGGGCCTCGACCTCGAGGGTTTCGTCCGCCGATTCCGCGTCGACGCCGCGCAGCGACGCCGCTCGTACGTCGGCCTCGTTCGGGCACCCGTCCGGCGCCGTCCAGCGGAAATGCAAAGCATCGGCCGCGCGCGCGACCCCTTCCGTCGTCCCGAAGACGAGAACGAACGTGGTCAGACCGATGCGCGAAGCACCAGGCCCGACGTCCGCGCGAAGCGGCGGCTCGCGGCGTGGATCCCGGCGGCTCATTCGTTCGACGGCGCTTCCGAGGCGCAAGCGGCCAAGAGAAGAGAGCCCGGGAGGAGCCACGCTTCGAGCCCCCTGCGAGAAGAGAGAGAAAGTCCGAAATGCGCCATCTCGATCCTCTGATGTTGTTGCAGCCGACACTTGCGGGATCTCCGCGAAGCGCGCACGCGCTCCACGCGACGAGCCGAGCGAGTCCGATAAGGAGCCCTCGTCGATATAATCAATTCAATATTATACAATTTCAATTAAGCAACGAACTTCATCGAATTTCGACAAGGCATCCACACGACACGAGCTCTCGAGCATCCATGGTTGGTTCGAAAACCATCCATCCTTCTCGACCCGATTCCGGACGAATCGCGGCGCCCTCGTTCGATCGGATCACCTAGAGAACGCTGCACACGTCGGGAGTCTCGTGCACGAGCTCTTGGACCTCCCGAAGCATCTCGTCGCACACGGCGCGCACTTCCGCTTCTTTCCTACGAAGCGGACCGTAGTGACCGGTGGCTCCTCCGCTCACGCGAAGCATGACCGCGGCGTACTCGGCGGCGAATGCGGGACACGCCTTCTCGAGCTCCTGGAAGTCGCGACCTTCACCGGCTCCCCAATTCGCCCAATCGTCGGCGTCGCACGACACGTCCTCGGCGAAGGTGTCGAGGAGGCAGCCCGCGGGATCGGACCGGTACCGCGCGAACAATTTCGGGAGCTCCGAGCTCGCGTGGCGCGAGTCCCAACTCGTCTGCCATGCGCCAGCCTCCGCGCTGTCGGCCGACACGTTGCTCGAACCGCGATCCCGACCGACGCAATGCTGGCCCGAGCTCTCGCGCATTCCGAGGCCCATCAACAGCGTATAGACGTGCCGCAACGGCTCTTCTCCGGCCACGGTGTTCGACATCCCGAGATCGGAGAAGACCGAACCGTAGTGCGCGAGCGCGTCGGTGTCGGAGTCGTCCGTGGCGGCCTCGGAGACGACGAGGACGTCGGAACGCGTCGGATGGCAGACGGCGCGCGCGAACACGAGCGCCAAGCCTTTGACGTATCCGATCGGCGCTTGCCCGCGATTCTTCCAGGAATAGTCGGAGCATTCGGACGCTCCGGCGAGCGCGCCGATGGCTTCGAGCGCGGCCTGGGCAGCGGCGGGATCCGGCGGACGGTTCGCGTCAGCTCCCGCGTCGGAGTCGCCGTCCGAACGCGGCCCGGATCCGGCGTCTCCGTCCGTGGGTCGATCGACACCTCCCTCTTCTCCGGCCGCCGAGGCGTGGGGAATCTCCACGTCATCGTTGGTCGACGCTTCGGAGCACGCCACCGAGACGCAAGGAAGGAGAGAAAGGCACGCAGACCACACGGTGATTCGCCGTTTCACCACGTTGCGAGGGACGATGGACATCGACGGGAGTGAATTCAACTTTCGTACCGCAGCGGACAACACCGCTTTCTTCCGACGAAAGGTGGGGTAACGCGTTTCGGAGGGGACACGCTCGTCGCGACGGCTCGCGACACCGATCGCGACGCTCGACGATGGATCGTATCCGGTCCACGGCTCGCTTTTGCGTTTTGCCATGGGACATCGGATATCCACCAAAGAGAAGTATGGATATCGCAAACGGACGGCTGTGCGAGCCGCGCGAGCGCTTGCTCGATCTCAGTTCACCGGGGGCTTGACCGGCGACGTGGTGGACGAGGCCGCTCCCCAGAACTGGAGATTGCTGGGCTTGTTCGGGATGGTCAACTCGGTCGTGACGAGCTTGTTCGGATCGGCGAACGACACCTCGAACAGGTGACCGGAGTTGCTGAACCCGTAGCCGAGACCTCCCCAGAACGCGAGCCCGAAGATGTCCTTGTACGGCACCTTCCCGAGGTTCTTGATCGCCTTGCCCGTCTTCGGATCCAGCTCGACGATGCAATCGCCGTCGAGGCACTTGCCACACTCCGATTCGAAGCACCCAAGCATGGGCGGTTTGACCGTGAGGTACGTCGGTCCGTCTTTGATCGACACGATGTCGCCGCTCGAGACGAGGCTCCCCGCGCCGAGCGAGCCGATCTTCGTCATCTTCCCCGTCTTGATGTCGATGCGCATGTAGTCCGAGCCCGCGTAGCCGACGAGCGCCTCTTCGTTCGCGTCCAGCGTCCCCTTCGGCACGAACGACAGCGAGTCCGGGAACTGCGCGCCGCCGAAGCTGCTCGTGATGCTCGTGCACTTCGCCGTCGCCTTGTCGACCTTGTAGAGCCCCGTGTACGTGTCGCCGTAGATGTTCGAATCCGCGTCGACCGCGATGTCGACCACGCCCCCGTTGCCGCACCCGTCGAAGTTGCCAATCACGGTGATGGCCTTGGTCACCGGATCCAGCTTGTAGAGCGTATTCGGGCTGTGGCCGAACACTTCTTTGACGACCTCGCCCTGCGGCTCCGACGTCCCCCCGTCGTTGCCGAAGTCACCGCCTCCGGGCTCGGGCTTCGTGTCGTCGCCGTCGTCCCCTTTGCCGTCGTCGTCGCCATTTCCTTTTCCTTTGCCGTCGTCGGAGTCCGCGGACGGACGGTCGTCCGCTCCCGAAGATCCGCAGTGACTCGTGCCAACGGCGACGAACGCTCCACCGAGGAGCGTCAGAATGGAGAACCAGCGACGCGACGTTCGTTCATGCATATTTTTACATTACGTTCAAAAACCCAATCAGCAACCACAATTTGAATCTTCATTCGACCCGAACACGATTGTTTGAAATACAAATTTCAAATGGACGCATCCGCGGTGCCGACATCGAATGAAGATGCAGCAATCCGCACGGGAAGCGTCGATCGGGCCGGTCGCCTAATCCAGCTTGAACGCGGCCGTGAAGAACGACGCGTCGTAGGGCTCGAAGCTCGACACCGAGCGAATGGCAGTGAACGAATCGGTGTCGCTCGTCGGCAGACGCGGAAGGCGGATGGCTCCGATGGCGACGAAGAAGCTCACGGAGGCAACGAACACGCGCGGCGTCATCGAAGTCCTTGCTGCTGGCCCGACGAAGGGATCGCACTCGTAGGTAGCAAGGGGTGAGCCAGTCACGAGAACGACGCGTCCAAACGTCGTCAAACGTTCCGCCCATCGGGAACGACGGTGTCGACGCGCTCGCGGACGTTCGAACCACCTGGAGGATGTCGCGATGGTGCGCGAGTCGACCGCGCGAACGGTCACGATCTCAACTGCGCTTTACGCGATCCATGGATCGACGCCGACGCGCGCTCGACGTGGGGTTCGACGCGCGAACCAGGAACGCGTCATCGCTCCGTCGAGCGCCGTCCGTGCATCGCGTGGACACGATCGACGCGGCCGCCCGCCGAGCGGACGCGCCCGTCGTCCCCTCACACATGTGGGACCTGTGCCCACAAGCGCGATGCCTCGCTCCGCGACGCCTCGCTCGAGAGGCTCGCCAAGGAGGCCGAACCGCGAAGAACCGTCGGCAGAAGTGGCTCGAAATTCAAGCGGCGGACCCGCCTGCATCCTTCCCGTGATCCGCGACGCCGTGTAGCATCCCTGGCCGGATGAACCGTCGTGCCCTCGTCATCGCATGCATCGTCGGCGTGCTGGGAGTGTTCCTGCTGCTCTTGTACCAACGCCGCTTCGAGCAGGAGGCGTCTGGTGGTGAGAAGGTCAAGCTCCTGGTCGCGGTCAAACGGATCGAACGGGGCAAGCCGATCACCGAGGAGATGATCACCGTCCGGGAGATCCCGATGGCGTACGTCGACAACCGCGCCGTGCGGGAGATCGACAAGAGCAAGATCCTCGGCCTGCGCATCGGCAACACGGTCAAGGAGCAGGAGCTCGTCCTCTGGACCGACCTCGCGACCGGCAGCGACGAACGCAAGGACCTGAGCTCGCTCGTCCTGCCAGGCTACCGCGCGGTGTCGATCCGGGCAGCGCGTGAAGACACGAGCGTGGCGCTCGTTCGGCCGGGCGACTACGTCGACATCATCGGCATCCTCGGCTCGCCGGGCAGCGAAGCCAAGAACGCCGTCGTCCTCTTGCAGCGCGTCCTCGTCCTCGCGCTCGGCACGGACACGTCGGCGGACGCCATCGACCAGCGCGGCTCGTCGAGCACGGCGTTCGAGAACCTGCTCACCGTCAGCTTGACGCTGTCCGAAGCGCAGATCCTCGCCCTCGCCTCCGAGCGCGGGCGGATCGCCGTCGCCGTGCGTCACCCCGACGACCACCAGCAGGCGGGCGTCACCGACGTGAACTTCGACTCCATCCTCAACGCCAAGACGCGCGGGACCATCCCCGGCGTCCGCCAGAGCAGCCGGCCGGTGAACCTCACCGGAGGAAGCAATCCATGATTCGACGACTTTCGACGACCAGGTCGTCGCGCCGACGTCTTTCCCGTTCCGCTTCCTTCGTTCCGTTCGCGTTGCGCGCCCTCGTCGCGGGGGCGGCGTGCACCACGATGGCCACGCAGGCCTCCACCTCGTTCGCGCAGCGCTCGTCGCACGAAGAGCTCGCGCTCGCCGTCGGCGAGACGAAGACGCTCTCGGCCGCCGGCGTGAAGGAGTACTCCGAAGGCGTCCGCGGCATCGTCGACGTCGTCCCGACGCCCGACGGGCGCACCTTCGTCGTGACCGGAAAGAAGTCCGGCACCACGACGCTGCTCCTCATCAAGACGGACGGCTCGCAGGTCACGTACGACATCTCCGTCGCGGCCCGCAACCCGGCGGCCGTCGAGGCCGAGCTCTCGAAGCTCATCGAGCCGTTCTCCGGCGTGAAGACGCGTCGGGTCGGCGCGCGCGTGTTCGTCGAAGGCACGGTCGCCTCGGAGAGCGACTTCAAGCGCGTCCAGCAGCTCGTGGCGGCGTACGGCGCCCAGGTCGAGTCGCTCGTCACCGTGGGCGTGTCCGAGCGCAAGCTCCTCGTGCGGCTCGATTTCTTCTTCGTCCAGTACGAGAAGACCTCGGGCTACAACGTCGGCATCGGGTGGCCGAACTCCATCGGCGCGTCCACCACCGGGCAGCCCGTCTTCCAGAGCCAGTACACCTACGACTTCATCTCGCGCACGACGACCGCGGCCAACGCGTCGATCGTCAACCAGCCGCTCCCCCGGCTCGACATCGCGTCGCGCTACGGCTGGGCGAAGGTCCTCAAGCAGTCGAGCGTCATCACGGCGAACGGCAGCGAGGCGACGTTCCAGAACGGCGGCGAGTCGAACTTCCTCCAGACCGTCGGCCTCGCCGTCAGCCTCGTGAGCGTGCGGTTCGGCACGAACGTCACGGTGCTGCCGCGCTACGACTCGTCGACGCGCGACGTCGAGATCAAGCTCTCGGCCGACGTCGCGGATTTGACCGCGCCGGCGACGTCGAACGGACCGCCCGGCCGCAACACGACGAAGCTCGAGACCCAGGTGACGTTGAAGCTCGGGCAGGCGCTCATCCTCTCGGGCATCAAGACGGCGACGCAGCGAAAGAGCATCTCCGGCCTGCCGGGCCTCAGCGAGATCCCGATCCTCGGCCTGCTCTTCGGGAGCCAGTCGCAGGAGAAGCAGGAGACCGAGGGCGCGGTGTTCATCGTGCCGAGCATCGTCGACACCGTGCCGAAGAGCGCGGTCGAGCTGATCAACAACGCGATGTCGACGTACAAGGACTTCGCGGGAGAAGTCCACGACGTCGACACGTTCCCGAAGACGCCGCCGTCGGCCAAGTAGTCCTCGCCATGCACGTGCAGGTCCTCATTCAGTCGGACGACGGATCGCAACGGACGGAGACGTTTTCGATCACGCAGCCGCTCGTCATCGGGCGGCATGCGCAGTGCGTCCTCCGGCTCGACAGCGATCGCGTCTCCCGACAGCACGCGATCGTGACCGCCGGCGCGAACACGCTGCGGGTCGAAGACGTGTCGACGAACGGCACGATCGCCGGCGACGTGCTCCTGCGGCGCGACTCCATCGACGTCGCGTACGGGACGCCCATCGTCGTCGGCAACTTCACGTTGTTCGTCTACGCCGCCGACGCGCACGCCGGCGACGGAGGGATGCACGCGCGCATGGCTCCGCCGGCCGAGAGCCACGGGAGCGTCCCAGGCAACGGAGGTCGAGCGCCAGCGCCGCCGATGTCGAGCCGCGGGTTGCTCGATCCCGACGCCTCGATGCAACCACGCACGCAGGTGCCGCCGCCGATCCCCACGAACCCCAAGGGCCTCACCGCGCCGCCGCTCATCGCGCACGTCGGATCGAAGCCGCCGCCCGGGGGCGTCCACCTCTCGCGCGCCTCGGACGACGCGCGCAAAAAAGAGATCGAGATCCGCCGCGAGATCCACAAGCAGCTCCTCGAGCACCTCGATCTCGCGACGATCGACGCGCGCAAGCTCGACGATCCGTCGATGCGGCCGAAGGTCTTGCACGCGCTCCGGCGCATCGTGCAAGGGCTGTCCGATCGCCTGCCGGCCGCGCTCGACCGCGACACCTTGATCGGCGAGCTCGCCGACGAAGCCCTCGGCCTCGGCCCGCTCGAGCGGTTCCTCGCGGATCCGACGATCACCGAGATCATGGTCGTCGATCCCAACTCGATCTACATCGAGCAGAACGGCAAGCTCGTCCTGTCGCAGACGCGGTTCACCGACGACGAGCGCGTGCGCGCGGTCATCGAGCGCATCGTCACGCCGCTCGGTCGCCGCATCGACGAGTCGTCGCCGCTCGTCGACGCGCGCCTCAAAGACGGGTCGCGCGTGAACGCCGTCATCCGACCGATCGCGCTCCGCGGCTCGTGCATCACGATCCGAAAGTTCTCGAAGGTCCCCCTCACCCTCGAGAAGCTCATCGCCTACGGCTCGATCACCGACCGGATGGGCATCTTCCTCACGCGCTGCGTCCACGCGAAGCGCAACGTGGTCATCTCCGGCGGCACGGGCTCCGGCAAGACGACGCTCCTCAACGTCCTGTCGAGCGCGATCCCGCCCGACGAGCGCATCATCACGATCGAGGACGCCGCCGAGCTCCAGCTCCGCCAGCCGCACGTCGTCTCGATGGAGACGCGCCCGCCGAACCTCGAAGGCCGCGGTGAGTACACGATCCGCGATCTGGTGAAGAACGCCCTGCGTATGCGGCCCGACCGCATCGTCGTCGGCGAGTGCCGCGGCGGCGAGGCGCTCGACATGCTCCAGGCCATGAACACGGGCCACGACGGCTCGCTCACGACGACGCACGCCAACTCGCCGGAGGAGGCCATCTCGCGCCTCGAGACGCTCGTGCTCATGGCCGGCGTCGAGCTGCCGGTGCGCGCGATCCGCGAGCAGATCGCCGCGAGCGTCCACGTCATCGTGCAGCAGAGCCGCCTCTCGGACGGCTCGCGCCGCGTGACGGCGATCAGCGAGGTCATCGGCATCGACCGTGACAGCGGCGAGATCGAGCTTCGCCCCATCTTCGAGTACGTGAGGACGGGCACCGGCACCGGCGGAAAGATCGAAGGGCAATACCGCGCCACCGGCTACTTGCCGTCGTTCTTGCCGCTGTTCATCGTCAGCGGACTCGTCAAGAAAGGAGAGCCGTACCTGTGAGCACGCGCGTTCTACGGTTCCAGATCCGACTCCACACCGGACAGGTCGAACAGCTCAACGTCGAGGCCGAACGCGTGCTCATCGGGAGCGGTGCGCACTGCGAGATCCGTCTGCCGATCGACCAGGCCCGCAGCGAGCACGTGCTCGTGGAGCTCGGCCCCGCCGGCGTGTTCGCGCGCGCGCTCGCCTTCGACCCGCCGCCCACGATCAACAACATCCCGTTCCAGCAGGCGCCCCTCGCGCCCGGCGCCGCGCTCGGCGTCGGCGGCTGCCAGATCCTCGTCGAGCTCACCGAACAGGTGCCCGTCGAAGGGGCCACGAAGAAGCAGCAGAAGAAATCGAGCCCGCTCCTGCTCATCGCGATGCTCGTGATGATCCCGGCGCTCGGGTACACGTTCTTCTTCGACGACGCGAACGACACGGGGCAACCGCCGCCGCCGCGGCAGATCCCGGAGCTCTGGGACAAGCCCGTGACGACGTGTCCGCAGACGGATCGCGAGCAAGCTCTGGCGGTGGCGCGGGAGCGGATCGCGCTCGCCGATGCCAAGCGCGAGCGTCGGCCGTTCCACGTCCAAGACGGCGTCCAGGCGGTCCCCATCTACGAGACGGTCGCCGCGTGTTTCCGGTTCGGCGGTGACACCGCGTCCGCCAACCTCGCGGAAGAGTCGGCGAAGTTCCTCCGTCACGATATCATGGACGACTTCCGGACGCGCCGGGTTCGTCTCGAGCACTCCCTCTCCGTCGAGGACTACGTAAGTGCTCAAAAAGAGGTCCGGATTCTTCTACAATTCACGGAAGGCAAGTCCGGCGAATACGTTCAATGGCTCTCGAGTCTGGATCACACGCTGAAGCTCAAATTCGGAGCGAAGTCTTCGTAAGGACGAGCGTGCGCGCAGCTCTCGGATTCGTGCTCGCGGCGTCGGGTGCCGTGGGGGGCGCCGGGTGCGCGTCGTCGCCTCGGGCGCAGGCCCAGGCCGACATGGCGACGTTCCAGCGCGAGTCGACCACGGACAAGCTCGTCGATCGCGGCAAGGCGTTCGCGTCCGTCGGCGACATGACGCGCGCCGAGGAGTACCTCACCGCCGCCCTCGATCACGGCGCGGATCCTCATGTGGTCCTGCCCATCCTCCTCGAGGTCTGCATCCAGACGGGGCGCTACCGCTCCGCGATCCAGCACGCCGAAGAACACCTGCGCAAGCACCCCGACGACGTCAACACGCGGTTCGTGCTCGGCACGCTCTACGCGGCGCTCGGCGAATCGAAGGACGCGCGCGCCGAGCTCGAACGCGTGCTCGCCGTCCACCCGGAGGAGCCGCGCGTGCACTACGCCCTCGCCGTCCTCGCGCGGGACGCCGAGAACGACGCCATCGAAGCCGACCACCATTTCCGCGAATACCTGAGGCTCGATCCGTCGGGCAAACACGCCGAGGAAGCGCGCGCTTCGTTACTCCAGAGGATGCCGTGAGCGAGACCTACATTCCGAAGGAAGTCTTCGAAGAAACGCTGTTGCAGTTCTTCGCGCCCATCCGCCCGTTCCTCGACGATCCGGCCGTCAGCGACATCATGATCAACGGCCCGGACCAGATCTACGTCGAGAAGAAGGGGCAGCTCCACCTCACGGGCGCGCGCTTCGAGACGCGCGAGGCCCTCGTCTCGGCGCTGCGCAACGCGGCGCAGTTCGTCGGCAAGCACATCGACGAGCTCCGACCGATCCTCGAAGGTCGTCTGCCGGACGGCTCCCGTATCGAGGCCATCCTGCCGCCCGCCGCGCCCGACGGCCCCTGCGTCTCGATCCGCCGCTTCTTCAAGGAGACGTTGACGGTCGATCGCCTCATCAATTTCGGCGCGATGACGGAAGACGTCGCCGAGGCCCTGCGCGCGCTCGTCACCTCGAAGCTCAACGTCCTGGTCGCCGGCGGCACCGGCAGCGGCAAGACGTCGATGCTCAACGCGCTGTCGTCGTTCATCCCGGAGGGAGAGCGCGTCGTCGTCATCGAAGACTCGCGCGAGCTGCAGCTCCAGCGCACGCACGTCTGCATGCTCGAGGCGCGGCCGCCGGATCCGCGCGGGCGCGGCGAGGTCTCCATCCGCGACCTGTTCCGCGCGACGCTGCGTCTGCGGCCCGACCGCATCGTCGTCGGCGAAATCCGCGGCGGCGAGGCGCTCGATCTCATCCAGGCGATGACCTCGGGTCACGGCGGGTGTCTGTCGACGCTCCACGCGACGTACCCGCGCGACACGGCCTCGCGCCTCGAGACGATGGCGATGATGAGCGATCTCGACATGCCGCTCGTCGCGCTGCGCATGCAGCTCGCGTCGGCCGTCAACATCATCCTCCAGGTCGCGCGCCTGCAAGACGGCAGCCGCAAGGTCACGCACGTCACGGAGGTGCTCGGCTACGACGCGGTGACCAGCGCCTACCAGATGCAAGACATCTTCGTGCGCGAGTACCACGGCACGGACTCGCAAGGGCGCATCCAGAGCGAGATCGTCCCCTCGGGCATCCTCCCGCGGTGCCTGCCGCAACTCAAAGAACACGGCGTCGATTTGCCGAGGTCCGTGTACGAAGCCGCGCGCAAACCGAGGCGCCGACAGGATCACGACGATCATGGCTGAATCGAAGACGACCCACATCGTCGAAGTCGTCGCCGGACAAGGCGAACCTTCGCGCTTGCCGCTGGCGCTCGGGCTCGAGCAATCGCCGGTCAGCGTCGGCAAGAACGGCATGTGGCGCGTCACCGCGGGCGGCGTGCTCGACGCGCACGTGTTCCTCTATTTCGACGGTCGCGGCTTCTTCGTCCAGAGCGCGGACGCCGCGTCTCCCGCCCTCGCGAACGGCGTCCCGGTGGACACGTCGTGGACGGAGATGGCGGCGCCTTGCACGATCGAGTTCGGCGGAGCGCGGCTCGTTTACCGCGAAGTCGCGCGCGACGAAGCCGTGGAAAGCGCGTCGTCGTCGGCCGAGCCTGTGCCCCTCCGCGAGGACTCGACGGCCGCGTTGCCGAAGGCGCCGACCAGGGAGCGGCCGCGTCCATCCCTTCGACCGGCCGGGCCATCGAAGCCGATGCCGCCCATGCCGCGAGCCACGCTCTCGAAGCCGCCTTCGCAACGCGGACCCTCGAAGGCTCCGCCGCCGAACGTCCCTTCGCAGACGCCTCCGCCGAGCGCCTCGTCGCCGATGCCCGCGCAGGTCCGACCTCCGGAGCTGCCGTCGCTGACGAACGACGGACCGCCGTCGATCCCCGGGTTCACGTCGTTCGAAGACGGAGACGACTCGACGCGCGTGGCGCCCCTCGACGCGCACTCCGCGCGCACGCGCTCCGGAGGCTCGGCGCCGAACGCGCTCGCGCTCGCCGGGCCGTCCGTTCCGCCCGCCCTCGGGAGTGGTCCGCTGCCCATGCCCTCCCCGAGCGGACCGCTGCCCATGCCCGGTCCGAGCGGTCCATTGCCGCCGCCCGATCCTTCGGCGTTCGGCTTCGGTCCCATCAACGGCGGCGCGCAGGGCTACGGCCTCGAAGGCTCCCAACCGCTCGGTCCGACCTCGGGATCTCCCATGGGCGCGCGCTCGGCGCTCGACGCGAACGTCGATGCTCCGCAAGGATTCGCCGCGACGGCGTCGGCGCGGGCCAAGCAAGCGCTCGCGACGTGGCGCGCGTGGCCGCTGCCTCGAAAAGCCCTGTCGGTCTTGCTTCCCGTCGCGTTCATCGGCGCCGTCCCGATGCTGTTCGAGGACGATCCTCCTCCGCAGGAAAAGAGCGCGTCGAACGCGACCGCGTCGGCGGACTCGACGGGGACCGGAGCGTCGAACGCCGAGCCCGCGCCCACGGCGCCACCGGCGGCCGCGACGTCGAGCATCGCGTTCATCGCCGACTGGCCGGCCGACGTTCCCTGCCCTCCGCCGAATTGGCCCGCCGACAGACCGCCGCCGTGCACGCCCAACGGCGTGTCGTGGACGCCGCCTTCGACGACGCCACCTCCGTCGTCGTCGAACGAGAAGCCCGAGGGGACCGCCGCGACCGCCGCGCCCGAGAAAGAACCTCCGAAGGCCCCGCCGATGCCAGCCGGGACGAAGACACTCGAGCGTCAAGCGGTCGATCTGTACGCCGCCGGCGACTACCTGCACGCGGCGGAGAAGTACGACGAGCTCGCGGCGCAGAACCCGTCGAACCGCACGTACGCCGAGGCCGCCAGGATCGCGCGGACGCGCGCGAGCGGAAAGTCCCCGTAGCGCGGGCACGAACGCCACGGACGGCGCGCGGACCTTCGCGAAGGGCGAGCGCGCCGGTCTCTACGAATGCCTCTACGGGATGCTCGCCGCTTCGGCGCAAGCGTCTTGGATGCGCTGCGGGAGCGAGCGCTGCTCCGGCGGGATGACCGTCCCGTCTTCCTTGATGGTCGGAACGCGGAGCCAGCCGACGATGCACTTGTAACCCGAGTCGTCCTGCGCGAGCGCCGGACCGCCCTTGTGCCGCTCGAGCAAGAGCGGCTTGCGCAGGAGGAGGAGCGTGTTCGGATCGCTGTCGGGCGACGCCACGACGCGGCTCATCTGCTCGGGCTCGAGGCCGACCGCGGACGAGAAATTCGCGCGGATTTCGTCGACCGTCGTCGGCTGTTGCCCCGACACGAGGCCCGCGCCCGCCTCCTCGTCCCCCGACAAGCGGAGCCCCTCGCGGCTGTAGATGCGGTACGCGCGGCCCGGCTGGCCGTGGCAGTCGAGCGTCCCGCAGCGACGCGCCAGGAACGGATCGACGTGCTGGACGTAGCTCGCGATGTCGGGCTGGACGATCTCCGTCACGCGATCGGGATCGGGGATGAGCGCGCACGAAGACGCGGTCGACAGCGCGAACGCCGCCGCGCCCGCCATGACGAGGAGCGAGGTCCGAACGGAGCTCGACGCGAGGACGCGCTTCACGGTCGATCCTCCGGGCAAAGGGTCACGCGGTCGCCCTCTTTCGGGCAGCTCGCGAGCGGGACGTTGGCCTGCATCACGGCGTCCTCGGAGTCGTACAAGCGGATCTGGCCGGGCGACGCGTAATCGCGTGCATATTGCACATGACACGTCGCGCACGAAGGCTCGCGACCGATGTGCGCGGTCATGCGGCGGATCTTCATCGTCGACTCGTCGACGCCGGGGTTCTTCGTGCGCTCCACCGACACGAGGAGCGGGAACGTGAGCGAGCTGATGTCGCTCTTGCGAACGTAGAAGTTGCCGTTGCAGTTCGTGACGAAGCAACGCGGCCGGTTGTTCGCGTCGAGGATGCGCACGTACGCCTGGTCGACGCGCCGATCGTAGTCGTCGGGCCCCCAGAAGACCGTCCCGCCGAGCGCGAACTCCGAGCTCGCCGGCCCCTTGTTCGAGTGGCAGAGCACGCACGGCTCGCCGGGGCGGTGGTACTCGCTCTCCGGCGGGTACAGGTCCGAGCGCTCCTCGCCGAGCTGCTCGACCGCGGTCGCGTGCACGGGATCGAGGGTGCACGAGAGCCCCACGAGCGCGAACACGGCCATGCACGCCAGCGACGAACGCAGCGCGAGGCCGCGCGGGGCGGGCGCTCGTTTCCGAAGATCGAACGAAGCGGGGATCATCGTCAGAACTCCACGTCGAAGCCGAGGGTACCGTAGATGGCCGTGCGTCCGCGAACGTAGAGCGCCTTCCAATAGCGCGTGTACATGACGTCGGTCGTGAAGGTGATGCCGTACTTGATTTCGCCCTCGGGCGCGCCGAGCGCGAACCGAACGCCGCCGCCGCCGGTCAGGGTCAGGAGCGGGCCGAGCTCGCGGTCGCCCGTGCGGTAGGCCGGGACGATGGTGGTGCCATTGTTGGGATCGACGATCGCCGAATACGCGAGCTGGTAGAAGTTCGCGCCCGTCTGCACGTGCAGGCGGCCGTGCGGCCACACGCGCAAGCGACGCGTCAAATCGTACATGTAGCGGCCGTCCGACGACGAAGCCGCCATGCGCCACGTGTCGTAGTAGACGCGTTCTTCGACGCGCAGCGTGCCGGCGCCGATGCGCCAATTGAGGCGGCCGGCGATCGCGTAACGATTGCGCGACGTGGGGAGCTGCTCGAGCGACCGCACGGGCAAGCGCGTCCGATTGACGAGGTCGATCCGCGCGCCCGTCGGGACGTACGGGGCGACGTTCACCGGATCGAACATCGGCACGTAGCGGTAGGGCTGCGATTGGTCGCCCCGCTCGAGCTGCAAGGTGCCGCCGACCACGAGGAGCATCGTCGGCGAGAGCACGAGCGAGACGCCGGCCTCGAACTCGTGCCGCTGGAGGATGCCCTTCGTCGACGTGATGTCGTGCAGCCAGTTGTTCGGCCCGCGACCGATGCGGTCGTAGCTGTAGTTGTAGGCGACCGACGGCGTGACGAGCTTGTCGTTCAGATCGGCGACGAGCCGGAGGCCGCCCGTGTACGACACGTAGTCGGGCGACGACGACAGGCTCGCGTTGCCCTGCGCGCCGTACGAGCCCGGCTTGTAGCCGCCGGTGATGCCGCCCGCGTAGCGGTACTCGCGGAACGGCGGCGAGGCGGACGCGACGATGTCCGGCGACGCGGCGCTCACGGCGTCGACGAGGAAGTTTCCGCCGACGTTCCAGCCCGCGGTCGGCGACGCGACCGACGCGTTGAACGCAGGCGTGTAGAGCGCAACGGAGTTCGTGTCGCCGTAGCCGGAGAGGTTGCCCGCGATCTGGACGACGAGGTTCTTCCGGTTCTGCGGGAGGCACTTCTGCACGTCCTCCTGGCTCTTCGCCAGGAGCATGCACTTGATCTGCCCCGGGGTGACGACGCTCGTCGCCGGCGGCTTGAGCGTGATCCGAACGGTGAGGAGCTGCTTCTCGGCGACGTCGTACTCTTCCTCGAAGACCGACGGGAAGCCGTTGACGGTCCCTTCGGCGACGACCGTGTGCTTGCCGGGATCGATGGAGAACTTCTTCTTGAGCGAGCCCGTCGGCACGGGGCGATCGTCGAACTTCACGACGAGATCGGACACGCCTCGCGGCGGCTCGAACGTCACGTGCGGGATGCGATCGAGCAGCTCCTTCACGCGGAGCCGAGCGACGCGCATGACCGCGGCGTCCTTCTTCTTGATGCCCATCTCGAGCGCCTTCTGGGCGTCCTTGAGGGCGTCGACGAGCTTGCCGCTGCGGCTCTCGCACGCCGCGAGGTGCAGGCGCGTGCGCGGCATCTCTTCGATGTCGAGCGCCGCGCGATCCTTCTGGATGCAGAGGTCGAAGCGACCGGCTTGCTCCGCGGCGAGCGCTTCTTGGATGAGCTGCACCGCGGCGCCGAGCCCGCCGGCAGGTTGAGCGGCAGGCTCCTCGGACTTGCCCTTCGCCGCCTCGAACTGCGCCTTGATGAGCGGCGTCACGCCGGACGAAGGCAGCAACGCGTTCGGATCGGCGTTGAGGGCGCTATGGAAGGCCTGCTTCGCCTCGTCCGATTGCCCGAGCTGCGACGACACCATGCCGAGCGCGACGTAGATCTGACCTTTGATGGTGCTCTTGCAGCTCTTTTTGACGCAGGCCGCGAGCTGATCCTGGAGCTTCTTCTTCGCCGGGCCGAGGTTGCCCGGGTAGTCCTCGGAGAGGATCTGCTGCACGGCTTCCTCAATCGCCGCGTCGTCTTGCGCGGCGGCGCGCGCCATCGCGGGAACGCACACGAGAACGACGCCGACGATCAGCCACGACCAGAAGCTGCTCATCCCTCGCGTCGGCATTCGTCGGTACGAAGACATCGACGAGGTTCGACGTCGAACCTCCGAGAGCGGCACGAGACGCAAAGACACGCGCCAACGCTACCGGAACTCGACCGTCCTTCGCATATTTTTCGTGGCTCGTACGGTCATCTCGCGATGTCCCGTACCGTCCGATTTTTCCGACGTCGACCGCCGGCGACGAACCGCCGATCAGTTGCAGCCGCAACCACCGCCGGCGCCCGCGAGGCCTCCGGAGGATCCTTCGGACACGGCGCGCACGTGCTCGTCGATACCGATCGCGACATCGTCAGGGGTCATCGTCGGGTGCGCCAAGGTCCCTCGCTCGTACGGCGCGACTTTTACACAGCCAGCGGAGCCGACGAGCACGGCGAGCACGATGAACCCCTCGAGCACGTGGAGAAATGCCATGGATCGATGGTGCATGCGCCGGCCTCGAAACGAGTTTAGCAGCACGTGTCTTGCCATGCGAGCCATCGGAAGGCCAAACTGACGCGATGCGAGTCGCCACGTTTCCCCGCGTCTCGTTCGCCGTCGGGACGTTCGTGATGCTCTCCGCGTGGCTCGCGGCGTGCGTCACGGACTATCAAAAAGGCCTCGACGATCCGAGCTACGGCGGCCCGAACGCCCTCGCCGGCAAAGAGCCGCCGGGACCGACGCTCGCCACGAGCGGCGGCGAGAGCGACGCGGGCAGCGCCTCTCCGCTCTGCGTGAAGGCGGGCGGGCAGCTCGTGGCCGACGCCGGCCCATGCGACGTGAGCTTCTCGAAGGACGTCCTCGGTGCGTTCGCGCGCGCGACGCCGACCTGCACGCAGTCCGTCTGCCACGGCGGGCCGACGCCGCTGAACCAACCGCGCATCGACACGGCCGACGGCCCGTCGACGTGGACGCGCTTCACGCAGTTCCAGCTCGACGACAAATTCTACGTGAACCCGTGCTCCACGGATCCGAAGGGGTCGGGCATGCTCTGCAACCTCCTGTCGGCGGACGATCCGGGCGCGTGCGGCGTTCACATGCCGCAAAGCGGGCAGCTCGCGGCCGACGATCTCGCCATCGTCGAAAAATGGCTCAAGTGTGGGGCCCCGAACAACTGAAGTGCCGTCCACGAATGTCGGCGTGCGAACCTGCACGCCGACTGAGCTTCGCGCGCGTCGGCCGAATTTGTGGGTCCACGAGAGGACCGTTGCTCTAAGGTCGGAGCCTCATGGATCGGCTTCTCTCGCGCCTCGAGCGCACGTTCCTCGGCAAGCTCGCGATCGAGCGGCTGACGCTCTTCATCGTGGGCGGGATGGTGATGGCGTTCGTGCTCATCACGATCCGGCCGGAGTTCTACCTCCAGCTCTACCTCGAGCCGCGGCTCATCGCGCAGCAGCCGTGGCGGCTCGTGACGTACCTGTTCCTGCCGCCGACGACGTCGATGCTGTGGGTGCTGTTCTCGCTCTACTTCTTCTGGCTCATGGGGACGGGCCTCGAGCAGACGTGGGGCGCGTTCAAGTTCAACGTCTATTACTTGCTCGGCGCGATCGGCACGACGATCGCGGCGGTGATCACGCAAGTCCCGCAAGGCAACTCCTGGCTCAACACGAGCGTCTACCTCGGGTTCGCGACACTCTTCCCGGACTACACGATCGTCCTGTTCTTCATCCTCCCCGTCCGGATCAAGTGGCTGGCGATGCTCACGGCGGCGTTCATCGGCTACGAGTTCGTCGTCGGGGACGTGGGGACGAAGGCCGCGATCGCCATCGCGATGGGCAACTACCTCTTGTTCTTCGGCGGACACCTCTACGGCCTCCTCAAAGGGCAGCGACTCGTCGCGCGGCAGACCCAAAGGCGCGCATCGCATGGACGCTCCGAGCCACCTGTCGCGGCGAGCCGTGCGTGCGCGATCTGCGGCGCCAAGCAAGAGGACGGCGCCGACATCCGCGTGTGCTCCTGCGAAAAATGCGGGGGCAAGCCGCGCGATCTCTGCCTCGAGCACGCACGGAATCATTGACGAGGTCGAAGGAGATCTCGGCCGTTTCCAAGCCTTTCGCATCGGAGCGGCCATCCACGATCCCTATCGGCACGTGCAGCGCTCGGCATATGCCGAGCGACGTCACGGCATGCCGCTCCGCGTGTGCTATCTTTCCTTCATGACGCGTCCGGAGTTGGAGGCAGCCATTCGCAGTCTCCCCGAGAACGAGAAGCTCGAGCTCCTCGGCGAGCTTTGGGATGCCATCGATCATGCGGCTGAGATGCCGGATTGGCACAAGGAGGAGCTCGACCGACGTCTCGAGACGAGCGCGAGTTCGTTCGTCCCGTGGTCTGCGGCGAGGGCGAGGATCCTCGGGTCGAAGTGATCCTGGTCGTCCACCATCAGGCGGAAGCCGATATCCTCAAAGCTTTCCGCTGGTACGAATCCAAGCGAAACGGGCTCGGTGAGGCATTCGTGAGCGAAGTGGATGCGGTTTTCGCTCGGACGATCGAGACCCCGGGCGCGTTCCCAGTCGTCTACCGCGAACTCCGTCGGGCCGTGCTCAAGCGATTCCCCTACATCGTCTACTTCCGACACGAAGAGGACGTCATACAAGTATTCGGCGTCCTGCACGGCCGACGCGACCGTCAGGTCTTGCGTCGTCGTTCCTCTCCTTGACGCAACTGCGTGCGTTCGGCTGGAGCGAGCCACCTCGGAGGCGCGCCTCATCGACGGCGATGGCACTACCGCGCGCTCGAGCCCACGTCACGGACTGTTTGAAGCGTCGCCACGTTCACGAAGCGGCTACGTCGAGCACGACTTTGCCGAAGAGATCGCCGCGCGCCACGACGTCGTAGGCGTCGGCGATGCGGTCGAGCGAAAAGACGCGGTCGACGATGGGGCGGGGGGCGCCCGACGCGACGAGAGGGGCGATGTGGCGCTCGAGCAGGCGGGCGGCGAGGATCTTTTCTTCGAGCGGGCGGCTGCGGAGCACGGTGCCGAACACGTGGAGGCGTTTGCGCAGGACGACGCCGAGGTCGACGTCCGCGCGGGAGCCGGCGAGCAAGCCGACGAGCACGAGCCGGCCGCGGTCGGAGAGGGATGCCAGGCTCTCGGGGACGTACGCGCCGCCCACGAGCTCGAGGACGACGTCGACGCCCTTCCCTTCCGTCGCGCGGCGAACATCGGAGGCGAACGACGGCGCGCCGTCGGCGGCTCGCGCGGGGACGAAGGCGCCGACGAGCCCGAGGGCTTCGGCGCGGGCAAGCTTTTCTTTCGTGCGCGCCGTGCCGAACGGACGCGCCCCGATGGCCCGCGCGATTTGCACGGCCGCGGTGCCGACGCCGCTGCCGGCAGCGTGCACGAGCACCGATTCGCCGGCCGATAGCCCCGCTTGCGTGACGAGCGCGTCGTACGCCGTGACGAACGCCTCGGGCACGGCCGCGGCTTCGATGAAATCGACGTCGTCCGGGATGCGTGCGAGGGTGCGCGCGTGGACGACGACGGCCTCGGCCGCCGCACCGCCCCCGACGACGCCGAACACGCGATCGCCGACGTTCCACTCGCGCGCGCCGGGCCCGAGCGCGTCGACGACGCCCGCGATCTCGAGCCCCGGCACGTCGGCGGGCGCGTCCGGTGGGGCCGGGTAGCCGCCGAGCCGTTGCAAGAGATCGGCGCGGTTGACCCCGCACGCCTGCACGCGCACCCGCACTTGACCGAGTTCGGGCTCCGGCAGCGGGAGATCGCGGAGCTCGATCGCGGCAGGAGTGCGCGCGGCGGGCGGGCCCGACGGCCCCGAAGACGGCGGAAAAACGAAGACGGCGGCGCGCACACCCCATGCTGTTCCGGCGGCAGCGCTCCGTCAACGCCGGACCGGACGGCGGACCGACCCTCGCACGACGCTCCCATCGGGCGGACGCATTTGGTAGAAACGGGCGCCCATGTCCGTCCGCCCCTTGCTGCGCCCGATCGTCCGAAGCTTCAAGCGCAAGTTCGAGAAAGAAGCCGCGCGGCACGTGCGCGCTGGAGGTCACGCCGTCGTGTGGGACTCCGACGCGCGCGCCGAGCTCTTCTTCCAAACGCCACCGAAGGGCCACGCCGACGACTTCGGCGCGTGGGCCGTCTACGACATGGGCAAATCGCGCTGGAAAACGCACCGCGACGGCGTGTTCGCGGGGCTCTCGAGCACGCTCGTCCCGAAGGACTGCCTCTGGATCGCCAAGCGTCGCACCGAGCGCGATTCGATCCACCCCGGCAGCCAGCGCGAGATCGCGTTCGATTGCACGTCGTGCGCGGCGTGCTGCCGCGACAACGAGGTCATCCTCCAGAAGTCGGACGTCGAGCGCTTCGCCGAAGGCGGCCGCCCCGAGCTCGCGAAGCCGCCGTACGCCAAGCGCCGCAAGGACGGCGCGCTCGTGCTCACGCTCTTGCCGAACAAGCGCTGCCGCCACCTCAAGCGGAACAACCATTGCGGGATCTACGAGCTCCGCCCGCACCCGTGCAGCGAGTTCCCCATGGGCAGCGAGTGCTGCATCTTCGCCCGCGAAGACGTGCTGGGGCTCTACGACGGCGTGCGACCCGAGAGCTGAGCGTGCTCGCCGATTTCCCCTTCGACAAAGACACCTTCGGGCTCGCGATGGGCGTCAAGCCGCTCGGCCCGGACGACACGCTCTTCGTCGTCGACCGCGCGCGCTACCACGACGAGCTCGCGCTCAAGGGGGCGAACCTCGCGCGCGACGCCCGCTACCGCGCGCAGGTCATGCCGGGGCGTGACGACGTCGTGTGGGACGCGCTCGAAACGGTGCTCGCGCGGCTCGCGAAGGAGCACCCGGACGCGTTCGCCTTCACGACGGACGGCGTCACCGGCGCGTTCGAGAACCGCCTGACGGGCGAGACGGCGTCGATTCGCTACGGCGATCCTTCGTCGTTGCCCGCGCCGCCGATGCAGTGGCTCGGCATGCAGGTGCAAGAAGATCTCTGCCTGCTCGACACGAACGATCCGGGTTTCCCGCTCGTCGCGGGGTGCCTCTGCTTTCCGTCGATGTGGAGCCTCGACGAGAAGCTGGGACGGTCGCTGCTCGACATCCACGTCCCGGTGCCGTTCTTCCACGACAAGCTCGGGCTCTCGACGATGCGCCTCATGGAGCGCCTGAAAGAGCCCGTGTGGCGGCTCAATTGGGGGATCTATCCGACGCCGCGCCTCGATCTGGAGCCGATGACGCTCCCCGAATGGGAGCCCTCGCTCGGCTCGATCCGGCCCGAGGACGCCGGCGCGCACCTCTACCTTCGAGTCGAGCGGCAGACGCTCTCGCGCCTCCCGAAGACGCGCGCGATCCTGTTCACGATCCACACCTACGTCGGGTCGATCGAGGACGAGATCGGGGACGCGAGGCGGCTCGAACGGATGCGCAACGTGCTCCGGACGGTCCCGCCGGAGTCGCAGCGCTACAAGCGCCTCGCGCCGTATTTGCCGGCGCTGCTCGCGTATTTGGACGCGCGCGGTTGAAGCTGGGCGCGCGCGGTTGAGGCTGGGCGCGCGTCCCCGGCAGCGCGCCCTCTCGGTTCACTTCGGCGCGAGCGGGCCCCAGGCCTTGTCTTCGGGCTTCGGTGCGCTCGCGTCGTTCGCCGGCGCCTTCGTGTCGCCGGCCGGGGGCTTCGCGGACGGACGGGCCCCGCCCTTCGACTCGGGTGCCGCCGCGCCTTCCTTGGGCATCGCCGTCAGGAGCGCGTCGAGGCGCGCCTTCGCGAACGGCACGGTCATCTCGTCCTTGAGGGCCGCGTCGACGAGCGCGCGCCCCGCGACCGGATCGATCCGCACGATCGCGGCGCCCACGTTCGCGACGGCCGTGGCGACGTCCTCGCTCGCGGCGGTCGCGCGGTTGTTGCCGAAGAACTGCTGGAGCTCGGCGAGCTCGTTCTTCGTGGCGAGGGTGGTCAGCGCGACGGCGGCGCGGCGCACGTCTTCGTCGGAGTTCGCCGGATCGAGGACGTGCGACGCGAGGAGCGGTGCCGCGCGCGTCTCCTTCATCGCGGCGAGGGCGTCCGCGAGCGGACCGACCGGCGGCGGCCGGAGCACGTCGCGCAGGAAGTCGTAGTGCTTCGACAGCGCCGCGAGCATCACGTCCGCGCCGTTGCGACGCGCCGCGATGCCTGCGCGCGCGTCCGCCACGAGGACCGGCGCCGCGCGCTCGTCGGACGCGATGTCGATGAGCGTCTTGGTGGCGCTCTCGTCGGACAGGGTCGACAGCTCGCGGAGCAAGAGGCGCTGCGCCGTGACGAGCGACGCCTCGCGGTTCTCCACGGCCTTGGTGATCTGCTCGCCGAGCGAAGGCGCTTGCGCCGACACGGCGGGCGCGCGGAAGTCGTCGGTGTGCGCGACGCAGCTATGGACCGGCTCGCCGAACGACTGCTCGAGGGCGACCTGCCCCGAGCGCGCGTCGAGCACGACGATCTTCCCTTGGTCGTCGCAAAGAACGACGCCGCCGTTGATCGCGCTGCCGCCGAGGTAATCCGCGTCGTGCGTGTGCACCCACGTGAGGTGACCGTCCTTCGCGTCGAAGCCGAGCACGAGGCGGAAGTAGCTCGCGTAGAAGTGGTTCGCGTCGATGGTGAGCGGGCCTTCGGCCGAGCTCGGGCGCGCGAAGAGGCGGTCGCGATCGCGCGCGTTGGCGACGGGCGGGAGCTTCTCTTCGCCCGACGAGAGGAGCCGCGGCGTGCCGGGCAGCTCGCGGCTCGGCAGGACGACGCGGTTGGCTTCGCCGCGCGACGCGAACGCGATGCGGTCGTCGAAGCGGACGAACGCGTTCTCGCCGAAGTAGAGCGTCCCGTCGACCACGACGGCGCGCGAGACTTTGTCGCGGAGCGTGACTCGGCCGATCTCGTCGCCGGAGGCGCCGTCGATGGCGCTGACGTACTGCCCCGCCCACGGCACGAAGACCACGCCGCCGACGACCGCCGGATCGCCGATGGGGCGCTCGGACTCGATCTGTTGCTTGACGGAGCCGTCGCGACCGACGACGAGGATGGCGCTGCCCGTCCCTCGCGCCACGGTCACCGCCGTGACGTTGCCGTCGTCGCCCGCGCCGAGGAGCGCCGCGCCGCCCGACGGACGCGCCCAGAGGCGCTTGCCCGACGCCGCGTCGAGCGCGAAGAGTTCACCGCCGCCCGAGCCCACGACGACCGAGCCCGCGATGATCGGGCGCGCATCGAGCGCGTGCCCGAACGACCACGTCGACCCATTCGACAGCGAGACGCCGACGAGCTTGTCGACCTTCTGACCGGCGACGCCGACCACCAGATCGGTGTTCGCGGCGGGCTTCGCGCTCCGGAGACGCGCCTCGACCTCGCCGATGCTCTTGCCTTGATCGTCGCGCCACTCGGTCGAGAAGAGGCGAAGCTCGTTGCCCGAGCCGCCGCACCCCGCGAGCGCAGCGACGGTCAACGTGCAAAGAGCCGCCAAGGACCGGATCGAACCGAGCTCGTTCATCGCGCACCTCCCGACGTCGCGAGCACGGCCTGATCGACGGCCTGACGCACGCGCGGCGACATACCCGCCGCCTGCGCGCGCTTCTGGATCTCGCGGAGAAACTTGTTGCCTTCGATCGTGCCGAGCTCGCGGACGTGCCCGACGATCTTCACCTTCATGTCGTCGTTGATCTCGGAGGTCGGGCGGAACAGCATCTGCTCGAGGCCCGTCGTCACGACGTCGAACGGCAGCTTGCCGAGCTTGCCGAGGAGATCGTCGCACGGCGCGCCGGTGCAGAGCTGACCGATCGACGCGGCCGCTTCGTTGACGCGATGGTCGAGCGCCACGAACAGATCGCCGACGGCTTGCTTGACCTTCAGCGCACCGAGCCCGCTCGCCGCCGTGCCACGGACGACGGCGTCCGAATCGGACAGCGCCCGCACCAGCGCCTTCGAGGCTGCGGGGCCTTTCGTCCGGATGAGGGCTTTGACCGCCGCGCGACGGACCTTCACGTCGCGGTGCACGGCGTATTGCGCGAGCACGGTCGAGCCGGCCTCGGACTCGACGTCGCCGAGCGTCTCGATGGCCGCTTGCGTGAGCCCGAGCGGCAGGCCGCGCGCGAGGGCATCCGCGATCGCCGGGGCGGCCGCGGCGCCTTGCGGTCCGGCCAAGCGCACGTCGTCGAGCGCTTCTTGGATTTTCGCCTCGTTGCCGGATTTGAGCTTTTCGAGCGCCGGTTTGACGTCGACGGCCGGCGCGGACGCGGGCTTTGCCGCTTTCGGCGCAGGTTCGGCGTGCGCCGACGACGGTGTCGAAAGCGCGCCGACGACGGGCCCTCCGAATGCGAAACCAAATGCGAAAATGGATACGAAAGAGCGCATGATGCCCCCGAGCGAGGAGAGCGCCATCCCGGCACGGAAGGGCGCCAGCCAGGCACCCGTACCACGAATCCACAAAAGAGGGCACGCGCTGGTCGCCTCCGCGTCGGTCCCGTGCGAAAAGCGAAGGGCGGCGCGGGGAAAGAGTGCGCTATGCTCCCGCCGCGATGTCCGACGTTCCTCCGCCCCGAGCTCCGTCGTCCGACGTGTCGACACCGGGGCACGAAAAACGCGAGGAAGGGGCGCCGAAACGTCCGAAATATTTGGGCGTGGCGCTCTCGCTGTCGCTCGCCCTCGCGCTCGGCTGCTGGACGGAAGGTTGCGACAAAATCGCGTTTTATCGGGGTGAACGCGACCACAAGGCCCTGCTGAACACGCAGATCCAAGACGAGGCCGACCGGACCCGCGTCGAAGCGCTCTACGACCGATTCACGGAGGTCGCCGACGCCGCGCATCGACGCGCTGTGCCAATGGCGGCCGCCATCTTGGTCTTGGGCGCCGCCTTGATGACGCTCTCGGCGCGTGCGCTGTCGGGGCGAAAGCACGCGCGCGGGATGCTCGTGCAGGTCGTCGTCGCCCAAGGGGTGCTCGTCGTCGCCAACTACTTCGTCATGCGCGACGTCCGGCAGGCGGAGTTCGCGTGGCAGAGCGAGGGCATCCTCGTGCAGCAACGGCCGACGATGCCGCCGGAGCAGTACCAGGTCACCATCGACACGATGAACGCCATCCGGCGCTTCGGACCGCCGACGTGGCTCACGCTCCGCACGTTCGCGTCGGCGCTGGTGTTCGCGGCGCTGACTTCCCGGAAGACGCGCGCGTTCTTCGGTGACGATGGGGCGCCGGACGCGGATCCCTAGATGGGCCGCATCCACCGGCTGCCGGACGCGCTCGCGAACCAGATCGCGGCGGGCGAAGTCGTCGAACGGCCTTCGAGCATCGTCAAAGAGCTCGTCGAAAACGCGCTCGACGCACACGCGACGCGCGTGACCGTCGACGTCGAACAAGGCGGGAAGACGCTCCTCCGCGTGACGGACGACGGCGACGGGATGAGCCCCGAGGACGCGCTCTTGAGCCTCGCGAGGCACGCGACGAGCAAGATCCGCACGCTCGACGACCTCGCGGCGATCGGGACTTTCGGCTTCCGCGGCGAAGCCCTCCCCAGCATCGCCTCCGTCTCGCGGTTCGTCCTGCGGACGCGCGAGCGCGGCGCGACGGAGGCCTTCGAGGTGCACGCCGAGGGCGCGGGACCGGACGACGGGCGACCGGCCGGCGGCGCCGTCGGAACCACCGTCGAGGTGCGGGATCTCTTCTTCAACGTGCCGGCGAGGCGCAAATTCCTCAAGGCCACGGCGACGGAGAGCGCCCACGTCGGCGACGTCGTGCTCGGCGCGGCCCTCTCGCGGCCCGACGTGAC
This sequence comes from Labilithrix sp., assembly GCA_044226145.1. GTDB lineage: Bacteria > Myxococcota_A > Polyangia > Polyangiales > Polyangiaceae > Labilithrix. The sequence continues at coordinate 60,817 of JBGAHN010000004.1, read as the reverse complement.
GTTCACGCTCGCGCGCGACGGCAAGGTCGTCCGTCAATTCCTACGCGCGTCGAGCCGGGCCGAGCGCGCGCAGAAGGCCCTCGAAGGCGAAAAACTTGCAGAATGCATGTTCGAGCACGGCGATCTGCGGATCTTCGCGATGCTTGCGCCGCCGGAGCGCGCCCGCGCCGGCGCCACCGGACTCTCGCTTCTCGTCAACGGCCGGCACGTGCGCGATCGACTGCTGGCGCGCGCCGTGGCGCAGGCCTACGGCTCCGTCTTGGAGAACGGCCGCTACCCCGTCGGCGTCGTCTGGCTCGACGTGCCGCCTTCGGTCGTCGACGTCAACGTGCACCCGCAGAAGGCCGAGGTCCGCTTCGCCGATGCGCGCGGCATCTTCGACGCCGTGACGCGCGAGCTCCAGGCCCTCCTCGCACGCTCGTTCGGGCTCGCGAGCACGCCGGCGCGAGCGCCCTACGCCACCACGTTCCGAGATGGCCGGAACACGCCGTGGCGCGCGCCGCAAGCCGAGCCGACGTACGCGTCGCCGTCCGCGTTCGCCTTCGTCCCGTCTTCGCGAACGCCGGACGAGAGCGCGAGCCCGGTCGCGACCGCGAGCCCCTTTGCGCGAGCCCTCGGCACGCTCCCCGACAGCAACTTGTTCTCGGTGGCCGACGCGGCCAAGGCGCCCTCGTGGAGCGACGCCGACGGCGAGAACGCGCCGCCGTTCGGCGAAGCGAGCCTCTACCGATCGCTCCGGTTCGTCGGCCAGGTCCATGCGACGTTCCTCGTCTGCGAGGGCGACGACGCGCTCTACGTGCTCGATCAACACGCCGCCGCCGAGCGCGTGACGTTCGACCGGCTCCGCAAACAATACGGCCAGCGTGCGATCGGCACGCAAGGGCTGCTCGAGCCGGTCATCGTGCAGCTCCCCGCGGTCGACGTCGCGGCGCTCGAAGATCACGCCGACGACGTCCGGAACCTCGGCCTCGAGCTCCGCAGCGTCGGAGAGACGGCGGTGGCCATTCATGGCGTACCGACCCTGCTCAGGCGCAAGGATCCGGAGAGCCTCGTCCGCGATCTGACCGCGGAGCTGACGCGCGCGTCCGGAAGGCCGTTCGGCCGCGCCGTCGATCTCGTGCTCGCGACGATGGCCTGCCACGGATCGATCCGCGCGGGCGACGCCGTCTCGCGCGAAGAAGCCGAGGCCCTCCTCCGCGCGCTCGACGAGGTCGACTTCGCCGGGCATTGCCCGCACGGCCGCCCGGTCGTGATGCGCCTCTCTTTCAGCGAGCTCGCGCGACGTGTCGGCCGCTGACGCGAGCTTCGAATCGCGCGTCGAACGCGGCGTCGAACGGGCGCTCGAAGATCCATCGCGCCTCCTGTGCGTCGTCGGCCCCACGGCGAGCGGGAAGACGGATCTCGCGATGGCGATCGCCGAGCGCGTCTCGGGCGAGATCGTCTCGGCCGACAGCGTGCAAATCTATCGCTATTTCGATATCGGATCCGGAAAGCCGACCGACCTCGAACGCCGACGCGTCCCGCACCACCTCGTCGATCTCCACGATCCGCTCGACGCCGTCGACGCGGCCACGTTCGCCGATCTCGCCGAAGGAGCGATCGCCGACGTGCGCGGCCGCGGCAAGCTCCCGATCTTGTGCGGCGGGACCTACTTCTGGGTCCGCGCGCTGGTGTACGGCCTCGTGGAGGCGCCGCGCGCCGACGAGGCGGTGCGCGCGCGGCACCAGGCGATCGTCGACGAGCGCGGGCGAAAGGCGCTGCACGACGAGCTCGCGAAGGTCGATCCGGCGTCGGCCGCGCGCCTGCACCCGAACGACACGGTGCGGGTCGGCCGCGCGCTCGAGGTGTTCGAGCTCTCGGGGCGGACGATGAGCGAGCTCCAAGCCGAGCATGGCTTCCGAGGGCGACGCACCCACGCCGCGTTGATCGCTCCGCGCCACGAGCCCGACGCGCTGACGGACCGCATCGCCCGGCGCGTCGATGCATGGCTCGCGTCGGGCTGGATCGAAGAGGTCGAGGCGCTCGTCGCTCGGGGCTACCGCGACGCGCGCGCCATGCACTCCGTGGGCTACGAAGAGGTCCTCGCCTTCGTCGAAGGCAAGATGCCGCGGGGCGAGCTCCGCGACAAAATCGTGCAATCGACGCGCATCTTCACGCGACGCCAGCGGACCTGGCTCGGTCACGCCGACGTGGAGTGGCTCTGACGCGGGCTTTTCCGGCGGCCGACGTCACGCGGACGTCGCCCGGTGCGTCCGTGATTGCTGGTATCGTCGGACGATAGGGTGGAACATGCCTGTGACGTCCGACTTCGTCCGCGCGCTCGTCGCCGCCGCGATCACGGCGCCCTCGGGCGGAAACAACCAACCGTGGAAGTTCTACGTCGACCGCGAAGATCTCTTCGTCGTCAACGACCGACGGCGCGCCACGGCTCCGACGCTCGACGTCCACGAACGCGCGACCTACGCCGCGCTAGGGGCGGCCGTGGAGGCCATCGTCATCGCCGCGGCGAGGCTCGGTCGACGGGCGGAGGTAACGTGGCTCCCCCGACCCGCGACCCCCGTTCTCGCGGCGCGCGTTCGGTTCTCCGACGCTCCTCGCGAGGCGCTCGCGGACGACGCGGCCCTCTTCGATCTCTTGGAACGACGCGTCACGAACCGACGCCTCGGAGCGCGCCGAGAGATCCCCTCGGCCGACGTCCAGGCGATGCGGGACGCCGTCTCCATCCGCGGCGGGAGGTTGCACCTCGTCATGAGCGAACCCGAGCTCTCGCGCGTCGCGGAGATCGTCGGGATCGTCGACGGACTCCGCCTCTTCGACGCCGCCATGCGCGCGGAGATGGCGGGCGAAATCCGGTTTTCGCAAGCGGACGTCACACGCACCCGCGACGGCATCGACATCGCCACCCTCGAAATCGGCAAAGGTGAGCAATGGATGATCCGGAAGCTCCTGCAATCGTCGAATGTCGCGCGCGTCCTCGAAAGGATCGGGTTTTCCCGAGGCCTCGTCGCCGGCGCGAAGAAGACGGTCGCGAGATCGTCGGCCTTCGGCATCATCACCGTGCCAGGTCATTCGCTCGAAGACTTCCTCCAAGGCGGGCGGGCGATGCTCCGCGCCTGGCTCGTGGCGACGCGCGCGGGCCTCGCCTTCCAACCCCTCGCGGCGGCGACCTACCTGTTCACGCGCGTTCGTGCCTTCGGAGGTGAGGGACTACCGCCGAGCCTCTCTTCGAAGCTGCGGGACCTCTACGGGTCCTTTTCGAGATCCGTGCCGGCGCTCGGAGCCGACGAGGGCCACGTCCTCTATTTCCGGCTCGGCTATGCCGATCCCGCGAGCGCGCGAGCGCTCCGACGCCCCGTCGAAGACGTCCTCTTCGTGGGACCACCAGACGTCTGAGCACCGTCGCGCCTCCTCCTTTCGAGCGCGATCGCCGCCGTCTCCGCCCTCCATCGACATTCGTTCGTCCCTCCGTCGATTTCGTCACGGATCGTTCGCGAGGCACCACTCACCGGTGCCTGACCTCTGCCAAGCGCTCGCGTGCGCGGTCGTTCTGCGTTCATCCGAAGGCGAGAAGACCATGCGAGTTGCGAGACGACACGGCACCGATCGCGCCCCGACGCGAAAGGCTCGCGAACAACCGCGCTCTCGTCCCTCGTCAAATCGACGAAATACGGATTTTTCCACCGTGGCGCACTCGTTGCTTTTGTCGGTGACGTGCCTGGTATTCCGCGAATCACCTTCCTCGCCTTCGTCCCCATCTCGAAGGTGGTAAAAAAAGATCCCGGGAGAACGAATTCGTCACGGGTCGACCGATCGCGACCACTCACGGTCATCCCCATCGGCGCGCCTCGCAAACCCACGACGGACGCGTGGCCATGCCGGGTGCATCGCACGTTTTCCCCGCGGAGAGCGCCGGATCGGCCTTCGCGCTCGTGGCGCGGCACGCGGCTCTTCGGCGCGTCCATTTGCACCGATCCCTTCGGCGCATCCTCGGAGCGTTCGAGGGAAGGTCGTCCTTCGTCGATGGTCGACCCATTTCGATAATTGAAAATAGAATTCCAAAAATACGAAGTTCGAATCGATACATTCACCTCGCTCGCGCGACTTTCATTTCGAGGAACACGATGACGTGGGACGCATCTTCCAGAACTTCGTTGACGACGCGGGGATCCACGGGGCTGGAAGCGCCTCCGATGCACGGACCGCTTCCGCCCGTGCAGCCTTCCTCGCGAAACGTCGAGTCGAGCTTCGCCACGTCGGATCGGTCGAAGCCGGCTCCCCTGTCCATGAGTGAGGGCAGGATGAACCGATGGCCGATCCCTCCGACCAGCTTCGTCGGACGGGTCGAAGAGCTCGCCGCGCTCGACCGCGACGTCCGCACGCACCGACTCGTCACCGTGCTCGGCCCGCCGGGCATCGGGAAGACGCGTCTCGTGCTCGAATGGCTGCGCCGCGTGGCGGTGGGTGGGGCCCAGACCGGCATCCGCTTCTGCGAACTCGGCGCCGCCACGTCGGTGGAAGACGTGGTTCGCTGCGTCGCGACGGCGTTCGGCGTCGCGCCAGGAACGTCCGTGGAAGAGAGCATCGCTCGCATCGGAGCGTTGCTCGCCAACGGTTCGTCGAACTTGCTCGTGCTCGACCCGTTCGAGCACGTCCTCGACGTCGCGCATCCGCTCCTCGCCACGTGGCGGCGCGCGGCCCCCCAAGCGCACGTCTTGGTCACGTCGCGCGAGCGACTTCGGCTCGAGGGCGAGGCGGTCTTCGAGCCCGGACCGCTCGTGGCGGGCCCCGAGAACGACGACGGCGTCCGCCTCTTCGTCGAGCGGGCGCGGGAAGTGCGCTCGGGCTACGAGCTGGCGCCGAGCGACGTCGGCATCGTCCGCGAGCTCGTCGACGCGCTCGACCGCCATCCGCTCGCGATCGAGCTCGCAGCGGCCCGGATGCGCGTCCTCACGCCGAAGGAAATCCTCGCGCGCATGGGGAAGCGCTTCGAGCTGCTCGTCACGGAGCGTCGGGGACGACCGCGCGAGTCCACGCTCCTCGATGCCATCGAGGGCTCCTTCGATCGCCTCCCTCCGTGGGGTCGAGCGGCCCTCCTCGACAGCGCCGTGTTCGAAGGCGGCTTCGATCTCGCGAGCGCGGAGCTCGTCCTCGATCTCTCCGAGTTCCCCGACGCCCCGCCCATCGTCGACGTGCTCGAAGCCCTCTGCGACAAGTCGCTCGTCGCCGTTCGCGGGCAGGCCGACGCGTTCGGCGCGCAGCGGCACGCCCCCGAGGCGCGTCGGCCCGACGGCATGGCCTCGCGCTTCCAGCTCCACGCGAACATCCGCGCCTTCGCCGCCGAGCGCCTCGAAGCCTCGGGACGACGAGAGGCCGTGCGGGCGCGCCACGCCCGACGCTACGCCCTCGCGAGCCGCGCGTGGGGACAGGAACTCCTCGGCTCCAACGCCCCGCGCGCCCTCGACCACATGCGCCCCGACGCCGAAAACCTCACCGCCGCGCTCCGCCACCTCGTCGCCGGCGAACCGGAACCCGCCGCGGCCGACCGTGGGCTCGCGATCGCCCTTTCGCTCGCGAGCTTGCTCGACGCCGACGGGGCCTGCGCGCTCCGTGCGTGGGCACTCGAGGCGTCGATCGCGTTCGCGAGCCGCACGAAGCCCGATCCTTCGCTCCTCGCGAAAGCGCTGGACGCATCCGTGCTCGCGCTCGTCGCCGTGGGGCGCTCGGCCGAATCGCGCGCCAACGCCGAACGCGCATGTGGCCTCGCGAATTCGCTCTCCGCCAGCCTTCGCGGGCGCACCCTCGGCACGCTCGGGCTCAGCTTCGCGATGGAAGGTCGTGTCGCGGACGCCACCTCGTCCGATCGACGCCGCGATCACCCTCGCTGCGCGGAGCCGGCGATCGTTTCCACGAAGGCCGCGCCCTCGGCCGCCTCGCGTGGCTCGAATGGATGACCGGCCAGGTCGAGGCCGCGCGTGACCACTTCCTCGCGGCGATCGCGCTGCACCGCGCCGTCGGCGACGTCACGTTCGAGGCGATGAACGGAGGCTACCTCGCGGTCGTGATGCACGAGCTCGGCGAGCTCGAGAGTCCTCGGAGCCTGCTCGAGCAAGCGATCGCCAAGCAACGAGGATCGGGGCATCGACGCGTCGAAGCCGATCTCACGTTGGCGCTCGGCCTGCTCGCGCACGAGCGAGGCGCCTTGGACGACGCTCGGTCGCTTCAACGCCAGGCCCTCGCGATTCATCGAGAAATCGGCCATTTTCGCGATCAAGCCACGATCCTCGCGGACCTCGGGAAAGTGGAGCTCGACGCCGGCGATCTCGAAGCTGCCCGCGCGGCGTACGGGGAAGCGCTCTCCATCGCGCACACGACGTCGAACCCCTTGACGGTGAGCTACGCCGAGGCCGGACTCGGCATCGTCGCGGCGCGCGAAGGCCGCATCGAGGACGCGCGTCGTCATTTCGACCGCGCCGACGCCGACGCCGTCCCCGGACCGCGGGGCACGGAGCTCGTCGACGTGATGCGCGGGCACCTCGATCTCGCCGAAGCACGCGCGGCGTTCGATGACGGAAACGTCGACGCGACGAACCAGCACCTCGCGGCCGCGCGCGATCGGTTCTCGCGCGCCAGGACCTCGGCCGGTGGTGGACGGGTGCGCTGCCGCGAACGACGTCTCGCGCTCGCCGCGCTCTCACGGGCCATCGACGAAGCGACGAGCCTCTCACCCCGGATCCTGCGCGACGAAGACGAGGGCAGCCAGCGTCCTCCCACGTCGGCCGACGCGCGTCCCATGACCGTGCAGGCGACGCGCCGTGTGCTCCAGACGCCGGACGGACACCTCATCGAGCTCGAACGTCACCCCGTCCTCTGGCGTTTGGTCGAATGCTTCGTCGACGTTCATCGGACGTCGACGGGTCGTTCGATCGGTGTCGAGGAGCTCGTCGCGAAGGGCTGGCCCGACGAGCGCGTGCGCCCCGACGCAGGCGCCCGCCGCGTGTACACCGCCCTCTCGACGCTCCGTCATCGCGGCCTTCGCGCGTGGCTCGTGAAGCGCGACGACGGCTACAGCCTCGCCGCGGATCTTCGCGTCGTCGTCGAGCACTGACGCCGACGGAAGCTCGATAACGGTCCTTTTACGTCGGCTTTACCGGCGCTCGCGCTCGAGACGAGCATAGTCCACACATCAACCCACACTGCCGCCCAAGCGCGGTTTCAACGGAGCCGAGACCATGAACATCAAGACGATCGCTTCCTTCCTGCTCACCGGCGTCGTCGTCGCATGCAGTTCCAGCAGCGACAAGCCGACCACCGAGAGCGGAGAATCGAACGAACTGAAGCAAGGCGACAGCTGCGGCGGCTTCGTCGAACTGCTCTGCCCGGAAGGTCTCGAGTGCGTCGACGATCCGACCGACGCGTGCGATCCGGCCAAGGGCGGCAAGGGCTGCATGGGCACCTGCCAAGAAGCCAAATACGACCCGTGCGGCGGAAAGAGCTGCGGCGATTCCTGCAAGATCTGCCCGCCCGGAAAGGCTGATTGCGTCGAAACCGCCGTCATGAAGGCGTGCAACGCCCAAGGCAAGTGCGACACCGAGCTCGAGCCCGTCTGCGCCAACACCGACGAAGACGGCGGAGCCGCCACCCCGTGCAGCGGCAAGAGCTGCGGCGACTCCTGCACGACCTGTCCCGCCGGTCAGACCTGTCCCGCCGTCGTGGAGACGTGCAACGCCAAGGGCGAGTGCTCCACCGACACGCCCGAGTGCAAGTAGAAGCCGTCACGTCGACGCACGAAGGCAGGCAGGTCCAACGAGCCGGGGTCGATCACCGACACGACCCCGGCCATCGGACCACGCTCGGCGTGTCGTGTCTCGTCGAACGGCCCGTGGAGAGCGCGCGCACGCGCTACTTGCAGAACGTGGCGATCGTGCCGTCGTTGATGCCGTAGGCTTGATCGAACGCCTTGACGACCTGCGCGCCGGTGGCGTCGTCTTTCACGCCGAAGTCCTGGATCCTCGCCCAGATCTGCGCGCGAATGCCGTCGTGCCTGGACTTTCCCCACGCGTCGGCGTGGTTGGCGAGGCAGGCCGAGAGCCATCCGGTCGTGGCGCCCGACCCGTAGTTCACGCGGCTCCGGCAGGCCGATTCGGTCTCGACGCCGATGTGCGCGCGGTAGCTGCAATAGTCGCCGCGCGTGAGCGAATTGATGCGGCAGTAACAGCCCGGCTCTTTCGCGGGGCACGTCGTCGTCACGCCGTGTTTGAAATGGAACGCGGTGTAGCCGTAGCCGAGATCTTCGCCGACGTCGCCTTCGATGGGGAAGATGCGCCCCGATTGGAGCATCAGCGCCGACGCGATGCCCTGCAAGACGCGCAGGTACTTGGCCGGCTCGGTGGTCTTGAGGTGCGCGATGGCCGGGAGCGAATCGCCGGCGTCCATGATCCAAATCGCCACCTGCTCCGCCGAAGCGTTGGCCACGGTGACGTGGAGCGTCCCGATCTCCGTCGGGTACGAGCACGCCTTGGCTTCGTGCGGCCAGCCGGTCGCGGTCGTGGAGGAACAGGTCCCTTCGACGTACGGCTTCGAATCGAGGCATTTCACGAGATCGGCCGGCGGCGTCGGAAGCGGCGCCGTGGCGTCGTTCGTCGAATCACCTCCATCGGTGGCGCCGCCGTCGGTCGCAGCGCCGTCGCGAGCGCCGCCGTCTCGCCCCGCGTCGTCCGTGCCGGTCGTCGAGTCGTCGGCGGCCCCGTCTTTCTCGAAGTCATGGATGTCTGCGGTCGCCGGGGACTTGTCTTCGTCGAGGCACGAAGAGAGTCCGACCAGCGGCCATGACAAAGCGGCGAAGGCGACGCAGACGTTCGCGCGCCGAACGAAGAAGCGCTTCATGCCGACAGGCCTAACACATCGCACGTCGAGCGAACGCGCGATGCCCCGTCGATCACGAACGACGCACGACGACATGAACGGCGCGTTGCGACGTACCGTTGCGATGCGCTACAGCGCGAGCGTCGCGTCGAGGAGCTCGCCGAACGAGCGCGGAGCGAACGCAGCGGCGGTGCCTTCCACGCGCGCGACACGCGCATCCGCGGGCAGCACGGGCTCGATGACTTCGGCGCTCTCGGTCCGGGCTTCGGCGCGCGTCGAGAGCGGCGCGGCGGCTTCGCGGGGCGGCTGCGAGGCGAGTCCCGGCTCGCGCCAACCGCTGACGAAAGCTTCCTCGCCGGACGGAGCCGGTACGCTCGGAACGCGGCCGACGGGCATGGACGAGACGGCCACTTGCTTGCCCGACTCCGGCGGAGGCGTGTGGCGAGGAGCGCTCGGATAGGCTTCGGCGGGCGGCTCGCTCGCGGCCACGGGACGGCGCGACGAAAGCGGAGGCTCGTCGCCGATTTCGTTCGCCGGGGCGAGGGGCTCGAGGGGCTCGGGCTCCACGAACGATTCGTGGGCGGCGGCGATGTCCGACGTCGCGGGCTCTTCGGCTTCGAAGGACGCGCTGGCCACCACGCGCTGCGCGCCGCTCTCGAAGTCCTTGCGCGCCACCGGGATCTCCGGCTCGCTGACTTCGACTTCGACTTCGACGTCCACGTCGACTTCGACGACCTCGGACGAGACCTCGAGCTCGACGTCGGACGCCTCGACGTCGGTGAGCTCGCTCGCGGAGACCTCGATGGACGACGGCTCGGGCTCGGGCACGTCCACCCTGGGAGGCACCGTCGAGACGCGACCGGTCGGAGCTTCGACGCCAGCGCCGTCGAACCCGAGCACCTGCGAGGACGTCGCGAGATCGCCGGTCGGAAGCTCGGCGGTCACCGCCACCGATTCCGAGGGAAGGCCGAGGTTGCCGGTCGGGACGCCGACCGTCGAATCGAACGATGCCGCCGCGGGAGCGGCCGGACGTCGGGGCATCGCGGCGCGCGCGCGGACGCGTTCGAGGAGCCCTTCGAGCCGCGCGATCTTCTCTTCGTTCACGACGTGCTCTCCTGGAGCTTGGCGACGATCTCGCCGTACGATCGGCCCGCTTGCACCAAGCTGCGGACGCGCGCGGCGCCACGCTCGGAGCCCACGAAAAAGCGTTGTTCTTCCGTCGACGCACCGAGCGACGCGACGTGCACGTCGCGCTCGGACGCCGCCGACAACGCCGCTGCGAGCGCGGCTTCGGCGAACGCGTCGCCCGAAATGCTCGCGTTCGTCACGACGGCGACGAGCGCGCGGCCCCACCGTTCGACGTGGAGCGCGAAGGCCCCGGCGATGGCGAGCTCACCCGCGAGGTGCGAGACGACGTCCTCGATCGACGCCGAGGACACGCCGGAGCTCCCTCCGAGCTGCGCGGCGACACGTGCACCGCAAGCGCGTCCTACTTCGGCACCGATGTGGGCGAGCGCCGCGTCGTCGAAACGCTCGAACGCGGAGCTCGGAACCAGGAGAAGGCGCGCGCCCTGCGCGTCGGAAGCGGTCCCGTTTCGAAGGTCGAAACGCACCGAACCGCTGGGATCGAACGAAGGACCGGCCATATTTCCTCGCAGCCTGGCAGTTATAGAGGGCTGCAAAACAGGGTGTCAATTCGGCATACCATGGGCGACGTGCCGCTTGCTCCTCGGGACGTCGCGCCCCGCCGAATCGACCGCACGAACGCCGCAGCCACGAGGCGCCATCGTACGATGTGCGCAGGCCTCGCGTGGGCGATTTCGGCTGCATTTTCTCCCTTCGCGGTCGTGACGGCCCGCGCCGCGGACGAACGAACACCGCCGGTCGACCAGAACGCCTCGGCGCCGGACGCGAACATCCGCGCGCTCAGTCGGCGTGCAGGTTCGCACGCCGACATTCGTGGACGGCACTTCAGCGGGCGTCCCCTCGTTTACGCCGCCGAACCGAAGGCGAGCGACCGCCCGGCGTGCTCGATGCGTTGGCCGCTTTGCGTCCACGCGCCGAAGAACGTGCCGGGGGCGCGCGTGCTCGAGGTGCTCGGCTCGGCCGAACGCGCCTGGGCGACGCTCGGAGGAGCGCTCGGACTTCCCTCCCCCGACGTCGATCCCGACACGCTCGTCTACGCCATTCATCTCATGGAAGGTGCCGGCCCGGCGACGACGCACCTTCGGGGACGCGACGTGCGTTCCCGCGTCGACCGCGCCGGGGCATTCACCGTCCTCGACGCCGACGTGCCTTCGGGCTGCGCGCTGGATCAGCTCACCGCGCGCGCGATCGCCCGCGCGTCGCTCTACCGCGTGGCACCCGCGACGGACGAAGCGACGGCCCTCGCGCAGACGACGTACCTCGCGAGCCTCGTCGCGCCATGTTTCGATGCACCGCAACGCGACGCGGTGCGTACCTTCCAAAAGCACCCCGAGCGCGCGGTCACGAGCCTGCACGCCGGCGACGTCGCGCCCGTCGCTCCGACGTGGCGCCCACGGCTCACGCGCGAGAATCTGCTTCACGCCGAAGGTGCCTCGCTCTTTTGGGCGCGCATCGACGGCGCGTTCGGACGGGCGCCAGGAGGGATCGTTCGGGCGGCATGGGCGCTTTCGCCGACGATGACGCCGCTCGGCGCGCCGCGGTGGGACGACGAGCCCGACGCCTTCGACGTGCTGCGGGTGTCGTTCGACGGCGCCCTCTCGCACGGCTCGAAGCTCGCCGATTTGTTCCTCGACGTCGCCGTCGCGCGCGCGTTCATGGGATCGGCGGACGACGGGGCGCACGCCGTCGAAACGCGCGGGTTCGGGGACGACGCGCGCATCGCGCTCGACTGGGATCTGCCTTGGCCGACGACGCCGAGACGTGTCGCACCGCGGGCGCCGGTCGAACCGACGGGGGCGAGCTACGTCGTGATTCGACGAAACGGCGCGCGCCCCGATGCGCGGCTCCGCGTCGAGATCACGTGGGAGGAGCACGCGCTCTTTCGCTGGGCGATCGTCAAACGCGACGCGCGCGGCGCCGAGATCGGCCGCGTCGTCATTCCGACGACGGAGCGCGCCACGGACGCGCAATGGACGCTCGCCGACTTCGGGGGCGCCGAATCGTTGCTCCTCGTCGGCATCAACGCGGGCGATCCGGCGTACGCGTTCGATCCCGACGACGACGTGTGGGAGCCGCACGGTTGGCTCCTGACGATCGCCGAGGAGTGACGGAATCGACTTGCCCCGTGTGCGCGAAGGGCGTGTCATCGAGGGATGGCGAAGGGGCTCGAAAAAGGCGACCGCGTCGCGGTCCTCACGTCGGGGGGCGACGCGCCCGGCATGAACGCGGCGCTCCGAGCGGCCGCGCGCGTGGGCGCCGAGCTCGGCTTCGAGATGTTGGGCGTCGAAGACGGCTACCAGGGGCTACTCGAAGGGCGCCTCGCGCCGCTCGACGTCCGCACGTGCGACGAAGCCTCGCGGCGCGGCGGGACGATCCTCGGGACGGCGCGCTGCAAGGCGTTTCCGACCGCCGAGGGGCAAACGCGCGCACGCGCCACGATCGCCCGCGAGAAGCTCCGAGGGCTCGTGGTCGTCGGCGGCAACGGCTCGCTCACCGGCGCGCACGCGCTCGCGGGGACGGAGACGGAGCACGGGCCGCTCCTGGTGAGCGGCGTGCCGGCGTCGATCGACAACGACCTGGCGTGCACCTCGATGGCCATCGGCGTCGACACGGCGATGAACACGATCGTCGAAGCGTGCGACCGCATCCTCGACACGGCGAACGCGCACAAGCGCACGTTCATCGTCGAGGTCATGGGTCGGGACTGCGGCTACCTCGCGATGACGTCCGGCATCGCGGCCGGCGCCGACGTCGTGCTCGTCCGCGAGCAAGACAAGGACGAGGCGGCCATCGTCGAGCAAGTGCACGCCACGATCTGCCGCGCGTACGCGAGCATGCACGCCCGCGGCGCCGCGAAACGGCACGTCTTGGTGCTCAAGTCGGAGGGCGTGAAGCTCGAGAGCCGGAGGCTCAAGGAGCTCGTCGACGAACGCCTCGCGCACACGCTGCCCGACGTCGACACGCGCGTGACCGTGCTCGGCCACATCGTCCGCGGAGGCACGCCGACGGCCTTCGACCGCCTGCTCGGCGCCCGCCTCGCGAACGCCGCGCTTCGCGCCATCGCCGATGGACGAACCGACGTGATGGCGGGGTGGATCGGCCCCGGCACCTCGAAGACGCCGTGCCCGTGGGATCCCTACGTCGTCCTCACGCCGCTGCCCGACGTGCTCGCGGAGACGGCGAAGCTGATGCGCGGCGACTCCGACCTGGCGCGCTGGCGAAAGCAGGTGTTCCAAGAGGTGGAGCACATCTTGGAGCAGTGAACGAGGTCACGCGGCTTCCGTCGCCCCGGATCGCGTCGAATCCCCATCCAGCGTCAAGTCACGACGCTCCACCGAAGAGTGCGCCGAGCACCGAATAGAAGGGGCCCCTGATGAGCTTCGAGAGCGTCTCGTCGTCCCCGTTCAACGACGTGAGCGGCGTGTAGTCGAGCACGGCAACGATCGTCGTGTCCTTCTCCGGAAAGTAGAACGCCGCCGTGTGATACCCGACCAGCGGCGTAAACACCGACGACTGACTGAGCAAATCGCCAAAGTGACCATAGGCGACGCCCCCTCCCATCGTCGTCGATGCGGGCAGCTCAATGATCCCCAATCCATACTTCGCCGCGTACGTTCCCTCGGCGATGTCGATGGTCGTCTTGGCCGTTGCATCGAGCGTTCCCAAGAAGCTTCCGTTCCCGAGGACCTCGATCCATTTGACGACGTCACCCGACGTCGCCACGACGTTGCCCGCGCCCCACGTGGCAATCGCGGGATATGCATAGGCGGCCGAAGTCCCGTCGTACGCACGAACGGGGGCGATGTCTCCCGTGATGGTTTCACCGCTCTCGAAGAACGTGTGCGACGCACCGATGTCGTTCGTCAATCGCTCGTGGATCAACGTCGCGAGCTCTTTCCCGGTCACCTTCTCCGCGATGCGCCCCAACGCCAGGAAGTTGATGTTCTGATAGGCGAACTTCGCGCCGGGCTGCGAAGCCAGCGGTTTCTGAAAGCACGCCGCCAATCGCTGATCGGGTGAATTGGTGCCTTCGCACGAAGGCAAGCCGCTCGTGTGTTGCAGGAGATGACGAACCAGGATGGCATTCCCTCCCGGGACCCCCGAAAGCCAACGCGCCGCCGGATCGTCGAGGGAAAGAAGTCCTTCGTGAACGAGGTCGAGAACGACGCCCCCCGTGTACGTCTTCGACACGCTCCCGATCCGCTGCAACCGGTCGGCGTCGATCTTGTTCGGGCCGCTCGTGAAGAATCGAACGCCGCACGACGGCGTCTTGACGGTCGCGACCATGTCGGTCTTCGCAGGATCGTGGGCCGCGTCCATCACCGCTTGAACCGCGGCCATCTGCTTTTCGTCGCACGGCGGCGGCGTGGGAGGATTGCTCGCGGCATCCGATCCGGCGTCCGTCGATCTTCCGGGATCGGGCGATCCCGTGCTCCCGCCATCTTCGTGGCTTTGCGAAGATGGATCGGCCGTCAGCGGCGAAGGCCCGTCGTCGTCGCTCGACGAACAAGCAAAACTTCCGACGACGAAGGAGAGCGCAAAGGGGAAGACGAACCGGCGAAAGGTCATAGGACGACCATCGTCCGCAGGATTCGTACCAAGAAAGCCGTACGTCCTATCGTCCGACGAAAGCAGGGAGAAAATCGAAGTTGTCTTACCTACCCCTCCATGGGATCGCCGACGAACGAATGGATCGAACGATCCAACGTCCCCGCCGCCGATCCCATCTCGGAAACGAAAGCTCTTTCGTTCGCGGATGAATCCCGAAATGTCTCACGCACGACGGCGGCGAGCGACGAGGAGCCCGACGCCGACCGCGCCCCACGCAAAGCTCCAGCCTCCGGCCGAGCCCGGCGACGTCGCGCATCCACTGCCGAGCGCGTGGCTCGGGTAGGACGCGTTCCACGAATCGGTCGCGATGGGGAGCGTGCGCGAGGCGACGATGGGAGCGCCGTCGAAGGTCGCGCCGAACGTCGCGCGCGAGCCGCCGAGGCCGCGCGGCGGACGCCACTCGAAGAACCAGACGCCGGGGCCACGGCGGATCATCGTCGGCGGAGCGCTCACGGCCACGCCGTCCACCAAGAGCACGGGCGCGAGCCGCCGCGCGTCGAACATGTCCGCGCGGTGCGCGCCGTCGCTCGTGCGAAGCTCGACGATCGCCGTCACCGTCGTCGAGCCGTCCGCGGGCACGTAGTCCGAGCTGAGCGAGAGCCAGCTCTTGTCGGCGCTCGGGATCCGCAACGCGGGGTTGCGCATCTGATCGAGCGCGTCGAGCGCACCGAGCGCGTCGACTTCGCCCGGACCGGCTTGGTCCTGGAACGGCGCCGCGCCGCGGAAGGAATGCGCGCCGGCCTGGAGCAACGCGCGCACGTCGTCTTGCGTGAGCGTCGGGTCCTTCTGCAAGAGGAGCGCCGCCACGCCCGCGACGACCGGCGACGACATCGACGTGCCGACACCGACGGCGTGCGTATCGTCGATTTGCAGGCAACGGTTGTCGGAAGCGCCGCGCGCGTTCGGGGGACACGCATCGGTCGCGAACATGCTTACCGAGCTGCTCGGAGGCGCCGCGCGGCTCATCGCCGAGACGACGAGCGCGCCAGGGGCCGAGATGTCGGGCTTCGGCACGCCCGTGGCCGTCGGCCCCGCGCTCGAGAACCAGCACACCTCGCCGTCGGCGATGTCGCGCGTCCGCTCGGCGGAGGACGAATCGATCGGGAGCCCGCCGGCGGGATCGAGGAGCGGAACGCGAAGCCCCATCTCCGTGCTCCCGATGCTCGTCCAGCGCGCGCGGTTGACCGTGCAGCCGACGCCGATGATCGACGGGTTCGTGGCCGGCAAATTGACGGTCCCTTCGCGCACGCCGCTCGAGAAAATGGCGGGCTTCGACGATTCGATCGAGGCGTCGCCGAAGCTCTGCAAGTAGAGCTCCGCCATGCCCGAGCCACGCAACGTCACCGCGTAGTTGCCCGACGGCCACTTGCCGGCCCACACGACGACACCGCCGCGCGACGTCGACGGGATCGGGCTGTCCGGCACGTTGCCGTGGATGACGCCCGCGTTGTAGTCGCTCGTGTTCTTGCCGTTCTGATGGCCCGACGCCACGGGCGCGATCCACTCGCCGTCGGGTCCGTCGAGCCCGATCGCGAGGTTCGCGCCCTCGCGGAGCGTGACCCACACCTGGACCGATCCCGCGTTCGCACCTTGGGTGCGAATCGGCACGCGCGTCGTCGCCCCGTCCGAGACGGACACGCTCTGGTGGATCGGCGACTCGACGATCGAGCCCGAGTTGCCCGCGGCCGCGACGATCACGCGCCCCGGGTGATCGGGGCCGACGTAGCTCGCGATCGTCTGCTCCCAAAGGAACGTGCCGTCGTGAGGACCGAAATCGCTGCCGAGCGAGAGGTTGACCGAGATCGGCTTCTTCGCGGCGTCGGCGCGGTCGAACATGAACGACACGGCGCGCACGAGATCGTCGTTCTCGATGCCGCCGGCGCCCGCGCGGAGGAGGCGGACGAACACGAGATCCGCCGCGGGCGCCATGCCCGGGTATTTGCTCGCCGAGGAGACGGCGATGCCCGCGACGTGCGTTCCGTGGCCGACCTCGTCCGACGACGCGCAGCGCGAACCGATCGAATCGACGCACTCGCCCGACTTCATTTTCGCGAGCTGCGCGTCGATCATCGAGGCGTCGAGGACCGCGCCCGCGACGACCTTTCCGTCGGAGTCCTTGATGCCGAAGGCGTCCTCGAGATCGGCGTGCACCCCCATCGGCGGGAGCGACAGATCGAGCAGCCACGCGATGCGCGAATGGCCGCTCGCGTCGATGAAGTCGGGATGGGCCGCGTCGACGCCGGTGTCCGCCACGCCGACGAACACGCCGCGGCCGTCGGCGCCGAGCTTTTGCCGAGCGGTGACCGTACCGACCCACTGGCTCGCCCGATCGAGCAACGTGTGGACGGGCGGCGCGACCTCGATGCGCAGATCGGGGTGCGCCGTCGCGAACGCGTCGATGCGCGACGGCGAAGCCCGCAATCGACCGATGCCCGGAGCCACCGGCTCGAGCCCGAAATCCGCCGCGCGCGTGCCCTTGGGCAGCGCGACGAGCGCACCGACGAGCCCCGTCCGAGGCGCGAGCACCAAGCCGGCGCGAGGGCCGAGCATGCGAACGAGATCGGGGCCGTTCGACGCACCGAGCGCGCGCTTCGCCGGCTCGGCCGACGCGGAGGACGCGCACGCGACGGCGGCGAGCACGAGGGCGCCCGTCGCGAAACGGCGGCGGGCCTCGTGGAGGAAAAGGGATCGCCGACGGCGCGGAACGTCGATCGTGGAGCGGCGCGAAAGGCTCGAACGGAATGTCACGGGAAGGGCCGACATCCTAGCCCGGCAAGCCTCCCGATCGCGACGTCCGAGCGCATCGGCGCGGGTCTAGACCGGCGGAACCAGGTGTTTCTTCTTCGGCCGGGCTTGAATCTTCGACGCGAGGCGCGAAAAACGTCGGGCGATCTCGGTCCGCAGGGTCTCACCCGGGACGACCGCGTCGACGACGAGCTCGCTCGCGAGCTTCATGACGTCGATGTCCGCCTGGTACTCGGTGCGGAGGCGCTCGACGTACGCGGCGCGCTCGGGCCCTTCCGGCAGCTCCTGTATTTTATTGTAATACACGGCGTTGATGGCCGCCTGCGGTCCCATGACGGCGATCGACGCGCTCGGCAGCGCGATGCAGGCATCGGGCTCGAACGCCGGGCCGCACATCGCGTAGAGGCCCGCGCCGTAGGCCTTGCGCACGACGACGGAGATCTTCGGCACGCTCGCCTCGCTCACGGCCGCGATCATCTTCGCGCCCGCGCGTATGATGCCCTGGCGCTCGACCTTCGTGCCGATCATGAAGCCGGGCACGTCGGCGAGGAAGAGGAGCGGGACGTTGAACGCGTCGCAGAGCCAAATGAAGCGCGCGGCCTTGTCGGCGGAGTCGACGAAGAGCACGCCGCCGAGCCACTTCGGCTGGTTGGCGACGATGCCGACGACGCGCCCCTCGATGCGCGCGAAGCCGGTGAGGATCTCCTTCGCGAAGAGCGGCTTGATCTCGCACCAAGAGTCTTCGTCGATGAGCTCGCGGATGACCGCCATCATGTCGAAGAACTTGTTCTCGTCGGCGGGGATGATCTCTTCGATGCGCTTGCCGCTCGCCTTCGGCGCCTTCGCCTCGCGCTTCGGCGGCTGTTCGGCCTCGTTCAGCGGCAAAAATCCGATGTATTTGCGCGCCCACGCGATGGCCTCTTCCTCGGTCTTGCAGAGGATGTCGCCGCAGCCCGACACCGAGCAGTGCATGCGCGCGCCGCCCATCTCTTCGAGCGAGACCTTCTCGCCGATGACCATCTCGGCCATGCGCGGCGAGCCGAGGTACATGCTCGCGTTGCCTTCGACCATGACGACGACGTCGCAGAACGCCGGGATGTACGCGCCGCCCGCCGCGCTCGGCCCGAAGAGCAGGCACACTTGCGGGACCTGCCCCGAGAGCGCGACCTGGTTGTAGAAGATGCGCCCCGCGCCGCGGCGACCCGGGAACATCTCGATCTGGTCGGTGATGCGCGCGCCGGCGGAGTCGACGAGGTAGAAGAGCGGCGCCCGCAGATCGCGCGCGGTCTCTTGGATGCGGAGGATCTTCTCGACCGTGCGGCGGCCCCACGAGCCGGCCTTGACGGTGGAGTCGTTCGCCATCACGCAGACGAGCCGGCCTTCGATGGTGGCCGTGCCCGTGACGACGCCGTCGGCGGGGAGCTCCGGATCGAGCGCGTTCGCGAGGCCCGCGTCTTCCACGAACGAGTCGGGATCGACGAGCTTCGCGATGCGATCGCGCGCGAAGAGCTTGCCGCTCTCGGCGTTCTTCTGGTGGTACTTCTGGGCCCCGCCCTGCGCGACGCGGGCGAGCGTTTCTTTCAAAAAGCCTTCGGACGACACGGTTCGTCTTTAGGTGGGACACCGGCGCGCATCAAGCACTCCGCTCTGGCACGGGGCGTCAATGTTCGCCGGTCGATGCCCCGGTGCCCTCGGATCAGCGCCCTTGGAACAGGGGCTTGCGCTTTTCGGCGAACGCCGCGAGGGCTTCGCGCCGATCTTCGCTGACGAGGACCTTGTCGTAGCTCACTTTTTCGAGCTCGAGGCCGAGCTCGAGCGTGGTGTCGAACGAGCGGTCGATGGCCTCCAGCGCCGCGGCTTGCGCGATCGGGGCGCCCTCGGCGATGGGGGCGATGAACGCGAGCGCGTCGTCGACGACGTCCGCGCCCTCGGGGCTGACGCGGTTGACGAGGCCCCACGCGTGCGCCTCTTGGGCCGACAAACGGCGCCCGAGCAGGATCATCTCCTTCGCGCGCGCCTCACCCACGATGCGCGGGAGGCGCTGCGTTCCGCCGGCGCCCGGGATGATCCCGAGCGTCGTCTCGGGGAGCCCGACCTGAACGTGCGGCGCGGCGACGCGCAAATCGCACATGAGCGCGAGCTCGAGGCCGCCGCCGAACGCGACGCCGTTGAGCGCGGCGATCACGGGCTTCGGCGATCGATCGAGGAGCCCGAGCTCGGATCGATAGAGCTCGACTTGCACGCGGATGTCGTTCTCCGTCATGCCCTGGCGCTCCTTCAAGTCGGCGCCGGCGCAGAACGCCTTGGTCCCTCGCCCCGTGACGACGATCGCGCGGACGGACGGGTTCGACACGGCCTCGCGCGCGAGCTTGCCGAGGGCGCGGAGGGTCGCGCGCGACAGGCTGTTCATGCGCGACTCGCGGTCGATCGTCCAGACGACGACGCTGCCACGCTGCTCGACTTCGACCGGGAAAGACTCGTCCGCCATTTCGTTCTCCTGCGGCGCGCTACGGGTGACGCCGCGGGAGCTTCATAGCGCGTTCTTCGCGCCGCGCGTGCCGAGGATCACGGCGTGAACACTTCGGCGGTGTCGCGCCGTCCGCCGCTCTTCGTCGTGCGCGCGGGCACGGCTCGAGACGCCGGCGCGATCGCGAAAGAATCCGCGCGGACGTCTCCCGCGAGCGTCGACGCCGGCAAGAGCGGCGCGCGCTCGGTGGGCGCGATGGGCGCGGAGGTCGAGGTCGAACCACCCGTCGTCGGCGAACGCGGAGCCGCCGGTGCGCCTTCGAAGGACTTCGCGGGCGCTGCGGACGTCGACGCCGCGAGGGTCGCCGTGGTCAAATGCACGGAGCGCTTCGACGCGGGTTTGAGATCGTCGGTCAGCTCGGCCACGGTGACGACGACGAAGACGAGCGCGGCCACCGTGGCGATGCCGACGCCCAGACCGACGCCGATTCTCCGCCAATCCGCGGCGCGAAGGAACGCGCGGACGTGTTCCGACATCATCGCGTACGGCGCCGCGAGGGCCGTCCGGGCGTCGACGCCGCTCCTTCGACCGGAAACGGCCCAACGAAACGCCTCGTGGAAAAACGCGCGCACGGCGTGCCACGCGGCGAGCCACGGGACCTGCGGGGCGTCGAGCACGAGCTTCGAGGCACTGGGACGAAGGTTCGTGCGTCGCTCGAGCTCGTCGAACGTGTACACATGGAACGAGAGCGACTCGGGAAGCGGCGCCGCCATCGGCTCAGGCTCGACATAACTGATGCGAACGCCAGAATCCGGTGGCACCTCGATGGGGAGCGCGGGTCGACGGCGTTCGCCATGCGGAACTTCGGCGCGATGCGCATCCGCGAGCACGAGCTCCGCCATGCGTGCATCCATGCTCGGCTGAAGAACCGTACGGTCGAAGCCTTCGACGGGCCCTCGAGCGTCGGGCGTGGGCGTCGAGGGGCGAGGGGCCGGCACGGGCGGCTTTGCGACGAGAGCGTTCGCGGCGGGTGCAGAACTCCGGCCTTTGGCCGACCGGAGCATCTGTAGCTGCCATGGGATGGATTCACGCACGGTGGGATCGCCCGTGTCGGCGACGGCCGCGGGCGACGTGCGCGGGGCGGCGGCTCGAGGCGTTCGCGCGTCGTTCGAGGCGACCGTCCGACGACTCCCGGGAGCTCCCATGGCCGTCATACACAGCATGTGGCGGGCCAGAACGACGGAAACCGTGAGACTCGATTTTTCCGCCCAAATGGCCACATCGACGCAGCCTCACCCACACCTCGATGGACAAAGAACGATCCTCGCATCCATCACTCGTGGATCGCTTGCGATCCATACGCGGCATACCGACCGCAAGCCACGCGGTCGGTCGTCGAGGCAACGAAATCAGGTCCCGGAGTCGGATCGTTCGTCGAACAAATCGTCGAGCGAAGCCGCACCCCCGAGAGCGCCGATGGCCCGTTCGGCGCCCGAAGCACCTGCACCATCAAGGGCACCAGCGCTTCGAGATGCTCGAGCGGCTCCGCGGCGTAACGAAAGCGCAAGACGTTCCGCGACCGAGACGCGAACCTCACGCCGGCCGCCGCTAGGCCATGGCGCTACGCGATGACGGCGAACGTCTGTTGGTTCAACGCGACGAGCACGCCGTCTTTCGTCCAGAGCTCGCGTTGCTCGACGAAGAATCCCTCGGCTTGGATCCACGTGTGCGCGCGGTACGCGAGGGGCGCGTCGAGCTCCAACGCGTCGAGGCTCGTCGTCGTCTGGAGGGTGAAGGCCACGGTGCCGATCGGAAACGGCGCGGTGGCGCGCGAGAACGTCGCCGGCCAATACGCGTCCGCGAGCGCGACGACGAACGCCGACTTCGAAAGGTCGCCTGCGCGCTTCGCGCGAATCCAGCCGGTCACCCGCGCTTCCTTGCCCGCGGTGAAGGGGTAAGGACCGTCCGTCCGATACTCGAAGTGGCGCGAGAACACGGGACCGAACTCGCCCATCGGGATGACGGGCGTCGCGTCGAACGGGCGCAAGCTCGGCGGGGACAGCTCACGGAACGCAGCGGCCTCCGGCGCTCGGTCGCGCGCCAAGAGGATGGTCGCGAGCGCGCGCACCTCACCGTCTTGCACGAGCTTCGCCGTGACCGTCGACAGCCCCTTGCCGAGGCGCACCGGCTCGACCGAGACCTCCGCCGGGCCGACGAGCGCCGCCGACGGCAACGCCGCCGTGATGGACCGGAGCGGTCGAGCGTCGCCCAGCTCGCGGGCGTGGTGTTCGACCGCGCGCACGAGCACCGCGAGGCTCCATCCGCCATAGACTCCGCGGCCTTGCTGCCAACCGTCCGGGACGTCGAGATCGAAGACGGTCGCGCTCCGCGACCGAAGGCTCGTGGCGACACCCAAATCGTGAAGTGACGAATCCATTCGGCTCCTACGTTGATTCGAAGAGGCCCTCGACGGCAAGGGCCGCGACGACCGCGTGCGGCGTTCGATCGAGACGTTTCGATGCCACTCGCCCCGCGGGGGTGGCGCCCGCGCTCACGCGCCCCCGAGCTCTTCGCGGAGCTGGTCGACGAAGGCCCGAACGAACGCGACGCGCGGCTCGGCGATGGCGCGCGCCGAGCGCGTGTGGAAGCGCTCGGGCAAGACCAGGAGCTTCTTGAAGACGTGGTCGAGTCCCCAGGACTTGTCGTCCGGCGCGCGGCGCTCGCAGAAGGGGTCGTCCGGTTCGTAGAAAGGGCGCTTCATGTCGGCGCAGGTCGCCCACATGCGCGCGAGCCCGATGGCGCCGAGCGCGTCGAGCCGATCGGCATCTTGCAGAATGCACGCTTCGAGGGTCTCGGGGACGACGCCCTTCGAGAACGCGTGATCGCGGATGGCCGAAGGAACGGCCTCGACGAGGGCGGCCGGCGCGCCTTGCTCGATCAAGAGACGGCGCGCGTGCTCCGCGCAAATGTCGCCCGCGCGCGACGCATCCGGGTGCCCTTTGGGGATCGTGAAGAGCTCGTGGAGCAACGCGGCGACGACCGAGACGCCCTCGTCGGCCCCCTCCGCCTCCGCGAGCATGCGTGCATTCTGCACGACGCGCGCGACGTGGAAGAAATCGTGCGCCGGCTCGTTGTCCTTCGCGCGATCCCGGACGACGGCGACGAGCCGCGCGAAGAGCGAGGCGTCCACGGATCCGGGCGGCGGGAAGTGCACGCGAGCTCCTCCTACCCGCGCGACGGCTTGCGCCCGGGCTTCGCCTTGCGCAGCTTCTTCGTCTTCCGCGACGCCGAGGTCTTCGCCCCTTTGGACGCCGGCGCCTTGCTCGGAGCCGCGGCGTCCACCTCTTCCGGTTCGGACGCGACGTCCGCGCGCGCCTCCAGCTTGGCGAGGCGTGCCTTGAGCTCGGCGTGCTCGTCGCGCAGCTTCTCGAGCTCGTCTTTGAGCTGTTCCCCCTGCTTTCGATCGCCGCCCAGATCGCGCAGCACCTCGCGGATCCGCCGCCTCACGCGCGGATCCAGCTCGACGTCGATGCGCGCACGGAGCGCCGGACGCGAGCGCGCGTCGCCCAGATCGGCGAGCGCGCGCACGACGTCGATGCGCAAGATGGCGTCCGTGTCGTCGAGCAGATCCTCGAGGTGCTCGCGGGCGCGTCGGTCCGTCGAGATCTTCGGGATCGCCAGCGCCGCCGCGCGCCGCACACGCGACGGGTGACCGTAACGCGTTCGCGCGTAGAGGTGGGCGAGGGCGCGCTCGTCGCGGAGCGCCGCGAGGCCATCCATGGCGCCCGCCGCGATGACGTCGGCCCACGACGGCCGGTCCATGACGTCGATCAGCACGTCGAAGGCCCCCGGCTGGCGCGTGCGGCCGAGCGATCGCGCGGCCTCCGCTTCGACGAGGTAGCTCTCATCACGAAGCGCGCGGGGCTTGAGGGCCTCCACGGCCGCGGGGTTCCGGTACTGCCCGAGCGCGGCGACGACCGCGCGTCGCACCTTCGGATGCGCCACCGACGTGGCCGACGCGAGCACGTCGAACGCCTCGCGGACGCGCAGGTGCCCGAGCGCGTCGGCCGCCTCCGCGCGCACACCCCAGAACTCCGAGTCGTCGCGGAGGCGCGAAGCGAGCGCCTCGATGGTGAGCGGATCGTCGACGCGCGCGAGCGCCTGCGCCGCGAGCCATCGACCGCGCCCCGTCTTCGCCTCTTCGAGCTGCCGCCGAAGCATGTCGGCCGGCGCCTTCACGGTCACGGCGCCGAGGATCCGCATGTCCGGATCGACGACGACGAACCGCGGACGCTCCGCGCACGGGATCGCGACGCTGTCCTTCTTCGCGTCGATGCGCAGCGAGCGCACCTCGTCGTCGCCGCTCTCGTGACGAATCGCGAGCACGAGCGGGAGCTCGAACACGGCCGGAACGCCGTCTTGCGTGCCGTGCGTCTGCTTGACGCCGCACGAAAGGACGCCTTTTTCCCAGGAAATCTCGACCTCGACCTCGGGGTGCCCGGGCCGGTAGACGAGCTCCTCGATGCGCCGCCCGAGGCTCCGCCCCGACACTTCTTCGAGCGCGCGCACCAGATCGCGGGTCTCGACGATCGACCGCGCATGACGACGGAGGTACGTCGACACGCCCTTCCAGAACAGCTCGCCGCCGAGCTCGGTCGACAGCACGTGCAGGACGAGCCCGCCCTTCTCGTAGAGGTGGCGATCGAAGAGATCGAGCGGCGCGTCGTAGTCCTGGCAGACGATGGGTCGGCGGTAACGCCCCCCGGCCTCGCCCAAATACGAGCCCAAATCCGAGCGGAGGCCGTACTCGTACTCGTCTTGGCCGAGGAGCTTCCTCCGCCAGACGTGCTCCATGAAGGTCGCGAAGCCTTCGTTGAGCCACCCCTCCGACCAGTCGCGGCACGTGACGAAGTCGCCGAACCACTGGTGCGCGAGCTCGTGGGCGATGAGATCGTCGCTCGTCACGTCGAGCGCGGCGCGCGCGTCGAGCAAGATGTGCTCGTACATCGTCGTCGCGGTCGTGTTCTCCATGCCGCCGAAGATGAAGTCCGAGACGACGACCTGCGCGTACTTGTTCCACGGGTACGGCACGCCCGTGAGCTCGGAGAAGTGGCCGACCATCTCCTTCGTGCGCGCGAAGGTCCGCCGGCCGTCCTCCTCGCGGCCCTTCGGGACGAAATACGTCAGCGGAACGTCGCGCTGCTCGCGGGCCTTCTCGCCCTCCCACCCGCGCGCGACCCGGATCTCCTCCTCGAACGCGTCGAACTCGCCGGCGACGACCGTGAGCAGATAGCTCGGGTGCGGATCGTTCATCTTCCAGTGGAAGACTTCGTCTTTTCCGTTCTTCGCGCGCGACGCGAGCTCGCCGTTCGAGAGCACGTAGAAGCCCTCGGGCACGGTGATGCGCGTCTCCGTCGTCATCTTGACGTGCGGCTTGTCGTGGCACGGGAAGAAGTGGCGCCCGTCTTCTTCCTGGCACTGCGTCCACGCCTGCCGCGGGCGCGACGGCACGTGCTCGTCCGGCTCGAGGAAGTAGAGTCCCTTGCGCGGCGTCGCGGAGTATTCGACGACGATCTCGCCGGCCGTCGCCTCGCGCGGGACGTCGATCACGAGCTTGCGCCCGTCGTAGATGTATTTTGCACGCTTCTGCGCGAACGTGATCTTCGTGATCGCGAACGCGACGGCGTCGAGCTCGATCGACGTCGCCTCCGGGTCGACGCGCCGGATGCGGAGCGAGGCCGAACCTCGGACGCTCTTCTTCGCGAAGTCGAGCGTCAGATCGATCGCGATGTGCTCGATCGTGAACGGCCGCGGGCGCTCGAAGTTCCGCGGGCTCGACGCGAACGCGAAGGGCTTGCCCGCCGCGGCTCCCTGGGCTCCGTGGGCGCCGTGTTCGAGGTGGCCCTCGTGGAGCCCTCCGTGGCCGCCTCCGCAGCACGCGTGATCATGACGAAATTTCACGGACATCGGCGCGCATTCTACAGCGATTTCCGGGCGCGAGGACCGCGGATTTTACGGCCCGGCGTTACTTCCCGAGCGCTTCGGCGCGGTTGACGATGCGCGGCGTGAGGAAGATGACGAGCTCGTTGCGCGTGTCGCTCGCGCGGCGGCGCTGGAAGAGCACGCCCAAGATCGGGATGTCGCCGAAGAACGGGACCTGATCGAGGTTGCGGCCGGTGTTGCGCGTGTAGATGCCGCCGATGACCGCCGTGTGTCCGTCCATGACGAGCAAGTCCGTCTCGGCCTCGCGCTTGAGGATGGTCGGATCGCCGCGCGCCGACGTCTGGTTGAAGTCGGGCTCGTCCCGGTTGATCTTCACGTGCATCGCGACCGAGCCGTCGGCCGTGACGTGCGGGCGCACGAGGAGCTGGAGCTTGGCCTCCTGGAAGGTCGTCTGCACGCCCTGCGCGGAGATCTGCGAGAACGGGATGAGCGTGCCCTGGCTGATGCGCGCGTCGCGGTTGTCCAGGGTCAGGATGCGCGGGCTGCTCACGATGCGGAGCAAGCCGCTCGCCTCGGCCGCCGAGAGGCGGACGCCGATGTTGAAGTTGTTGTCGATCGAGCCGAGCGACAAGCCGAGCGCGCCGCCTTGGCCCGTACCGGTCGCCGCCGGGAGGTTCACGGCGAAGTTCGGTTGCGGGACGTTGCCTTGCGTCGCCGACAGACCGCGGGAGTTGGTCTGCTGGTCGTAGTTGCCGCCCGAGAGGCCGACACGCGACGGGAACGCGATGCCCGTGGGGTTGCCGGTGGCCTCCGAGAAGGTCGCGTCGCCGCCCCACTGGATACCGATGTCGCGGAGGTAGCGGCTCGTCGCTTCGACGATGCGCGCCTCGACGAGCACCTGCGGCGTCTGCGTGTCGAGCGAGCGGACGAGCTCCTCGATGTTGTTCAGGCTCCCGGCGATGTCCCGCGCGATGAGGACGTTCGTGCGGTCGTCGACGGCGATGGATCCGCGCGGCGAGAGGAGATCCTTCGCGCGCGCTTGGAGCTCGCTCGCCTGCGCGTAGCTCACCGGGATGAGGCGCGTCTCGAGCGGCGTGAGCTCGTACTCCTGCTTGGCCGCCGCGAGACGCAGCTCGCGCTCCCTCTGCAGGGTGGCGAGCGGCGCGACGCGGATCAGGTTGCCCGACCGCACCATCCCGAGGCCCTTGGCCTGCAAGACGACGTCGAGCGCCTGGTCCCACGGCACGTTGCGCATGCGGATCGTGACGTTGC
Organism: Labilithrix sp.; assembly: GCA_044226145.1. GTDB lineage: Bacteria > Myxococcota_A > Polyangia > Polyangiales > Polyangiaceae > Labilithrix. The sequence goes on along the minus strand of JBGAHN010000004.1, from coordinate 33,771 downwards.
CTGCGACGTCGTCGGCCGTGACGATGTTCACGCGCCCGACGTCGGCGAGGAGCCGCAAGATGTTGTGGATGTCGGCGTCCTTGAGGTCCAGGTCGATGCGCCGCCCGCGGTAGCGCCCTGCGGCCTGCGCGTTGAGCGTGGCCGAGAAGCCCGCCGCTTCGCTGCCGTTCTGGACCTCGACGCGCACGTCGCCCGCGTCGTCGTCGCCGTGGAACGACGTCTGGACCTTCGGGACGCTCTCGTCCATGCGCTCGCGCGCGACGGTCACCGTCTTGCGCGAGGCACCCTTCGGACCTTGCGCGCTCTTCGGCGCTTCGAACGACCAGACGATGTTCTTGCCCTCGACCGACACCGTGCCCTGGCTCGCGCCTTCGCGGTCGATCTCGATGATCGTCGAGCCGGTGTCGCCCTCGAAGAACGTCGCGATGTGCTTGAGCGCGAGGCTCTGCGTCGAGACGTCGACGGTGCGCGAGAGCTCCTTCGGCAGCTCCGTCTTCTTGAGCTCGAGGCGCACGCGGCCGCCCGACGTCGTGCCGAGCGCGTACGCCGGCGAGCCGGTGGTCGCGATGACGACGCGATCGAAGCGCTCGGACTCGCCGCCGCCCTCCTTCGCGCGCTCGAAGCGCACCTCCGTGAGGGAGAGCGCGCCCTTCGCGGCGGAGGCGGCCTTCGACGCGTCACGCATCGGCAGCTCCGCCGACGTCGACGACGCGGGCGTGAGCAACACCTTGAGCGACGAGCCCTCGGTGCGGACGCGGTACGTCGCCTCCTTCGTGAGATTCACCGAGAGCCGGGTCATCTCGCCGGCCTTCGTCTGAAAGCCTTGCGTCATCACCCCGCTCACGACGCCCACGGCCTGGGTCACGGCGCCGCTGCCCGTGGTGAGGTCCGCGTTCTGGATGTCGACGACGAGCCGTTTGCCGCCGTTCTCCACGCGAACGCTGTACACGGGCGTGGTCGTCCCAAGGACTTCGATTTCGGTGACGCCGGAGGCGGCGTCCACCGTTCGAATCTTGACGTCCCGTACGTGGTTCGACGCGTGCGACGCATCTTTGTGCGCCTCACCGTCGGCCCAGCTCAGCGTCGCGGTGAGCACGATGGCCTTCGCCACGAGCACCGACCACACCTTCTTCCGAATCGAGCCTCTCATCCGCCGCTTCATTCCCGGCTCCTCGGGCGCTCACGCTGTGTGCAGCACCGCCAAATCGAACGGTAGAACGCGGCGTTTGGAAGATCCCAATTTGTGGCGGCACAATTTTGCCCCGCGCACGCCGAGCTCCACGAAAAAGCAAACGAACGCGACGTCACGCGTCCATCCATCGAACGTCGAAGGCGCTCGTTTCCGCGCACGTTCGGGCCGCTCGCGACGGCGCGGATGCCCGCGCACGCTCGGGCCGCTCGCAACGGCGCGGACGCCCGCGCAAAGACGCGCCTCGCGTCCACGGCATGCTGCCGAGCGCACCGACCGCGCGACGACCGCGAGGGACTCCTGGCGATCCTACGCGACGTCAGAGGCGGAAGGCCTTCTCCTCGGCGTCCGTGCGAATCGGCATCACGCGGGTCGCGGGAGGAATGCCCGGCTGCGCAGCGTCCTCGCGCGTGAAGACGACCTCGCCGTCGCGGACTTTGTCGACGCGCCAATTGAGCTGGTAGTCGACGCCGTTCGCGCCGCCCGTGTGGACGACCTCGGGTCGACCGACGAAATCACCGCGCTTGATGACCCAACCCTTTTTGTTCGGGTCGACGACCATGGCACGCGGGTAGTCCCCTCCCATCACGATCGCGACGAGCTTGAGCTCGTCGAGCGAATAATCGCCCAGGACGACCGTGCGCTGATTGTGCGCGACGTGGCGGTTCTCTTGCGGTGAGAAAAGCGAAGCGTAAGAGCGGAAGGGATCGCGGTTGCGATCGCCCTCGACGAAATCGTTCTCCGTGAATTCGACCTTCACGACCGGCGGCGGCGCGGCCTTGGCGCCCGCGTCCGGAGCCGCCTTGACGGGAGGCGGAGGCCCCTGCGTCAGGTTCTCGGAGAGCTTGTCGGGCGAGCAGCCCACCAGGAGCCCCGCGACGACGAAGGCGGCCGACGACGCGCCCACCCAACCCGTGATCCGTCCCCTCGATGCATTGCGCGCTCTCATTTCGGTGCCGCCGCGGACTGCCCGGACGCGTCCTTCGACGCCGGCTTGAGCAGGTGGAACGTGGTCGCCAAGCACGTCGTCTTCAGGACGACGTCCTCACCTTGTACCGCCGGTTCGGTGAGTTCCAAGTTTTCGACGTTGATGATTCGATCTTGTTTGCCAATCTCGTTGACGAACTTCGCGATTTGCAGAAAACGTCCCGAGAGCTGGAGCCGCATCGGCACCTTCGCGAAGAAGGTCTGCGGGACTTCGTCCATCGGCGTCCAAGCCTTGAGATCGACGCCGCTGATGTTCGCGACGGTCTGAATTGCCGAGAGGAACGTGGACGACTCCGCTTCGACCGGCAGGATCTTGTTCAATTCGCCCTGCTTCTGTCGCCGCATGGCGAGCTCGTCGCGATCGGCGAAGTAGCTCGCTTGGAGCGTGCGCTGCTTGCTCAACTCGTCGTCGAGCAGCGCGGTCTGCTGGCGCTCGCGCTTGACGTGGTCTTCCAGATCGGAGTGGAAGATCAAATAGTAGGCACTCCCGATCAATAGACAGACGATCAGGCCGAAAACGAACTTTCCCGCGAGGGGGAGCGTATTGAGGCTCAGCGACGCCATGGCCTAGTATTTCACCTTCGCGCTCATTTCGAATTTGACGAGCTCGAGCTTCGTGACCGAATCGACGGTCTTCTGCGCGGGCAAGAGCTTGGGTTCGTAGAAGTAGTCGCTGAGCGACAGGCGCCGCAAAAACTCCGAGACGTCCTCGCCGTCGCGCGCGAGCCCCGTCAAGCGCACGCCGCGATCCTGCTCTTTGTAAGAGATGACCCAGAGCCGGCGGGGATCCCAGCTCGTGTTGGGCATCATCCCCGGGCTCTCCTTCGCGAGCTTCTCGAGCTTGCCCGCCTCCACGGTCGGACCGCGCCCCGGCGTCAGCATGTGCGAGAGCTCGAGCATGGTCGACGTCGGACCGGTGCGTGCACTTTGCAGCTTTTGGATGGCCTCTTCGCGGTCGCGCAGCTCCTTCAATTGAGCCTTGATGTCGGCGTGGTTCGCCATTTCGCGCTTGATCGCGTCGACGTTCGAGGTGAGCTCCTGGTTGTGCTTCTGGACGGCCTTGAGCTCGTCTTCCTTCGTTTTGTAGACGAACAGGAGCGCGACGACCTCGAGGACGACCGCCACCAAGACGAGCGCGAGCCAGCCCTGGCCGCTGCTCGCGAGCGCCATGCCCTCCGACCCCTCGCGACGCCGAAGGGTCTTCTTTCGAGGCAGGAGATTGATCCGGATCATGAAAGGCCCCTCGACCGCGCCATGCCTTCGCTCGCCTTCGCCGCGCTCCGTGCGCGGAATGCCGCCGTGAACCTCACGACTGCCGCTCCTTGTCTTTTCGCAAGCCCAGCCCGAGCGCGACCACGAACTGCGCCGCACGCGCGCGCAAATCCGACTCGTTCACGTGCTTGGCGTCGACCCCGAGGGTGGCCATCGGGTCGAAGACCTCGACGGACACGCGCGAGCGACGCTCGATAGCTTGGCAGAGGGGCGCGAGGTACGCGCTCCCACCGGACACGTAGATACGACGGATCTCCGTCTCCCCGCTCGTCGCGAGGTAGAAATCCAGGCTCCGCTGGATCTCGCCGGCGAGGCCGTCGCACGCCGTCGTGATGATGCCGTGCACCTCGTGGGGGACGATGTCCGTAGGACCGCCGCCGCACTTGTAGGCCTCCGCCTGCTCGAACGACACGCTGCACTGCTTCTGGATGTCTTCGGTGATCGTGTTGCCAGCGTTCGTGATCTCGCGCGTGAAGGAGCTCATCCCGCGCGACAAGATGTTCAGCGACGAGACCGCCGCCCCGACGTTCAAGAGCGCGAAGGTGCCGTCCTCGGACAGCCCGTGCTGCTGCTCGAACATGTTCTGGATCGTGAACGCGTTGATGTCGACGACGACGGGCTTGAGCTTCGCTTCACGCGCGATGGCCGCGAAATCGTTGATTTCGTCGCGCTTGGCGGCGACGAGGAGGAGATCCATTTGCCCCGCGTCGGGCCGGCGGCGCAAGACCTCGTAGTCGATCGACATGACCTTGATGTCGAACGGAATGTGCTGCTCCGCCTCCCAGCCGATCTGCTCCTCGAGCTCCTCGTCGGTCATCATGGGGACGGTGATCTTTCGGATGATCACCGATTGCCCGTAGACGCCGATGGCCACTTCCTTCTGGGAGATCTTGTGGTCGTGGAAGATACGCTGGAGGCTCTCGACGACGGCGCCGGAGTTCATGACGTGCCCGTCGATGATGGACTGCGGGGGGAGCCGATCGTAGCCGTAGCGCACGACCTGGAGCTTCTTGCGCGACTCTTTGAGCTGCACCACCTTGATGGAGCTCGCGCCGATGTCCACACCGACCAAATTCTTGGAGTCGCCGAACATTTCGACAAAGTGTGGCAGTCCGCGAAGGCCTACGTCAAAAACTCGGCGTGCGATGGCCGCGAGCGGGCGGAGCGCCCGGGTGGGTCTCCCCGAATTTCCCGGGAATCGGCGCCTTTTTCGGACCGACGGCCCAGGGGGTCACGGGCGTTTCGACCCGCCTTTCCCCCGGCGGACGGGGCGGCGCACGTGGCGCTGGAACTACGTCCCGGATGGGCTATGCAGGAGACCTCATGCGCCGCGTCCTCCGTGCCGTCTCCTTCGCCGTCGTCGCCGCCGCCTCCGCGGTTCCGGCCGCTGCCTGGGCGGACGTCCAGCACGTCGTCGCGCGCGGGCACACGATCGAGGCCATCGCGAACCGTTACCGCGTGACGACGAAGGCCATCCTCGACGCGAACCACATCGCCGACGCCAAGCGCATCAAGCCCGGCGACGTGCTCGTGATCCCGACGAAGGACGTCCCCGGCGCCGGCAAGAAGGCGTCCGACAAGAAGGGCCCGCACGAGGGCGCCGTGGCGAGCTTGTCGAAGACGAAGGGGCGCGAGACGACGACGTACGCGATGAAGCCGAAGACGCCCGACGTCCTGCACGTCAAGCGGCTCGCGACGAACGAGGAGTACGACATCCGCGTCAACCGGGGGCGCGTCGCGGCGGCGACCCTCAAGACGTTCTCGAAGATGATGCGGTCGCCGAACGGCATGATGCACCCCGTCGAGCCGCGCCTCGTCGCCTTGCTGCGCGTCGTCTCGAACCACTTCGGCAGCCGGAAAATCGAGGTCGTCAGCGGCTATCGGCCGTTCACGCCGACGCAGTACAACCCGCACTCGAACCACATGCACGGCAAGGCGATCGACTTCCGCGTCGTCGGCGTGCCGAACGAGGTGGTGCGGGATTTCTGCCGAACCCTCAAGAACACGGGCTGCGGCTACTACCCGAACAGCGTCTTCGTGCACATGGACGCGCGGGACAAGAGCACCTACTGGATCGACTATTCGCGGCCCGGCGAGCGGCCGAACTACAAGGGCCCGAACGAGTCGCCCGACGAAGACACGACGGACGTGCACGACGAGCGGCACCCCGCGACGGGTGAGACGCCGGACGACGGCAACGACCGCGCGCCGGAAGCGCGCACGGACGGCGTCGTCGAAATGCCCAAGGGCGGCTCGGAGGATGGGCACGCGGCGGACACCACGAAGGGCCTCCACGCGCCGGCGCCCGCGACGACGGCAACGTCGGCTCCCGCGACGACGGGGCGCACGTCCCCGAACGCGCCGTCGACCGGCGCCAACGGTGGCGCCAAGCCGTCCGAAAAGTAGTTTAGGCGCCTCGCGGCATCGACGCTCGGACGGATCGTCGCGGGGAGGATTTTCGACCGACGCGTCCCGTCGCCATGCGAATTTTCGCAATCATTTCGATGATTTTCGATTTTTTTCGTCGCCGCATGAACGTTCTTGGGGGAGCGGTGACCAACCCGACGTGAACCCCATCCTGCTTCGTCGATCCTCGCTTCTCGCTTTCGCCGCCACGCTCGCACTTTCGTCGATCGCGCGCGCCGAGCCTGGTCGGACCGAAGGCGGCGATGCGCCATCCGCCTCGGGAGGCGCCAAGGACGCGCGCGGCGATGCGGGCGCCAAGGACGCGGCGTCCCAAGGCGAACCCGCGACGGCAAAGAAGATGCTCCTCGTCGTCGACGCGGACGACGCATCGGCGATCGACCGCGACGCGTTTCGCGCGAACCTGGAGTCCGATCTCCAGCTTCCGATCGAGCTTCGAGATGCGACGTCGCAAGACGCTACGGAACGGCAGATGCTCGTTCAGCTCCGCGACGGGCACGTCGCCGTCGTGACGTACCGCGACGGCGCGGGTCGTACCCTTTCGCGGGCCATCGAGGTCACGGGGGACCGACGCGCCCTCGCCTCCGCGGCCGCGCTGCTCGCGGAGAACCTCGCGCACGATCAGACCTCCGATCTCCTCGCCACGCCGGCGCCGGCCAAGGCGAGCGCCGTGAACGACACGACGGCGGAGGCGACCGACGAGCGCAAACCCGAGGCGGGGCCGATGGTGCCGGTCATCGTGAGCTTGTTCTATCCGGTGGCGACGAACTGGGGAAAACCGAACGCGACGACGCCCTTCGCGCTCGACCTCGTCTTCGGGCGCAACGGCGGCATCCGCGGCGCGGAGCTGAGCGGCGCCGTCGCGTTCTCCTCGGGGCGCGTCGACGGCGCACAGATCGCGGGCGCGGCGAACGTCGCGAACGACGTCGTCGGGTCACAGATCGCAGGCGCCGTGAACGTCGCGAACGACACGACGGGCGCGCAGATCGCGGGCGCCGTGAACGTCGCGAACGACGTCCGTGGCGCGCAGATCTCCGGGGCCGTGAACGTCGCGAACGACACGACGGGCGCGCAGATTTCCGTCGTCAACGTCGGCGGGAACGTCGACGGCGCGCAGATCGGCGTCGTCAACGTCGGCAAGCGCGTGCGGGGGCTCCAGCTCGGCGTCGTCAACGTGGCCGAGTCGGTCGAGGGCGCGAGCTACGGCCTGGTGTCGCTCGTCAAGAACGGACACGTGCGCGGCTTGGCGTGGGGAAGCGCTGCCGGCCATACGCTCTACGCGAACGCAGGCATCGAGTGGTCGTCGAAGTACGCGTACGCGATCGTCCATGGTGCGTACACCGCCGACCACGTCGGTCCGGGCATTCGTTTCGGCGGGCGGATCCCGATGGGTCGGTTCCACCTCGACGGCGACGTCGGCACGACGCAGCTCCTGCTCGCCAACGGAGACACCCCGCGCGCCGGCGCGGAAGGAGGAGGAGACGGAGGCACGTTCCTCGGCAAGGGATATTTCCCCGATGGCTCGAACGGCCGATGGCTCGATACGGACAGCTATTCGAATCACGACGCTCGTGTTCTTCTCGGCTTCGATGTCACGAGCTTCCTCTCCGTGTTCGCCGGTGGCGGCATGTCCGTGTCGGTGGCGAACGACAAGAGCGACTACGTCCGGCTCGCTCCGACCTTCGTGGCCGGCCTCTCCGTGGGCAACTGAAGGAGGCGCTCCACGTGACGATGCCGGCCGCACGATGGGATGTCTCGCTCGCGACGAGGGCCGTGCCCTCGGATGATTCGCGGGAGCTCGTCCGGCGCCTTCGGGCGGGCGATCGTGGCGCGCTCACATCCGTGTATCATGCACACAATAAGCCCATTCGGGCGTTCGCCATGCGTCTCCTCGGCGACGCCGACGCGGCCGAAGAGCTCGTCCACGACGTCTTCGTCGCGCTCCCTTCGGCGATTCGATCGTTCCGCGAGGACGCGCAGCTCCGGACGTTCCTCCTCTCGATCGCCGGCAACCTCTCGAAAAACCACATTCGGAGCGCCGTCCGGAAACGGCGAGCGCTCGCGGACTTCGCGACGGCGCCGAGGCCCGATGCCCCCGATCCCGAACGGTCCGCCCAAGGAACCGAGCTCGTCTCGGCGTTGATGCGCGCGCTCGACGAGCTCTCGGACGAGCATCGCTTGGCGGTCGTCCTCTGCGAGGTCGAGGAGCGCAGCGCAGCGGAGGTCGCCGAAATCGTCGGCGCGCGCGAAGCCACCGTGCGCACCCGCCTCTTCCATGCCAAGCAAAAGATCCGCGAGCTCCTCGAGAAGGGAGGGCACCGATGAGCGACGACTTGCTCGAACGAGCCACGCGCGAGCTACGCGACGCGTACGACGGCGAATCGAAGGCGTCCGACGACACGCTCGAGCGGGTGCTCGAGACGTTGGAGGCGAAGAAAAGCGCGCCCGGTGCGCGTGTGTTCGCCTGGCCGGGCTCGCCGAAGACGAAGCGAACGGTGCTCCGAACCGCGGCCGCGCTCGCCGCGACGCTCGCGTTGACGACGGCGTGGGCGGCGAGCACGGGTCGCCTGGGGCGCATCTTCGATGCAGGCGAGCCGGGTGAGCCCGAGGCGCCCGCCGAACCGCAACGGACCGAGCGCGGGACGAAGGCGACGTCGGCGTCACGACCGCCGGTTTCAGAGGAGACGCCCGCCGCGCAGGAGGCACGCACCACGCAGGAGACATCCGTCGCGCCAGAGATGGCCGCCGGGGACGTGTCGGCGACCGCCCCATCGGCCTTCGCGACGCCGCCCGTCGCCGAGCGCACGCCCACGCCGCCTCCGACGAAGCCCGCGGCCGCGTCACCGTCGACCCACGCGATCGACGCGCGATCGACCCATCCCGCGCAGGCGGAGACGGAGGGCTCGACGCCGATCGCTCCACCGAACGTCGATGCCCCAGCGACGGCCGCCAGCGCCGCCGATCCGAACGACGTCGCCTTCGAGCGCGCCCACCGGCTCCACTTCGACGGCAACTACGCCGACGCCCTCGCCGCGTGGGACACGTACTTGCAGAATGCACCCAATGGCCGCTTCGCCCCCGAAGCTCGGTTCAACCGCGCCATCGCGCTGTGGAAGCTCGGTCGAAAAAGCGAAGCCAAGCAGGCGCTCGAGCCGTTCGCGCGCGGCGTCTACGGCGACTACCGGCGCGACGAAGCTCGGCGCCTGCTCGACGCCGCCGAGCGATGACGCCATCCCCGCCCGCACACCGGACGATCGAACCGAGCGCGACGTCCCGAGGGCGCCGCCTACTTCTTCTTCGGCGCGGGCGGCGGCACCGGGTGCTCGGCGTCGAAGCGGAACCCGCGCGGCAGGAGCGGCTTGCCGAGGGCGTAGAGCGTCGTGTCGTCGTAGCGCGAACGGGGCGGCGTCTCGGTGCCCGCGCGGTGCATCACGCCGCGGAGGCCTTCGCCGCGATCGAGCCACACGGCTTTCGTGCATCCTGCATGCAATAGCGTACCGACGACGTCCTTGGCCGATGCCCCGCGGACACCGTGCGCGACGAACACGGCCCCGCGGTCGGTGATCCCGAGCGCCGAAAGCGCCGGCGTCGATGCGGGCGTCGACGCCGGTTCGGGCGCCGCGCGGCCATCCGCGATGGCGAGCGGCAATTCGGCGACGTCCGTGTGCGGAGGCACGTTCGTGACCGTGCGAGGGTCGACGATGTCGAGCGCGCCGTCCTCGGAGGCGACGAGCGCGGCCGTGCGTCCTTCCGCGTCCATCGGCAGCGCGATCTTTCCGTCCGTCGCGAGACCGAGCCCGTGCTTCGGCGTCGTGATCCCGAGCGACAGCGCGAAGAGGACGCGGCGCGCATCGCCCTCCGAAAGCTCGCGCGTCGTCGTCGTCCCGGCCTTCAAATCCGGCTCCTTCGAGCCCGCGCGAACCCGGAAGCTCGCCCGCCCTGGCTCGAGGGTCAGGAGCGACACGTCCCCCGAGGTCGTCGTCGACGTCGACGTCCACAGCGCGGGCATGTACGACGGAGCCGGCTGCGTCCCCGGATCCGGCGCCCACTCCGACGCGCCTTCGACCGGCGGCGGGGTCGGATCGCGCAGCATGACGTAGAAGAAATCCTTCGGCGCGTACTCGACGTAGCGCGACGTATCGATCTCCATCTCCGTCGTGAGGAGCTCGGTCTTGTAGTTTCGCCCTTTGAGCTCGGTGACGTTCGTGAACAAGAACCCCGTGTGGTGCGGGTTCATGTCGAGGTGCATGCCGTAGATGCACCCCGCGAGCTTCATCGCGTTGCCGAGCACCGTCCCGCTGACGTCGTCGCCCCACGCGTACATGAGGTGCCCCGCGGCGTTCACGCAGATGCCGGAGCGCTCCGTCTGCATGCTCGTCCCCGGGAGCGTGAAGCCCCAGAGCGAGCGCCCCGACGGGTTGACCGTCTCGCCGTCGATGAGCGGGTCGAGGTTCTGGCGAAACGAGACGATGTCGTCCGCAGGCACGTTCGCGACGCCGCCGACGTCCTTGTTCGTCCCCCACGATCCCATGCCGACGCGCGCGTCCTTCGTGAGGATCACGGTCGCGGCGCCCGGTACCGGCGGCAAGAGCACGCGCTTGTTCAGCATCATGCCGTAGTTGCCGTGCTCGGTCTTGAAGCCGCCGTTGAACGCCGCGGCGATGCGCTTGTACACCTTCGGATCGCGCGGGATGCGGCCCGTCCCCGGCGGACCGGTGAGCGGCTTCGGATCTTCGCTGCCCGCCTCCATGCCGAGCTCGAGCTGCCGCATGTCCATCGCGACGAGGAACACCTTCGCGTACGGGCGCTCTTTGTCGGGTCGCACGAACGTCACGTAGAACGGCGGCGGCACCTCGCACGCGTTCGCCTTCGCGTCCGCGGTCCCACCAGTGGCGGCGACGCAACCGGGCGCCGGCTCGAACTTCTTGAGCCACGCTTGCTTCGGTGGCGCCCACTCGCCTTCCCCGGGCTCCGGCTTCGGCCAGATCGACCGGAGCGGCGGCGGCGGCCAGAGGACGGCGTCTTCACCGACGCCCGAAGCGTCGAGCACGGCCGGCGGCGCCTCGATCTCCCCCGTCGCGACGTCCCCGCCAGCCGTCAGCTTGAAGGCGGTCTGCTTGAGCTCGTCGCGGATCGCGAAGCTCTGCTCTTCGAGCCACGCGATCGGACGAGGACCGATCCACGGGATCGCGCGCACCGTGTCGACCGCCCAAAAGACGAGGGGCTTCGCGAGGTGACGCGCCGGCTCGACGTGCACGTCGTTCGCCGACGACGCCGCGAGCTCGTTCGTGCCGAGATCCACGCGAGCGACACGCGAAGGCGTGCCGCGATCGTCGTCCGCGAGCGCGATGTCGAGCGCGACGCCGCCTGCCTCACGTGCCTCACCTGCCCGCGCGCGCATCGCGAGCCCCACGCGGCGGGCCGGCTGATCGAGCGTCACGTCGAGGCGCCCGATCCCTTCGCCCGACCCCGTCTGCTGCACGTTCGTGACGAACGCCATCGCGCGGTCGTGGAGCTTCGTCGTTTGGTTCTGAGCGCCCTCGCCCGAGAGGTCGAGGACGGTGACGCTCTGCTCCTGGCCGTACGCTTGCGTCGCGAACGAGGCGCGGGAGCCGAGGACGACGAGATCGTGATCGTCGCCGAGCGGCGTCGACGTCAGATCGTAGCCGGACGAGACGCCGATGACGGAGCCCTCGGGCGACACGCGGACGCGCGCGCGGTACACGTCGCGCGGGCCGCCGTCCGTCTCGCTCGCGAGGAAGAGGACGAAGCGTCCGAGGACGAAGTCTTCGACGACGCCGCGGCTCGGCTCCCAGCGGACGTCTTCCGCCCGCACGTGCCTCTCGCTCGCCTCTCCCAAGCGCGCGGCGAGCTCGCGAACGTCCGCGGCGCCGCCGCCTCGCGCGAAGGCGTTGCCCGCGGCGAACGCGAGGGCGAAGAGAGCCAAGTACCGCGGCGCACGGCGAAAGATGGAGCCGGACGCGGGCGCTTCGCTCGAACGATCACCCGAAGACGAAGTTTGGTCGGAGGCGCGCGGCAAGACGCCGAACGAATCGCGGCGATGGCGGAAAAAGTCAAGTTCGCGCTCAGTCGGCGTGCAGGTTCGCACGCCGACATTCGTGGACGGCACTTCAATCGGCGTGCAGGTTCGCACGCCGACATTCGTGGACGGCACTTCAATCGGCGTGCAGGTTCGCACGCCGACATTCGCGGACGGCACTTCAGCGAACGAGCGCGACCATATCGTCCGGGAGCGGGGAGCTCGCGTCGAAGCCGGCGTGCGGGCCTTCCCCTTCCCACGCGACGCGCGCGGCGTGGAGTGCGTGGCGCGAGAGCCCCGGCACCTCGCGCCCGCCGTAGAGCGTGTCGCCCGCGAGCGGATGACCGATGGCGGCGAAATGCGCGCGGAGCTGATGCCGAACGGCCTTCGGCGCGCGCGCGCGAACGAGCGCCCACGCCCCTTTTCGAGCCTCGACGCGGTAGCTCGTCGACGCCGGGCGCGGCGAATACCGCATGACGTCGCGCGGGTGGATGCACGGGTAGACGCGCCGCTTGTCCTTCGGATGATTCGTGATCGGGTATTCGATCGATCCCTCGTCCGGCAGCCCCTCACTCTTGCACACGAGGAGGTATTCTTTCTCGAGCGCTTCGCCGCGGAGCGCGTCGCGCAAGATCTCGAACACGTCGGCCGTGCGCGCGACGACGACGAGCCCCGACGTGTCCGTGTCGAGCCGGTGGACGATGCCCGGCTCGCGCGCGGAGTACCCGATCCCCGCGAGCGCGGGGTAGCGACCGACGAGGGCGTTCGCGAGCGTCCCAGTCTCGCCGTCCCGAAGCGGGGCCGTGGGCATCTTCGCCGGCTTGTCGACGATCACGACGTCGTCGTTCTCGAACCGCACGACGAGGGGCGCCTCGGGCTCGGGGACGCACGGACCTTCCGCCGATCGCGCGAGCGCATCGTCGATCGTGAGCACGTCCCCCTCGCGGACGAGCGCCCCCTTCGCGGCGATGCGCCCGTTGACGCGCACCTCGCCGTTTTCGATCGCCTTCTTCACCCGCGCACGGGACGCTTCCGGCACGAGCGTCACGACCGCCTTGTCGAGGCGCGCGCCGCTGAGCGTATCGGGGACGGTTCGCTCGAGATTTCCCATCGAAGGCGGGACTCTACTTCATCCGCTCACCGAGAGCGACGTCCGCCGAGAGAAACGTCGACCCCAGCCGCGGCGGCGCCGCACGACGACGTCATTCGTCCTTCGAGAAGGGCGCGAGCTCCGTCGGATGACTCTTCGCGGTGGCCGCCTCCGACGACGAAAATTCGACCGATCGCGCGGGCTCCGCGGGCGGCGGCAGGGATCGGAACCATTGCTCGTCGATGGCCGAAGGCTCGGGCGGGAGCGACGACGCCCGCGCGCGCACGAGCGTCGCCTTCGTCGGGTCGATGGGACGGATTTGGGGAGGCGAAGGGCTCTTCGGCCCCTCGCTCGACGGATCCGCTGGCCGCGACGCCGGACGGAACGCCGGCATGCGCGACGACGGCCGCGGCGACGAATCCGGCGCCGTCGCCTCGCGGGGGCGTGACGACGACGAAGGGATCACGCTCGGCGGCGGCGGCGGTGACGACGGCGCGCTCTCCGACGACGACGGAGCGACGCTCGGCACGGGCGCAAGCGCAGCCGGTGACGACGGCGGAGCGACGCTCGGCACCGGCGCCGAGGGGCGAATCGACGCGAGCGGCTGGATCGATTCCGGCGGCGTGCTGTCGTGCGGCAGGCGCGCGCGGAGGCCCATCGGTCCCTTCGATCGCGCCGTGCATTCGAGCTGCCGGGTCACGGCCAGCATGTAGACGAGCGACGACACGGTGGCTTCGGGCGCGAGGCCGAGAGAGCGGAGCTCGCCGAGCGATGGCTCCGAGAGGCGGAGGGTCTCGAGCAGGAGCTGCTCGTCGGGCAGGAGCGCGAGGCGATCCACTTCGGCGTCGCGGTGCAAGGCCAGCGGCCGACCGCCGAGGCGCGCGAGCGTCGCCGTGATGCGCGCGTGATCTGCCCAATGACGAACGCACACGAGCGCCGGGTTGAGCGCCGAGCTCGGAGCGAATTTCTCGTCGCCCCAACCTTGGAGGAGATCGACGTCGCCGTAGTACGAGTACGTCATCGTCCCGGGGAGGTTCGCGAGCTTCGTGAGGTTCTGCAGGAGCTGCGTCTCGAGCGCCCAATCGAGCTCGTCGCGCGTGACGATCCCGCCCGCGACGAGGTGCTCGCCGAGGAGCACGCCGAGCCGACGCGCCTCCCGCGCCGACGCCTCGATGACGTCCGGCGACACGAGCTCCCCTTGGACGAACACCTCGCCGAGGAGCGAGACCGGCTCGGACAGGTACATCTTCACCGGCACGCCGGCGCGGAAATAGAGGACGTTGTCGCCCGGCAACCCGTCGAGGACCACGGTGCCCGTCAGGACGTGATCGAGCATGTAGACGAGCACGTGCGGGATCGGCGTGAGCGCGAGCGATCCATGCGCCGTCGGCTCGGCGGGCAGCTCGACGGGCGCGCGGAGCAACGAATGCCCTTCGCGTTCCTCGATCGAAGACGCCGCCTCGAGCAACTCGTCCATGTCAGGGACCGACACCGCCGAAGGCGCCGCCGCGGGACCTTCGACGACGTCCGCGGACGACGCGACCTCGGGCATGTCCGCCGGGAACGCCGACGGGCTCATGCCCGGCCCCGTCGCGATCGCCGCCGTCGTCGCGACGACCTGCGATTGGATCTGCGGCGACGCGGACTCGGCGGCCGGCTCGAAGACCGGCTTCGGCGGCGGTGGCGGCGCGACGACCTCGTTCGGGTGCGGCGGCGGACGCGACGGGAGAGGTCGAACCCCGTGCGCGGGCATGAGCTCGAGGAGCGCGCCCTGCATCTCGCGCGCGTCCTTGAACCGGCTCTTGCGATCCCACGACAGGGATTTGTCGATCGTCCGGATCAAGTCCGGCGGGAGGTGCGGCGCGACGAGCGCCACCGAGGGCACGGGCTTCGTCGCGGCCATGCGCAGCGCTTCTTGCTCCGTGCGGCCCGCGTTGATGCGGTGCCCGGTCGTGAGCGCGTGGAGCATCGCGCCGAGCGAGAAGAGGTCGGAGCGCCCGTCGAGCTTGTCGACGAGCCCCATCGCTTGCTCCGGAGACATGTACGCCGGCGTCCCGAACGCCGTCCCCGCCGCCGACGTCTCGCGCCCGAGCGCGCGCATCTGCGCGACGCCGAAATCGATCAACTTGACCTCGCCGTCGTGCGTGATGAAGACGTTCGCGGGCTTCAGATCCCGGTGGACGATGCCGATGGCGTGGCAAGACGCGAGGCAGTCCGCGATGCGCTCGCAGATCTGGAGCGCGCGCCCGATGGGCATGGTGCGCCCCGCCTTCTTCCAGGCGTCGCGCACGGTCTCGCCGTCGAGCAGGTCCATGATGAGGAACGGCTCGCCCTGCTCGGTCACGTCGTCGTCCATGACCTGCACGGCCGCCGAGTGATTGACCTTGTTCGAGACGTACGCCTCCCGGAGGAAGCGCTCGCAGACGATCGGATCGGTCGCGAGCGACGCGTGCAAAATCTTGAGCGCGACGCGCTTGCCGTTGCGGTGGGACGCGCCGTAGACGGCGGCCATCCCGCCGACGCCGAGCAGCCGATCGATCGTCCACTTGCCCCGGATGACGGTCCCCACCCTCGCCGCGAACGTCGCGGTTTCGAGGGCCTTCGAAGACTTCATCCGGTCGACCACGTGCGCTGATCCCATCGAGGTGGCCGCCGCTTCAACGCGACGGCGAGACGCCGCCTTCGTCGGCTCGATCTGCGCGCCCCGCGGCGTCGCAAATTCTCGCGCGAACCAAGACTCGGCCCATCATGAAAGGATACTTCTCCGAACCCTGTCGGTACACCCGAATCGCCCGCGTCGCGAACCCGCGAAGACGGACGAAAGACGTACGGCGAAGGCACACGAACGCGTTCGGCCGCCTACGTGTAGGGCGTCGGCGGAATCGTGGTCGTCGGTTCGCGCACCATGGATAGGGCGACGACGGCCGCGAGGAGCGTCGCGATCGGCGCCAAAATCGGGGGTATTCCGCCGAACGCGACGCCGATCGTCGCCACGGCCTGGCCGGCCGCGCACGCGAGGACGGACCGTTTGGCGCGCTCGCGGCAAGCGCGCGGAATGGTCAATGAAAGCGCCGCGTCGCGCACGTCGTCCGACGCCAACGCAACGCTCCATTCACTGGCGCCTGCACCGGCTCCACTTGGTCCTTGCCCAAGTCCGGCCGCCCCCATCGCGACCGAAACGTCTGCGGCACCGAGGGCTCCGTCGTCCGACGCGGGGTGACCGACGACGGCGATGACGTGCCCTCCTTCGACGAGGGAGCGGACCTCGGCGTCGCGATCGGCCGGCAGGACCTCGGGGCGGACGTGCTCGATGTCGAGCGATCGGGCGATCGTCGCGCACGTCTCGCGCGACTCGCCGCTGAGGAGCACCGGCTCGATGCGTGCATCATGCATCCGTTGGACCGCCGCCCGAGCGCCCGCGCGGATCCCGTCTTGGAGCGCGAGCAAGCCGACGAGGCGATCGCCGAGCGCGACCAGCACGACGCTCCGTCCTTGCGCTTCGAGCTCCGACACACGGCCTTCGACGACCGCGACGCTGACCTTCTCTTTCAAGAGGAACGCGCGGCTCCCGACGACGACCTTCTCGCCGCTCGAGACGAGCGCGGTCACGCCGAGGCCGGGGTGGACGAGCGCCGAACGCACGCTCTCGGGCGTCACGTTTCGCGCCTTCGCTTCGTGTTGGATCGCGGCCGCGACCGCGCCCCGCGACGCCGTCTCCGCCCCGGCGGCGAGCGCGAGCACCCGCGCCGTGTCGCGACCGGCCGTCGCTTCGACCGCGACGATCTCGGGCTCACCGAGCAAGAGCGTGCCGCGCGAACAGACGACGGCGAGATCGGCGCGCGCGGCCACGTCGAAGGCTCGCGCGGCCTTGTACACGATGCCGCGGTGGAAGGCCGCCACGTGTCCACGCGCGTGGGCGAGCGCGGCGGCGGCCACGGCGGACGTCGCCGCGAGCGCGAAGGCCCCCGCGCAGCCCGTGAGCACGGCGTCGAACCACGATCGTTCGCTCGCGTACGTGAGGGCCACGATGGCGATCGCCGCGACGGGGACGCCGCGCTCGACGAAGCGGCGCGCCTGGACGACGTAAGGAGGGGCGAGATCGGAGCGACCTTCCTTGCCGGGCGCGCCTCGGAGCCAAGCCCGATCGGCGCCGGTGAACGTCGCCGTCACGCGGAGCTTCCCCGAGAGGACCGTCGCGCCGGCGACCACGGCGTCGCCTTCGCTCTTCTTCATGACGACGGACGCGTCGATCCAGGGCGCGACGTCGGCGCTGCCCGCCGCGACCACGCCGTCGACGCCGATCGTCTCGCCGGCCTCGACGACGATTTGCTCGCCGGGGCGCACGTCGAACGCGGCCATTTCGCGCACTTCGCGGGCGTCGTCGTCCGCGCGCGCGGCGTCCGAGTCCGCGCGTGAAAGGACGCGGACAGGCCCGGACAGCGCCGACGCGAAGCGCTCGCGAGCCTCGATGACGTCGCGCTCCGCGCGCGCGAAGAGCTTGTCGACGAGGAGCGCGGACGCCGCGGAAAGCCCGGCGAAGGCCGCGTAGAGACCGGGATGGCCGCCACGCGCCGCGAGCACCGCGACGAGCGCGAGCACCGCCGCGACGACCGGTGGGACGGCGACGAGCCAAGGCGAGGCCTCGTCCTCGGCCCGCCGGCGCATCGCGGTCCTCGCGCACAGAACGGCCACGGCGACGAGCGCGAGCGGCAGCCGCGCCGACGCCGCCCATTCCCCCGCGAGAGAAACGACCGTCGACAAGATCCCGAAAGCGATCGCCCCGGGGACGACGAACGTCGCGAACCAATCCATGGGCTCGCGCGCGGGCGCCGGTGGACGGTCGCTCGTCTCGCGGACCTCGGGCGACCGACGTCGGGAAAGGCGCGCGACCGACGTCGGCGATCGGAGCGTCGACGGGGCGTCTTCGTCGGTGGCCTCGTCCTCGCCGTCGATCGGGTCGCGCGACGAGTCCGGGGGATCCATCGGGCCGTCCTCTTCGGTATCGAACGCCTCGCCCGACACGTCTTCGCCCGACACGTCTTTGGGGAAGCCGATCGGCGACGCATCCGACACCTCCGAAGAAGGCGCCTCCTCCACCTCGCGCGCCACGGTCCGCTCCACGACGCTCTCCGGCACGGTGGCACGCGACGGCGGCATCGGTGACATCGGTGATCGATGCGACGAAACGCGCGGCGGTTCAGCCGTGAGCGCGTCGACGGACGCGCGCTTCGACGCCACCTCGACGTAGGCCTGCTTGCAATCGAGCCCGCAAAAATAGCGAAACCCGAACGCGTCGATCGACACGTGACCCGCGCGGAGCGGATCGACCGCCTTGCCGCATCCAGGGCAAAGCACCTCTTTGGACTTCGAGGGTTCCATTTCGACCAACCGTTCGACGGTATGGGCGATGGCCTTCGATTCGCCCGGCGTCAAGCCCGCCGTGCTCGGTGGCTTCGAAGACGGGCGAAACGAGGGCTCAGGCCATCGACTGGAGCACGGTTCGGACGGCGCGGACGCCTTCCGCGAGCTCCGACGACGTCACGACGAGCGGCGGCGAAAAGCGGAGCACGCGCTCGCCCGCGGCGGTCAACAGCACGCCGGCGTCCGCGAGCTTCGGGAGGATGTCGCGAACGACGAACCCCGGCTTGAGGACCAACCCGCGGAGCAGCCCTTCGCCGCGTTCGCCCTCGCAGATCGAAGGCAGCGCGCGCGCCACGTCGTTCAGCATGGCGCCGAGCTCTTCGCCCTTCGCCTTCGCGCCCTCGACGAGCTTCTCTTCGTCGAGGATCCGGATCACCGCCCGCGCCGCGGCGCACGCGAGCGGATTGCCGCCGAACGTCGAGCCGTGTGTGCCCGGAGGGAGCGCCGCCGCGAGCGCCTCGGTCGTCAGCATCGCGCCGATGGGCACACCGCCGCCGAGTCCTTTCGCGAGCGAGACGGCGTCCGGCCGCACGCCCGTGCCCTGGAACCCGAACCAACGCCCGAGCCTCCCCATGCCCGTCTGCACCTCGTCGAAGAAGAGGAGCGAGCCGTTGTCGTCCGCGAGCTCGCGCAGGCCCGCGAGGAACCCCGCCGGTGCCGGCAACACGCCGCCTTCGCCCGATCGCCGCGACGTCGGGCCCGAGCGCGGCCTTGACCGCCTCGAGATCGCCGTACGCCACGTGCGTCACGCCGTCGATGCCGCCGAACCCTTCGCGGTACTTCGGCGTGCCCGTCATCGCGAGCGCGCCCATCGTGCGGCCGTGGAACGCGTTGTGGAACGCGATGAACCGCGTGCGCTTGACCGCGCCTTCTTTCGCGCCCTCGTGGAAATGCCGGCGCGCGAGCTTGAAGAGCGCCTCGTTCGCCTCGGCCCCCGAGTTGCAGAAGAACGCGCGCGGCAGCCCCGATCGCGACGCGAGCTCCTCGGCGAGCAGGATGTTCTCTTCGTTGTAGAAATAGTTCGACACGTGCACGAGCCGCGCCGCCTGCTCGGCGATCGCGCGCGTGAACACCGGGTGCGCGTGCCCCACCGAGCACACCGCGACCCCCGCCGCGAGATCCAGCCAGCGCTTCCCATCGACGTCGAACACCTCGCATCCCTTCCCTCGCGCGAGGACGATCGGGGCGGGCCGGTAGTTCGGGTAGAGGTGCTTTTTCGCGAGCCCGAGGAGCTCGGCGCTGGTTTTTGGTGCGTGGCTCATGGTCGGTCGTTACCGTAGTGACCTTCGGTCTCGGTCGCAATCGTCCTCCGTTCGGACGGAACGCGTGGGACGAAGAAGAACGAGGAGAGCCCGCCGCGCCTGGCTCGCAGGTCCCGCGCTCCTGACTCGCACGGTCCTCTCGAAGGGAGGGCTCGTCGCGCCCAATGGCCTTCTTTCGTTCGAGGCGGGACACCTCCACTTTTTTGATTTTTGGATGCGACGAGCTCGCCCTCGAGGCGTCCAAGAACACCGAACAGACCACCCGCTCGCGGGCTCTTCGAGTCCATGACCAGCGACACGTCTCGTCGTGTCTTCATGGAGAGTCTTCGGGCTCAACGCGTTCTACGGAGAATCGAGATGATCACCCACCGCCACCGTTATCTGCCCCGCATCGGCTCCTTCGCTGGAGACGTCCTCGTCGTATCTGCCATCGCCGTAGCTTTGAGTGCCTGCAGCAAGAGCGACAACGTCGGGAAGACGTCGGACGACGCGCCCGTGGAGAAGGCGAGCGGCATCGAACCCGGCTTCACGGAGGTCCCGAACATCGACGGCTTGCAGGCAAAAGTCGCGGCCACGCTCGTGCCGAACGGACGAGGAGGAGCCGCAGGCTTCCACGCCGACGGAGGCAAACTCTCGGTGCTCATTCGGGAGCTCACGAGCGACGAGGCGAAGCCTTTCGACGAAGTGAAGAAAGAGACCGAAGAGGTGTTGTTCAAAAAGTGGATATCTTCGGAGAAGACCGCGAACGGCTTCGTGTTGCAGTGGGAAGGCAGGCCTCTCGAAGGCAACGACACGACCTACAACTACGAAGTTCGCAGGACGGTGGGAAGCAAGACGTTCACGTGTTATGGGGCCGGCGCGAACGCGGCAGAGATCGTCACGGCGGTCGAGACCTGCAAGAGCCTGAAGTCGCGCTAGTCCGAAAAAGCCTTACGGGATATGACCTCACCCGAACCACCTCCTATCCAACGAACGACGGGATACGAGGTGGTGAAGGTTCTGAATCGACACACTCCGCCGAAAGAAAACCAAGAGCCCCGTCCCATGCGCCGCACGCGATCAACGCCTTTCCTTGGACTTTCCGTGACACTGGCGCTCGTCGCAGCCGCTTGTTCCGGCGGCGTCATTCCCAATTCAGACCCGCTGGCGGGCGTGAACGATCCCTCGGGTTACCCGGGCGGCGGTACGCCCGGGAATCCAGATGGTGGGACCGCCGGGAATTCGCCAGGGGGCGGAACGCCTTCGAATCCATCCTCGAGCAGCGACGCGGGAAGCGACGTCCCCGACGTCCCGCCCGACGACGCGGGTGCGTGTGCGGTCGATCGAAAGCTCTGCGACGGACATTGCGTCGCAAAGAGCGACCCTTCCCATGGCTGCGGGTCCGCCAGTTGCCAACCGTGCGCGTCGGGCCTCATTTGCTCGAACGGAGTCTGCTCCTCGTCTTGCGCATCCCCCCGCACCGTCTGCGGAGAGGCGTGCATCGATACGAAATCGGATCCCACGCATTGCGGGGATTGCTCCAAAGCTTGCACCGCGCCAAACGACGGCATTCCCACGTGCCAGGCCGGAACGTGTGACTTCACTTGCAAGTCCGGATTCCACCGCTCCGGCGATCATTGCTTTCCTCCTCACGACTTCTGGGAAACCGTCGCGAACATGCCGACTCCCCGCTCCGGCTGCGCGGCGGCCACCGCTCCCGACGGTCGCATCTTCGTCTTCGGCGGCGAGAAGGGCTTCACCCCTCTATCGACGGTGGAGGCCTATGACCCCAAGACCAACCAGTGGAAAACCGTTGCACCGATGCCCACCGCGCGGGGGATCGTCGCGGCGGCCACCGCTCCCGACGGCCGCATCTTCGTCTTCGGCAACGACGACTCCATATCGAGGGTGGAGGCTTACAATCCCAAGACCAATCAATGGAAAACCGTTGCACCGATGTCCACCACGAGAGGTCGCCTCGCGGCGGCGACGGCCCTCGACGGTCGCATCTTCGTCTTCGGCGGCGAAAAGTCGGCATCGGATCACGTCGGGACGGTGGAGGCCTATGATCCCACCACCAACCAGTGGAAGACCGTCGCCTCGATGACCACCGAGCGCGGCGTCTTTGCGGTAGCGACCGCTCCCGACGGTCGCATCTTCGTCTTCGGTGGCGAGGACAACGGCTTCCTAACCAACGTGGAGTCCTACGACCCCAAGACCAGCCAGTGGAAGACCGTCGCCTCGATGACCACCGCGCGCGGATTCCTCGCGGCAGCCACCGCCCCCGACGGCCGAATCTTCGTCATCGGTGGCGAGAGCTATATGGACGTGCTGTCCACCGTGGAGGCGTACGCCCCGACGACCAACCAATGGAAGACGGTCGCGAGCATGAGCGTCAAACGCTCCGAGCTCGCGACGGCCACCGGGATCGATGGCCGAATCTTCGCCTTTGGGGGATTCGGAGCCAACGAACTCTCCACCGTGGAAGCCTATACTCCCTGAGGCGGCGCCCTTCGTTCTCCCTCTCACCAACGATCGTTCAACGGATCGCCCGAACGGGAGCCGTTGCGGCCGCCGGCGGCTTCGGCCTTGCGCGAGGACGACGGGCGCGCGGACGGCGGAGCATGCGAGCCCGAAGGAGCGGCGCTCGGAGCATGGCTCTCCGGCGCGGCCACGTCGTCGTTCGTCGAATCGGTCACGGGAGCGGGCTCCGTTTTGGGGGAGCCTCCCGTCGCGGACGCAGCCACCGCGGGTCGCTCGGGCCGTTCGTCCGCCGCGGGCTCGGCGGCCGACGGCGGAGGCGCGACGTTCGCCCGATCACGAGCTCCTCGAAGAGCAAAGGTGAGCACGAGCGCGGCGATCAAAGCGCCGCTCCCGGCGATCGTGGCGACGACCGCTCGCTTCTTCGACGTGGCCGAGGACACCGGTGCATTCACGGACGATGCCGTCGTCGTCGACGCCGCGATCGCCGCTGGGGGTGTCATCGGCCCCGTTCGCGCCGTCATGGCTGGAGGCGACAGCGCGACCGTCCGTGAAGGCAACGCCGCCGGCGGCTGCGACGAGATCCGTCGCGTGGGCAGAGAAATTTCTCCTCGCGCGAACGCCCCGAGCATCGACGCGACCTCGCTCATGCTGGGACGAGCGCCGGCCTCCTGCGCCAGCATCCGCGCGATCATCGTCGACAAGCCCGAGGGCACGTGCGGCGCGAGTTCGTGCACGGGACGCGGCGACGTCTGCGTGATGCTGCGGAAGATCTGACCGAAATTCTCGCCGACGAAAGGACGCATCCCCGTGAGACACTCGTAAAGGAGGACACCGAACGCCCACACGTCCGCGCTCACGTCGACGTTCTTCTCGCCGTAGACTTGCTCGGGCGCCATGTAAAAGGGCGTGCCCATCAGCGCCCCCGTGCTCGTCAGCGTCGCCATGTCCGCGTCGGGAGTGATCGGCTTGGCGAGGCCGAAGTCGAGCACCTTGACGTCGAGCGCGTCGTCGAGCGCCCGCGCGAGGAACACGTTCTCCGGTTTGAGATCACGATGCACCACCCCCATGGCGTGCGCGAACGCGAGCGCATTCGCGACCGGCAAGAGGAGGTCGAGGGTATCGACGAGCGGCGGAACACCCCGCGTGAGGACGGCTCCGAGCGTCTCGCCATGGAGCAGCTCCATCACGAGAAAAGCCGGCTCGTCTTCCTGATCCCAGAAGTCGAACACCTGGACGATGTTCCGATGCGAAAGGCCCGCCGCGACCCGCGCTTCACGGACGAAGCGCAGGCGCTCGATGCCCGCACTCTCCCGGGTCTTCAAGACCTTGAGCGCGACCGCCTTGTCGGTCGTGATCTGCCGTGCCTCCCAGACCACGCCGAGACCGCCTTCGCCGAGCGGCCGCGTCAGGCGGTAGCGCCCCGCGAGGATCTGGTCCGGCGTGAACCTCACGGCGTCGGCCGCGTCGTGCATCGGTTCAGAACCTTATCATACTCCAATGGTATGGAGCCCACCTGCGGGCCCGGCTCCGACGCGCGCCCACGTCGACTCGACCTCTTTCCAACATGAACGTTCACAGAAACTTGTCGGAAGGAGGCTGGGCGAGTTGGCGGGATCCTCCCCAACATTGGACCGTTCCCGAGGTGCTCGTCGCGCACGAATGATACTTGCCAGCCACGACGTTGCGGAACGACCCCTGGGTCGGGGTAGCGCTGACTTGTTGATAATCGACCTTCGCGACTTCCGGGTCGTCGACGGCTCCCCAACAGACCACGCCACCGTCGCTCCTCACGGCGCAAGCGTGAGCGCTCCCCGAGCTGATCTGCGTGAACGAGCCCGACGTGGGCGCCTGCGTCACTTGTCCGTATTGCCCCCCCGTGGACTGTCCTTTTGGAGAGGCTCCCCAACACTTGATCGTCCGATCGAGCGTGAGGCCACATGCATGAGATTGACCGGCGCTTACTTGAGCGAATTTCCCAGCCGGAGCCTCGGTTTGCCCATAATTGTTGGAACCCCAACACTTCACTTCGTCGTCGGTAGTGATCGCACAAAAGAAGGACGGGAACGAGGACCCCACGCTGACTTGCTTGAACTTGTATCCAACCGGAGGCTTCGGAATGGAAGAAGTGACGTCCCAACATGAGATTTCGGACGAATCCGTGACTCCACAGGTGGCGTGGCCGCCCGCGCTGATTTGGACGAACGGATCCGTGAGGGAAGCGCCGTACTCGAGTCCCCAGCAGGCGACGCTCTCGTCCGAACGCAAGGCGCATCCGAACGAGCTACCCATCGTGACTTGAACGAAGGCTCCGCTCGGAGGCTTGACCCCCGTGAAACCGTCCGCGCGCCCGGCTCCCCAACATCGGAGCGACCCATCCAGGACGATTCCGCAGGTCCAGTCGTCCCCCGCGGCGAGCTGCGGGGAGCTCGTCAGGGACTTGTTGCAGCTCGTCCCGTCGCTCTCGAACCCGGGATCGCAAAGATGGCCGCATTGGCCCGCGTGACAGACGGCTTTGCCGTTGGCCGGCACGGCACAAGGGGGAGCATCGCACCCCCCGCAACGAGATTCGTCGGACTGCGTATCGATGCAGGAGCGACCACACTTCGACAGCCCCGAAGGGCACTCGTCGACGCAACCGAGCTCGCTGCACACGAGGCCCTCGCCGCATTTCGTCACGCACGTACCGCAGTGGTCGGGATCGCTCGCGAGCCTGGTCTCGCATTGGCCATCTCCATCGCAATCCGTACTTCCACTCGGGCAGAGGACGCCGCCGGAGTCCTTCCCCTCCGCTCCACCGTCGGACGCAGCGTTCTCTTGCGACTTGTGATCGAAATCCGCGCCGAGCAAGGAGGCACACCCCGCAAGGCTCAACGTCCCGACCAAGAAGAATCGCGAAGCTCGTGCTTTCATACCCGTGGTTCTCTTTCTACGCGCCCGTGACTCCTATGGTCATGGACGGGCGTCCACGTCTTTTGTCGCACCGTTTTTCACCCCGAGCATCACCGCTTCCGCCAACGGTCCGGCACTCAGAACGTCCCCGACGCGCCCAACGCCATGCCGCCCACGAGCGGCGTCGCTCCCACCGCGACGGAGCGGGATTTCGGAGCAAGAAGGATCATGCTCAGGCCCGCCCCCACCGCCACGAGGCCACCAACCGTGCTCACGGTACTTATCGTCGACCAGGTGCGCCCAGTGCGTTGCGCGGTGGCACCTTCGGTGTCGCAGTCGGGCCTGCAGTGCTCGTCGACGACGCCCTTGGCATCGAGCACCATCACCCCTCCGGCGATACCGAGCCCGATCCCGGCGACGCCAACTCCGAGGCTCACGAAGCCGAGCGTACGCACGGACGACGATCCTCGATCGATCGCGAGGGGTTCCGGCGAAGGTTCGATCGGCGGCGGCACGCTGGCAACGGGCGGCGTCACCACCTCTTCTTCCTTCGCGCGGGCGGGCTCCGCGGGCACCGGCACGCCAGAGATCAGCTCGATCGTACGCGACTCGCCTTCCTCGAGGCGCACGGAGCTTCGAACCTCCAAACGGCCCGGCGCGCGCACGAGGATGACGTGGTCGCCGGGATCGACCGGCACGGGAATTCCGAACGTGCCGCCTTCGACCTTCGCACCGTCACGCTCGACGGTGGTTCCCTCCGCAGACGAGTTTTGCAACACGAGCGTGAGCTTCGGAACGCGGCGCGCGAGGGCGACCGCGCGCTGGTTCGCGTAAGCGATGCGACTGTCCCCCGCTCGGAGCGACCCCGCAGCCGCTTGGAAATGATTCATGGCCTGCGCGAGCTCCCCTCGCATTTCTTCGCAGTTCGCGAGGTTGAGCAGCGTGCCGGGAGCCGCCTCGCGACCGTAGCTCTCGCGGAACTTGGCGCACGCGGTCGCCCAATCTTTGGCTTCCACGGCCCTGCGGCCGTCTTGATAGAGTTGCTCGGCCATCGGATCGCTCGCGTGAGCCACGAAGGGGATCAGAGTCGAGCACGCGAGACACACGAAAACCGATGCCGCGCACGCGAAGGAACCACGTCGCATCACGTCCTCCCGACGAGCACGACGAGCCGGCGGCGCTCGACGGAGGAGGTGTTCCTTGCGGCGCTGGACGGATTTTCCCGCACGATTCGGGCGATCTTACCACGACGCTCGCCTCCGCCGAACGGGCTCGGGCGAGAGACACGTGGCGTGAGCAGGACGGATCCGGCGAGGGAGTCGTCGGGGCGAGAGGAACTCATACCTCCCATCGACGATCCAAATTCCGACGAGTCGCATCGAAATCGGACGACGAGAGAAAGGATCGACGGCTTCGAGCGCTTCTTCCGGCTCTCGCTATGCGCCACGATGAACGGCGAGCGCGCGACGGAGAGGTTCGGTCGTCGGCGGGCGAGCGGCCCGCTCACGCTCGAGGCCGTGCATGATGGTCGCGACCAAGGCCGGCGGGGTGGGCTCGGCGATGGGAGCCATGGTCCCGTGCGTGTGGAATCGCAAGATCTCGCCGAGCGAGCTGCCCACCACGGGCGAGATCCCCGCGAGCGCGCGATACGCGAGCAGCGAAGCCGCCCAGACGTCGGCCCGCGCGTCGACGTCACGTTCGCCGAAGACCTGTTCCGGGGCCATGTACCGCGGCGTTCCGAGGACGTCGCCCGTGCGCGTGATCGTCGAGCCCTCGAACATCGCGTGGTCGACGAGCCGCGCGACTCCGAAGTCCAAGACCCACACGTGATCCTTCGTGACCATCACGTTGCGAGGCGTGAGATCGCGGTGCACCACGCCTTGCGCGTGCGCGTAGGCCAACGCCTCGAGCACCGGCACGAGCAACGACGCCGCGCGGCTCGGCGAGAGACGTCCTTCGCGCGCGAAGATCTCCTCCAGCGTCGTCCCGTCCAGCCAGGGCATCGCGAGCACGACGCCGAGCGCGTCGTCCTCGACGACGTCGAAAGCACGCAAGATGTGGGGATGGTCCAGGCGCATCGCGACCATCGCCTCGCGCCGCATACGCCTCCGGGCTTGCACGTCCGCGCTGGTGAGCCACTTGAGCGCGACGTCGTGGCCATGGGGATGAGTCGCTCGCCACACCGTCGACACGCCGCCCTGCCCGATGCGATGGGTCAATCGGTACGGGCCGACACGATCGCCCGGCTGCGGCGCCCGACCGGTCCGATCCGGCGGAGGCGCCTCTCGCATGCGATCGCGCGCGAGGCCCGCGACGAGCGATCGGCAATCCGTGCATTCGCTCAAATGAAGGCAAAGCTGCTCGTGGACCTCCGCGGGCGCGGCCGGATCGAGAGCAAAAAGAACCTCGCTTTCGGAGGGGCAAACGGGACCGTTTTCCACGGGGTCGCTCGCATGATAGCGGTTTGATCGTGGCCGACGAACGGAAGCTATCCATCGAAGGCGCCCTGGCCGAGCGCCTCGCCGAGGCGCGATCGATCTACCCGTGGCTCACCGCGGTGACGGACGAGGCGTTCGCCGAGCACGTGACGAAGACCGTGGGGACGGCCGACGAGGACGCGCTCGGGTCGCTCCACGCGGCCGACGTCTTGCTGGCCCTCGGCTGCGTCGTCCAAGACGCCAAGTGCCTCCGTGAGCTCGACGCACGGATCGGTCACGTCGTCACCTCCATCCCGCGGGTCGATCGACGAGACGAAGCGTCGGAGTTGAAGCAGCGCGTTCTGGAACGCGTCCTCGTCGGCCGCGAGGGAGCACCGCCCAAGCTAGCCCAGTACGCCGGTCGGGCTCCGATCGCGTCGTGGCTGCGGCTGGTGGCGGTTCGGTTGCGTATCAGCCTGGCCCGTCGCGATCATTCGGATCGTCACAGTCCGTTGGACATCGAAGATCTCGCCTGCGATTTCGTCGCCCACGACATGGATCTGGCCCAGGTGCGCAGCACGCACGCGGACGCGTTCAAGAAGGCGTTCCAGCAGGCGCTCTCCGAGCTCGAGACGCGCGAGCGGACCATTCTTCGGTTGAGCGTGCTCGAAGGCTCGTCGATCGACGAGCTCGGTGTGATTTTCCGCGTGCACAGGGCCACCGCCGCGCGATGGCTCGTGCAGATTCGTGAGAAGCTCTTCGAGCGAAGTCGCGTCCACCTCCTTCAGCACGGAGATTTCGGCGTGACGGAGTTCCGCGAGCTCGCGGGGCTCCTCTTGAGCCGGCTCGACGTCAGTCTCGGGCGGATGCTCGACGAAGCTCGCGTTCACGAGGGGCCGTCTGCGAGTCCATCGCCCTCCACGGACGAGCCGCCGTCGGACGACGAGGAATGAATCCCACCGAATTGGCCATTCCCGTGCGGGACGAAATACGGGGAATTCCTTCACCCCACGGACGCACGAGAACTCGTATCCTCGCTCAACTCCGCGAGTAAACCCCGCCAGGCATCGCCGCGGCCGCAGGGAGCTGCGGTTGACCATAGGCGCCCGCAGGAAGTGCCTGGCTCCGCGAGCGATCGAACGTCGAGGCGACGGAGCGCGCTCCCGCCAAGTTGTTCTTCATCGGAGAGAGGAACATAGGACTCGGAATTCCACGCGTCATGCGAACCGGCCCCCGCGCCCCCGTCGCGCTCAGTCGGAGCTTCTTCTTCAACAGCCCCTTGACCTTCACTTCTTGAACGTTCGACCAGGCAAACGAGTCGACCTCCCTCAGATCCTGATCCATCGGGCTGAAGATCCGGTAGCGAAACTCGAGCAGGACGAGCCGAGCGCTCGTCGCCAAGAGCAAGGACTGACTCCGAATGAGCCCGAAAGCCCACCAGGGCTTGTAGGCCACCACGGTCTGACCGAGGAGCTCTTCCCCCGATTCGAGAACACCTTTTGCCAAAATACGGACATACGCATCGTTGAACAGCATCGCCTCACCTTTTTATTCATTCACGTTCGAAACTACGAATCACGAACTTCGTCGCCGGCCGCACGACGGCGGCACGTGGCGACCACGGAGAGCTCTCGGCGGACATGACGCCCCGAGCTCGAGTCAGTCGCTCACCATTTGCACTTGTTCATGTAACACTTGCCACCGTTGCCGCAGTCGTTGTCGAACGAGCACGCTCCGTCGGGGGCCGTGGCGCATTTACCATTCTTGCATTTCGCCGCACCGCAATCGGAATCCCAATCACATTTGGCACCAAAGCCGTCCGCGCACATGCCTCCCTTGCACTTGACGCCCGGGTGGCAGTCCGACTCGCCGCTGCACTTGCCGTATTCGTCTTTGGCCTGAGCGACCGGCTCGCGTGCCGCGAGCGCAACGGTCAAGCAGCCGACCATGACGACCCCGAAAACCATCTTCTTCATGTTCGATCCCATGTTTCCTCCGGCGTGGTGTCGACGACACCTCGTCTCTCACCGCCCGTAGACGCATGCGCTCGTCGTTTGTCGCAACGATTTCTTTCAAAGGAGCGACAGGGCCCCCTTCGGACCTCGTCTCTTTGTGTTTTCACCGCGGTTTTCCCGAATTTTCCTTACGACGCGCTCGGGCGTGCGACCCACGGCACGACCGCGCGTCTTCAACGACGATGGTTCGAACCAATCCATCCCCATCCGCGGCTCCCCAATCGCCGATCACGGACGGCAAGGGAGCAGAACCGGGTTGGGTCTCCGGCAAGTGGCGCATCGAACGCCTCATCGGCAGCGGCGGGATGGCCTCCGTCTACGAGGCCACGCACCGCAACGGATACCGTGTCGCCATCAAGATGCTTCGCGCCGGGATCGATCGGGAGCTCGCGGCTCGGTTCGTCTTGGAAGGCCAAGCCGCCAACCGCGTCCGGCATCCCAACGTCGTGCGTGTGCTCGACGACGGCGTGACCGACGAGGGCGTGTCGTACCTCGTCATGGAGCTCCTCGAAGGCGAGACGCTGGCAGAACGCGTGGAGCGACGCGGTCCACTCGGGATCAACGAGGCCGTGTGGATCGCCCATCACGTGCTCGACGTCCTGGACGCGGCGCACGCCGTCGGCATCGTGCATCGGGACGTCAAGCCCGAGAACGTGATGCTCACCCGCAAAGGCGAGGTGAAGCTACTCGACTTCGGCATCGCGCGGGACGCGATGCGCAACGTCCGAACCATCGACGGCTCGGTGATGGGAACGCTCAATTTCATGGCGCCGGAGCAAGCGTTCGGGGATCGAGAAGCCACCGGACCGCACTCGGATCTCTGGTCCGTCGGTGCGCTGCTCTTCACGGCGCTGACAGGCTCACCGCCACGTCGACGCGCGGGCTTTCGCGGAACCGTCTTCGAAATCGCCGCGATGCGGCTTCCGCCCGTACGAACGATGGCTCCAGAAATCCCACCGCGGCTCGCGCAGGCACTCGATCGCGCATTGGCGCACGACGTGGCTTCGCGCGTCGCTTCCGCGCGTGCCATGCAACAGGAGCTCCATTCCGCCGTGCAGACGAGGCCGACGACGCTTCCCCTTCCTGCATTCGAAACGGCGCCTCCCGCGACGACACTTCCTCTCACCACGAGCACCTCCGTGGTCCCTCCGACGTCGGCGCCCTATCCGTTGCGAAAGGCGTGGGTACCTCCGACGACGTCCGTGAAGCCTTGGGTCGCGCTCGCGGCGGTGGTGCTCGTCGCGTTGCTCCTCATGCTGGGTGCGTCGTCGGCGCTGATCGACGAGCCGTCGGCCTCGCGTTCGACGACGAGCGCAGCGGTCCACCCGCTCGACGTCGCCTCTTCGCTCGACGTCGCCTCTTCGCTCGAGGTCACTCCGGCGACGCCTTCCTCCGAAGCTCCCCGCTCCGAGCCTTCCGAAGTCACGCCGAGCCCATCATCCTCCGCGTCCGATCGCGCGTTCAAGAAGCCACCTCGACCGGATCCGCTGATGGGCCGCTTCTGAGCCACCCTTCGCAGGTACGTCACGGGACGGAGCAACGGCCGACGAATTCCCGCTCCGCCTAGTTTCGCGCCATGCGCATCACATCCCGGCGCCGAGCGGGATGCCTCGCTCAACCGTCGACTCTCCAATGCGCTCTTTCATAGGCAGCATTGCTTGCCCGTCCAATGCTCGCCGGCCCCTTGGCACGAAGAAGAATACCCGTCCACGCATTGGGTGACGTTCTCGACACAACACTGCTTGCCCGTCCAATGCTCTCCCGTACCGGTGCAATCGGAGCCATAGCCGTCCGTGCAAATGACGTTTTTCCCGGACAAGCAGCATTGCTTACCCGTCCAATGTTCTCCAGTTCCAGAGCAGTCGGAGCCATAGCCGTCGACACAAACGCTCGCTTCGACGCAACACTGCTTGCCCGTCCAATGCTCGCCCGTCCCCGAGCAGTCGGAGCCATAGCCATCGACGCAAAGGCTCGCTTCGACGCAACACTGTTTGCCCGTCCAATGCTCGCCCGTACCTGTGCAGTCGGAGCCATAGCCATCGACGCACGTCGTCACGTTGGAGACGCAGCATTGCGTTCCCGTCCATTTCTCATTCGTTCCGGAGCAGTCGGAGCCATAGCCATCCGTGCAAATGGTCGTACCGCCGCCGCCCGGACCGACGTCGCCCTGTCCATCGTTCCCGGAATCTCGCCCATCGGGAGGATGGCCATCGTTCGAACCACCGGTTTCACCGGGGCAGAACGAATCGCTCTTGCCGAAATAGCAAGCGTCGGATTTGTCCGCGCACCTTCCGTCGACGCACGCCGCCGCGAGGTACGAACCCGAACTTGCGTCGCACCCGCAGCACGAGGGTCGGCAATCCGAGTACGTCGAGCACGCCGCGCCGACGCCAGCGGTTCCCCGTAGGTTTTCGGGGGAGGACGGGCACGCATCGTTCTCTTGCTCGGCACGACTCGACACGTTCGACGGCGTCGTCGATGCATCCGCCTTCGATTCTCCAGGCCCCGCGTCCGGGTCCGAACCCAGTCCCTGATTCGCTCCTCCCGAACAAGCGCCGACGAATCCCACACCGGTCAACGCCAAGGCCATCGGAACGGCACGAAGGAGGCGCAGGCACGCGGCACGATGGCCAAACGCACCGAGGCGACGGCGCGACGCCCGCGGCCCGGCCCCGACGCTCCCGAAATCAACGCCAACGTCATACGAAGAAAGGACCTTTTTCATCGCTACCTCGACACGCAAAAACCGTCTGCCTGCCCTGCATTTGGGGGGCGTGAGCGCGTTTTCTCATCGCCGACGAAAAAAACACCGGGAAGCGGCGACGGCAGCGACGGCGAAAGCTCCGGTGGTGGCGGTTCGTGCGACTCTTGGTAGAACGTATTCGCCGCGCGGCGGCCACCGAGTGGGGGAGGTTTCGATGACGATGCATCGCAAAATGAAGCAGGCTCGTTGGTTTCGTCGGTGGCCGTGGCTCGCCCTCTCGAATGCGATGCTCGTCGCGGCTTGTGGAGCCGGCGAAACGACCTCGCTCGGTGAGGACGGAGGAGCGGATGCCAACTCGACGGACGCGGCGGTTCCCGTATGTCCGATGCGTGACGGCTCGAATCCGCCCGAGTGGGGAGACAGCCGACGCCAAGCCGACCTCCCGGATGGTGCATGCGACGGTGAGATCCCCGCATGCGACGCGCAAAGCATCGATCCCTGTCCTTCCGGAACTCGGGGCCCCTCGATCGGGTGGCGCTGCGAATGTGCGAACGACGCGTGGAACTGTCAGATCGTGTCGCGAGGAAAGTCGGCCTGCCTCTGAACCGACACGGCCGACCTACGCGCGCGTGCCGCCGCGAAGCGCGAGGATGGCATGCGCGATCTCCGCGAAGCCTTCACCACGCTCGCCGGGCGCGATCCAGCGCGGAGGAACGCTGAGCGACGGCACGAACGCGCGCACGTTCGCGACGCCGAAGGTCGCGAAAAATGCCGAAAAACAAGGGGCATCGTTGCCACTGTCGCCGACGAAGGCGTAACGACCGAGCGCGCTCGACACGTCTTCTCCGAAGCGATCGTGCAGGAACCGAACGGCCCCCGAGGCTTTGTCGTCGCGCTCGAACGTCGCGTGCAAGTGCACCGACGAGCGCGTCGTTCGTGCCCCCGCGCGAACGGCCTCGCGCACGATCGCCGCGATGTCCTCTTCCGGCAACGTCTCGTGCTCGCCGACGTCCCACGCCACGTCCGACCGACGACCTTGGTGGTCGTCCGCGAGCTTCGCGCGAGGAACCACACGCGCGACCTCGCCCACCAACGCGTCGAGCTTCGCCCGCCGATGCGAAATCGCCGCCGGCTCGCCGTCGAGCGACACCTTCACCGCTTTGCCGGCACGCACGATGTGAACGGCGCCGTTCTCCGCGATGGCGCCGTCGACCGGCCATTGCCGCGCCACGAGCTCGCCCCACGCGCTCGGCCGCCCCGTCACGGCCACGAGGCGGAGCCCCGCGTCGTGGAGATCCCAGAGCGCATCGTACGCCCCGCGCGTGAGCACGCCGTGCGTGAGGAGCGTGTCGTCGAGATCGAAGAGCACGCCGCGCAGGCGTCGCGCCACGTCGGCGTCGAGCGACGCGAGCGGCCTCACGATGGCGACTCGGTGCGCGCGGTCGGCTCCTGCGGCTCCTGCGGCCGGGGCGAACGAGGCTCGACACGAACGACGAGCGCCTTCAAATAGAGCCCTTCGGCGAACGCCGCGGGCACCGGGTGGTCGACGCCCTGGAACGACCGCTCGACGACCACCGCGTCGGCGTTCGCGCGCACCG